>DATHMQ010000079.1:0-5485 GCA_035486935.1 Solirubrobacteraceae bacterium
AACGTCGGGCCACGCCTGACTCTGCCCGCTCTGATTCTCGCCGGGGCCACGGTGCTGGCGGTCGGCGTGCACCTGATCTTCACGCTGCGCGAGAATCTCGTGTTGCTCGCCCACTCGCGGCGCCTGTCGCTCACCGACCCACTCACCGGGCTTGGCAACCGGCGTCTGCTGATGGGCGACCTGCGCCTTGCCTGCAAGTCCGCCAACCAGCATGAGCCTTGGGAGTTGGTTCTGTACGACCTCGATGGCTTCAAGCTCTACAACGACACCTTCGGCCACCCCGCCGGCGACACCTTGCTGGTGCACTTGAGCGCACGCTTGAAAAACACCGTGGAGCCGCACGGCAGCGCCTACCGGATGGGTGGCGACGAGTTCTGTGTGCTGTTCGACCGCTCGCAGCGCCACGAGGAGAACCTCGTGCAGCTGAGCGTTGCGGCACTCTGCGAGCACGCTCCCAACTTCTCGATAACCGCCTCGCACGGTTCGGTGATGATTCCGGCCGAGGTGGCCGACCCCGCTTCGATCCTGCAGCTGGCCGACCAGCGCCTTTACCGGCGCAAGGAGGAAGCCGCGGCGCGACGTGCAACCGCGCGGTTGCACGTCGACCCATCCTTGGGTATGGATAACGCCGACCTCAACCACCTGGACGCCCACCCGGCCGGCCTCGACAGCCTGAACGCCGACTCGGCGGGCGCGCTGTTCGCCCCGCTGGACTCAGGCGACGTTGACGACGGTGAGAACGCTCTCGCCCTTGGGGAGGACGACGGCGGCCCGCTCGCCGGCACGACGTCCGAGCAGCGCGCGGGCAACCGGCGAGTCCGCCGACAGCCGCCCATCTGACGGCGAGGCGTCGTGCGAGCTGACGATCTGCCAGCTGCGCTCCTTACCCGCCTCGTCGCGAACGACCACGGTAGAGCCGAATGCGACTGCGCCGTCGCTGGCGTGCGTGGCCTCGACCACCTCGGCGGCTGAGATCCGCTCGCGCAGTTTCGCGATCTTCGTCTCCAGGTGCGCCTGATCGTTCTTGGCGTCGTGATACTCGCTGTTCTCCTTGAGATCGCCCCACTCGCGCGCGGTTTTGATGCGCTCGGCGATCTCACGACGACCCTCGCCCTCGAGCGCGGCCAGTTCGGCTTCGAGCTCTTGCAGGCCCTCGGCAGTGACCATGTTGGCGGCGTCTGTCGTCATCTGCCGCCTAGCCTACTCGGCCTTGCCTCGCCGCGCTCAGGGGGTCTGCCAAGTTCTCCAAAATCGGCGATGCCCCCGCGCGCGCGGGGGGCATGCCGCTCAGAAGTACGTGCTGGCCGGCGTGGACAGCAGCGCGTAGATCTGCACGACCGCCGCTTGATCGAGCAATTGCGTCGACGGTGGCGAGCCGAACGCGAACAGGTTGTCGCTCAGGCGCTGGTGGACCCAGACGCTGTTGACGTATTCCTGGGCTAGCTTCGGGCCTGGAGGGTCGTGCGTGACCGAGTCGAGGTACATCAGGTTGCGGAAGTAGACCGACGGGAAGAAGGGGTTTTCCGAGAGCATGCGCGAGGTCGTGAAATAAGCGAGTGCCGACTTGGCCGTTTGGCGCGCCTCATAGAGGTAGGCGCCGTTGCCGGTCACCTGGTAGAGCAGCGTGCCGGCGCCGATCATCGAGCCCTGGTTGTAGCTCCATAGGGTCGTGTCGAGCACGCCGTGCAGGCGGATGTGGTCGTAATACAGTTCGCTTGGCGAGCGCAGGCAGGTACGTACCCATTCGTAGGCCTGCTCCGCGAACTGCAGATACGTCGCGTCGCCGGTGAGGCGATACAGCTGCACACCGAGCTCGGCGGCCGGGCCGTCGGTGACCGTGTTGCGTTCGGTGTTGCTGGGGGAGTCTGAGAACGGGATGCCACCGGGACAAGCGAGCTTGGGGCTGCTCTGCCAGCCGGCCATCACGAACGCCATGATCTGCTCGGCTTTTTCGAGCATCGCCGCTTCGTGGTGTTGCTCGTACAGGCGTGCCAGCTCGATTCCCACCCACTCGTTGTCGTCGTAGTAGCTTGCGCCGCCGGGGGGCACGACCTCACCGTTGAACGAGGGCAGCGACGGGGGCGCAATCCCCGCCGCTTCGGTCGGTTCCGAGCCTTCCCCGTGTTCTTCGCTTTCGGGCTGTTCGCCGGTGCCCTGGCCGGCGACGGGCGTGGGGGCGCCCCAATACTTCTGCAAGCCGACGATGCGTGCTTTCAATTCGTGAGAATTGGTGCTTGCCGCGCTGGCTGTGAGACCTGGGATGTTGGCGACGCTGACGGTCGCCGCCAACGCTTGGGAGAACGGCCATAGGTAGGAGTACGGTTCGCCCTCGTAGAGGCCGGTGCCGGGGATGTAGAAGTTCTCCTGCATCGCCTGGAAGGCCAGTAGCGCGCGTGCCGGGTTGCCGTGCAGGCCGGGCTTGGGCTTCTTCTTCGCGGGCGCCTTGGTTGTCTTGCCGGTCTTGCTCGGTGCTTTGCTGCTCGGCGTGGTCGCGGGAGTCGAGGCGCCGGGCGAGACCCCCCCGAGGCCATTGGAGGAGCTATGGGCGTATTCGCTGGGATGCGCGAGCCTGCGCGGGTTTTGGGCGGCGGCAGGGTAGGGCGATGCGGCTGACCCATTGTGGCTTGCGCTGGCCGTAGCCCCCGCCGGCGCTCCCGCGCACGCAAATGCGCAGCCGACGACCGTCAGCAGCGACCGTGTGCCAACCCATCGGTTATGTACGCCACGACTGACCAAGATCCGACTCCCAGAACAGACCACCACCGCAAACGATGCGCTGAATGTATTGTCCCCGAGCTAAGAACCTCCTTCAAAAGAGGCGGCGCCTCCCATCCGGGAGACAGCGGTGAGAGCATCGATCACGCGAGGAGAGAAACGTGAAGACGGTTAGAGAGGCGACGTTCGAGCTGCTTCGCGAGCGCGGCATGACCACCCTGTTCGGCAATCCCGGCTCCACCGAGCTGCCGATGCTGACCGAGTTTCCCGCGGACTTCCGCTACGTGCTCGGCCTGCAGGAGGCGACCGTCGTCGGTCTCGCCGACGGCTACGCGCAGGCGAGCGGACGGCCGACGCTCGTCAATCTGCACACCGCGCCAGGGGTCGGCAACGCGATGGGCGCAATCTTCAACGCGCAGGCGAACAAGTCACCGCTCGTGATCACCGCCGGCCAGCAGTACCGCTCTTTGATGACGTTGCAGGCGAACCTGACCAACCGCGACGCCGCGCGCGTGCCCGCACCGCTGGTGAAGTGGAGCTATGAGCCGCCGCGTGCCGAGGACGTGCCGCATGCGCTGGCACGGGCGATCCACATGGCGACACTGCCTCCGCGCGGGCCTTCGTTCCTGTCGATCCCGATGGACGACTGGGGTGCCGAGGTCGACGAGGACGCCGTCCGCCACCAAGCCGGCCGCCTGGTCGCCGGCGCCGCGCAACCCGGGCCCGAGGCGATCGCACAGCTTGCCGAGCAACTGCGGCGCGCTGAGCGTCCCGCGCTGATCGCCGGTCCGGAGATCGACGCGAGCGGCGGCTGGGAGGCCGCGATCGGGCTCGCCGAACTACAGCGCCTGGCCGTGTATGCGACGCCCGCCACCGGTGGCGGGCGTCTCGGCTTTCCCGAGGATCATCCGCTGTTCCAGGGCATCCTTCCCCCCGCCGTGTTGCCCGTTGGCGAAATGCTTGCCGCGCACGACTTCGTGCTTGCCGTCGGTACCTCCGTCTTCCCCTACTACCCCAACGTGCCTGGGCCGCTGCTGGCCGAAGGGACCACGCTCGTCGCGATCACAAGCGATCCTGACGAGGCGGCGCGCGCGCCGATGGGCGACGCGATCCTGGCCGATCCCGGGCTCACGCTTGCGGCGCTTGCCGACGCCGTCGGCGAGTCCGACCGGCTTGCGCCCCCCATTCGGCCCGCGCCCGAGGCGGCGCCGATCACCGATCCGATCAGTCCCTCGACCGCTGTGCGCGCGCTTGCCGAAGTTTTCCCCCAGGACGGGATCGTGGTGCTCGAGTCTCCCTCCGCCACGCTTGCCTTGCGCAACCAGCTGCGCCTGTCAAAGCCCGGCAGCTACCTCTTCTCTTCCGGTGGCGGCCTCGGCTTCGGCATGCCGGCCGCGATCGGGGCGCAGATGGCACAGCCGAGCCGGCCCGTCGTGTGCGTGATCGGCGAGGGCTCAGCCCAATATGCGATCCAGAGCCTGTGGACCGCCGCTGCTTATGACGTGCCTGTGACCTTTTTGGTGTTGCGCAACGACGAGTACGCGATCCTCAAGTGGTTTGGCATGCTCGAGGACATCGTGGACGCGCCCGGCCTGGACCTACCGGCGCTCGACTGTGCCGCCGTCGCGCGCGGCTACGGCGTCAACTCGCTCGTGGTGGACGGAGGCGACGAGCTGAGCGATGCCCTCGGCAAGGCACTCGCGTCGGAGAAGCCAGAGCTGGTCGAAGTCAAAGTCGCGCCCGGGATGGCGTTGCTGTGAGCGAGTCGCCCGATGTGATCGTCGTCGGAGCTGGGCTGGCCGGGCTGGTCAGCACGCTCGAGCTGTTGCGCAGCGGGCACACCGTGCTGCTGCTCGACCGCTGCGAGCCGCAGGAGATCGGCGGGCTTGCCCGCGAGGCATTCGGCGGCATGTTCATGGTCGACTCGCCCGAGCAGCGCCGCTCGCGCATTCCCGATACCGAGGCGCTGGCGCTCGAGGATTGGCTGCGGATCGCCGAGTTCGACCCTGAGGACGTTTGGCCTCGGCGCTGGGCGGAGCAGTACGTAACGCGGGCGCGCGACGACGTCGGCGGCTGGTTGCGCCAGCTTGGCGTGAAGTTCTTTCCCGTCGTCAATTGGGCCGAGCGCGGCAACTTCGGCGACGGCAACTCGGTGCCTCGCTTCCACCTCACCTGGGGAACCGGCAAGGCGCTCGTGCAAGCTGTTTGGGGCGCGATCGAGTCCCATCCGCGTCGCTCCGCGCTCGATCTGCGTCTGCGCTCGCGGGTCACCGAGCTAATAGTCGAGGACGGGCGAGCGGTCGGTTGCCGGGTGACCGCAGAACACACAGCCCCTGCGCGCGGGAGGGTACCTCAAACGGAGAGCACAACACTCAGGAGCGACGAACCGGTCCGCGTGGCCGAGGACCAGTTGAACGACCCCGACGGGTACGAGGTCCGCGCCGCCAAGGCCGTTGTGATCGCCGCCGGCGGGATCGGCGGCAACCTCGAGCTGGTCCGCCGCGAATGGCCCGCCGAGCGACTGGGGCCGGCACCGAAGAAGCTGCTGATGGGCTCGCACTACTACGCCGACGGGGCGCTGCACGAAGAGGTGCGCCGCCTCGGCGGGGCGGTCACCCACCTGTCTCGCATGTGGAACTACGCCGACGCGGTGCGCCACCCCAAACCCCAGCGCGAGCACCACGGGCTGAAGCTGATACCCCCGCGCTCTGGGGTCATGCTCAACCCCGACGGTCGTCGCTACGGGCCCGTGCCGGTGATGCCGACGTTC
>DATHMQ010000080.1:0-10073 GCA_035486935.1 Solirubrobacteraceae bacterium
CACGGCCGAGGACGTGCACGAGGTCAGCCGCGACTGGGAGACGTTCTCCTCGGAGATCGGGGGCTTCACGGCCGCCAAAAACGCCGGGCTGTCGCTGGAGATGCAGCAGGCGATGTTCATCGGGATGGACCCGCCCAAGCACGACCGCCTGAAGGCGCTCTTCCAGCGCGGCTTCACGCCCAAGCGGATCGCCGAGCACGAGCACGCGATTCGCGCGATCGCCACCGAAGTGCTCGACCGGCTCGCCGGTCGGGAGAGCTGCGATCTCGTCAACGACATCGCCCAGCCCGTCGTGGCGCGTGTGATCGGCAGCTTCATGGGCCTCACCCCCGAGGACGACGCGGTGTGGGCGAGGCTCATGAATGCGATCGTCGGGGCCGGTGACCCGGATGCCACGCCGGATGGCGCCGGCAGCGTGATGGAGAACGAGGTGCCCGAAGTGTTCGAGCGCTGCGGGCGGCTGATCGCCGAACGCCGCGCCGCGCCGACCGACGACCTCACGAGCGTGCTGGTGCATGCCGAGCTCGACGGCGAGCGACTCGAGGATCACGAGATCGTGATGGGTTTCCTGCTGTTGATGGCGGCCGGGAACGACAGCACCAAGGCGACGTACTGCAGCGGGATGCGCGCGCTAATGGAAAGCCGCGACCAGCTGCGTGAGGTCGTGGCGGACCCGTCGCTGATACCGGGCGTGGTCGAGGAGTCGCTGCGCATGTTTCCCGCGTTCGCTCACTTTGCCCGCACCGCCACTCGCGACACCGAGCTGCACGGCCAGAGCATCCGCGAGGGGGAGAAGCTTGTGATGTGGTACCCGTCCTCCAACCGCGACGCCTCCCGCTACGAGGACGCCGAGCGCTTCGACGTCAGGCGCAACCCCGAGCACCAGGCGTTCGGCGCCGGCGGCCGGCACTACTGCCTCGGTACGGCGCTCGCACGCCTGGAGCTGCGGATCCTCTTCGAGGAGACCCTCGCCCGCTATCCCGAGATTGAGATCCTCGATACCCCGACGTACCTCGAATCGGCGTTCGCCAACCAGATGAAGACGCTGCCGGTGCGGCTTTCGCCGTCGCCGCCTGGAGGAGAACACCTGGACGAGGGAGGGGTATCCAGTTGAGTGTTTCGGATCGCTAAGGGAGTGTGCATGCATCTGTACAAGCTTGACCCGGAGAAGCCGATGCCGGTGGACGAGATCGGGTAGTAGCCAGGGCGGCTGGGCCAAAAGGTGATTATTGCTTCGAGGCGGTTCCTGGTGACAGCACGGGCAAGCCGGCCGCGCTCGCCTGCTCAACGAGCTCTCCGTCGTAGGTGACGATCTCATCCGCAGCGACCCTGAGCGCCACGGCAAGGTGGATGGCGTCGTTGGATCGCAGTGGCGCGTGCGTGCCGGCTGCGAGCAGGTCCCCGCGTGTGAGGTCGATTAGGTTCACGGAATCGAGTACGGTCCGCACCGCGTCGACATCGACGTCTTGAGGGTGGCGTCCTGCGGCGCAGTGCATCTCAGTGTGTAGCAACCATGAGGAGACGAGCCGCCGGTCGTCCCGCGCGGCCAGCTCCGTGGTCAGTGCGTCGGATTGCGGCTCGTCGAGGACGAGCTTCATGGCGGCTGAGGTGTCCAGGTAGGCGATCGTCACCAGCGGCCGCGGACGTCGGCCACGATAGCCTGGCTCGAGGCGGTGCTCTTGTGTCGGATGACCGATCGCAAGCTGGAGGGCGGCTGTCGCGCCACTCGCACCTGCCCTCGTGACACGAGGTCCGCGAGCGTATCGCTGCCAGGGGGAACGATCAGCGCCGCAACCTGGCCATGATTGGTGACCTGGATGGTCTCCCCATCGGCGACGTTACGCAGGATTTCGCCGCTCTGGTTTCGCATCTCGCGGTGTGTGATTGTTCGCATGTCGCACAGCGTAGCACGCCGCTGAGCATCTCTGGTCGGATGGCGGGGGCGATCGCGCACCCCTCCACCCGCCACCCGCGTGCGCAGCGCACGGTCACTCGCCCCGCACACGCCGCAGCCGAAGCGCGGGCTGGGTTTGGGCCGACTCACTGACCATGATGCCCTTCGCGCAACGCGCGTCACTCGACCACGACAGCCGGCGTCGCCATCAGCGCGTGGTTTGCGACAGTTCTCGGCATAGGCGTCGTGGCGTTCTCCCTAGTCAATCCAGTAGCGGCGCATGGGCTTGCCCTCATCGGTCACATGAATCGAGTCGAAGAGACCACCGCACCGCTCGATGACGATTGCCGAGCCGATGTTGTCTTCGTCGCAGGTCACGAGCGCGCGGTCAACCCCGAGCGATCGAGCGACTATCAGCCCCTGTTTGAGGATCTCGGTCGCGTAGCCGTTGCGGCGGCGCTGTGGCCGAACCGCGAAACCGAGATGACCGCCCTCGCGCGCGAGAAACTCATTCAGCGTGTGCCGTACGGACAGACGGCCTACGACCTGGCCGGAGACTTCAGCGGCGAGCATCGAAGCCGGCACGCGGTTGGCCGCCAGATCGAGGCCGAGACGCCCATGCTCAAGGAAATTGAGGTAATCCTGCCAGTCCATCCCGTCCTCGTAGTTGAGGGCAAACGTGAAGCCCTCAGCGCTCAGTTCACGCTGAGCTTCGAGAACTGCCGTCTCGTCATCGCGAATGAACGGTCTCAGCCGAAGCAGCATGGCCACAACCATAGACACGCGACCAACTCGGTACTCCTCGTATGACCTTGCTCGCCAGCCGCGACCTCGTGTATACGCGGTTTCAGGCCGAGGCTGCGCGCAGCCACCGCGCGATCGACGAGATCGCCGGGGAGCTCCCGTGACCGGCCGGGCGCACCGCCGTTCGGGGTGGGTAGGCTCTACGGGCCATGATCGCCTACCTCAGACGTCACCACATAGGAATCATCGCGCTGTTCGTGGCGCTTGGGGGGACTTCGTATGCCGCCACACAGCTGCCTGCCAACAGCGTTGGCACGAGGCAGATTCGCCCGGGCTCGGTCACGCCCTCCAAGCTTTCCCCAGGAGTGGACGCACTGCTGCACAAAGCCGCGCCAAAGGCCGAAGCTGCTTGGCGAGACCCTACGATCGCGACCGCTATCGGTGCTGCCGGGCAAACGGTGGTCGCTCAAAAAATCGTCACGGTCGATGCCGATGCCCCGTGGGTTGCCACCGACCTGTCCATTTCCCCTGGCCAGCACCTGTGGGCAGACACACGCAGCGATGGCAATTGGAGCGGCAACCCCAAGTACTTTCCCTATTCCGACGCAAACGGTCTGCCCGTGTATCCCGGTGCTTATCGGATCGATGCTGGCGCTCAGGTCGATTCGCTGATCGGCTTCGTCGGCAGTACCCCGGTCAACGTTCCAGAAGTCTCGGTGGGCGCCTCGGCGCAGCCCGGAGGGCCCGGTGGCGTTACGAATCCTGGATTTGTCGCGGTTGGCGACACGCTCACGAGCTTCGCGCCGTCCACCACCGGTGCGATCTGGCTCAGGAACAACGACAGCACGAACTACTACTCGGATGTCGGACGGCAGATCGTCAAGGTGATCGTCACCGCCGGTGGCTCTTGATGCTCACCTCCGCCGGCCCTTGACACGGATCGGATACTCGCGGTGATTCGCCGTGTCATGGCGCCCGCCTGACGTCCTTAGCGCCTGCGGTACGTTGCGGCCGTATATCTCGTCTCCAAGCAGTCATTGACAAGACGAGCCACGCGTGATAAGAATGGACATGTACTTTTGTCCTCTGCATCTAGGGGAGGAACGAAGGTAGTAGAGCGTGGCGCTTGGGGCCGGCCCCAGCCGGCTCCTTGCGCCGAATCGATTTGACTTTGGCTGGGAGAGGCGGGGTCGTACGTGGTGAGAGAGTGAGGCTGGTGCCTTGGCTACGCCGGGAAGCATTGTCTCGCAAGCTTCGCTTGCAACGCACTCGCCGGGCTCACGACGCGAGCGTTTGGAGCGCGAGCGTCTATTTGCGGCGACGATCGAGGAGACGCGCGAACATGGGTATGGACACAGCAGCGTCGCGGGGGTGGCGGCTCGGGCCGGGCTCTCGCCGGCCTGTTTTCAGGAGCACTTTTCTGGCGTCGAGCAATGCCTGCTGCAGGCGCTGCATTCGCTTGCGCTGCAGGCCCACGCTCACGTCATCTCCGCCTACTACGCCCCGCACGACGAGTCGTTTGCAGAGGAGCCGGGGAGAGCCGCGCAACAGCTGCTCGAACGCGTGCTCGCTTGTCTGGTGCCTATCGCCGCGGCCACAGGCGTCACGTCCAGGTAACTATAAGTCCGTGTTCTTACAGGTGGCAGCTTGGTATGCTCGCACGACTGAAATCAACCCCCTTCCCGAACTCCGATCGGCAAAGCCGGGCCTGAGAAATGCCAGCTAGAAAGCCAAACAGCGGCGCGCGGCCTGCGATCCCCGGCAAGCTTGCTCCCGGCATGCGGCTGCCGCGCGAGCTGGTCGCCGAGAGCCAGCGCGCGCGTCTTGGCATCGCGCTCGTCGAGCTGGTCGACGCGCAGGGGTTTGCCGACACGAGCCTGGCCGACCTGACCGCGCGGGCTCACGTCGCGCGGGCGGCGTTCTACGAACACTTCGGCAGCATGGAGGGCTGTTTCACGGCCGCCTATGACGACCATCTGGCGCGCGGTGCCGGCCAGCTGGTTTCTGCCTACAACGCTCCAGGGATGGAGGACGGCGAGCGCGCACACACCGCGCTGAGCGCGCTCGCCGCTTTTGCCCAGGTCTGGCCTGCCGCGGCTCGCGTGTGCCTTGGCGACGTGTTGACGGTCGCCCACGGCACGGTCGAGGCGCGCGAGCAGCTCGACGAAGGCACGCACGCGCTGCTCGACTCCGCGCTGGGCACAGATGGCGTGCACACGACGCGCGCGCCGGTGCTCGTCACCGCCACGATCGGCGCGATCCGCCGCGCGTTGTACGTCCACCTGCGCGAGCGGCCCGCGCGCGAGCTGTTGGCGCTGGCCGAGCAACTGTTCGACTGGGTGTGCGTCTACGGTGCCGAGCCGCCCGCGGGCGATTGGGGCGAGGCTCTGAGCGCCGATGGTCATCTGGGCGCCGCTGCTGCTTCAGGCGGGGATATGGGCACGAAGGGCCTCGCTCCCGACGAGGGCCCGAAGGAGCGGATCTTGGCCGCGGTGCTGAGGTTGGCCGCCAACGGCGAGGGCGAGTCGATCAGCCTGGCCGACATCGCCGCCACCGCAGGGGTCTCGTTCGGCACCTTCTACAAGCATTTCCGCACAAGCCAGGAGGCCCTGCTGGCCGCATGCGAAGCGGTGCACGAGCGGCTGATCGAGCAAGCCGGCGACGCGTACGCTGTCGCGCTGGGCGGGCCGGCCGACGGACAAGACGGCGCCGCGCCTCTCTGGGCCGTAGGCATCGCCCGCGCTCTTGGTGCCTACCTCGCCGCCGCTGCCGCCGACCCGGCGTCCACGCGCACGATGGTGCTCGGCTCGCTCAGCTTGGGCCGCCCGGGCCTTGACTTCCTCGACCGTCGCGCCCAGGCGCTGAAGCAATTGTTGGGCCCGGGCCTCCGCGCACACCCCGACCTGCCCGCGCCCACAGCAGACATGCTCGCCGGTGCGATCCTCGAGGTCGTGCACGACCACGCGCTACATGACCGGCTCGAGCATTTGCCCGAGCTCCAGGAGCAGCTGACCTACATCGTGCTCGCCCCGCTGCTTGCCGCGCACGAAGGCCACTCGCACGCTGAGCACCTGCTCGAGACGCCGCACTCGAGCACCACGATCGCCGCCAAGCGCGCTCGCGCACGCCGCTGAGGCCGCCGCGCCCCGCCGCGCGCTCCGATCCTGCCGCTGGGCGCGTCTCGCCCCAGTCCTCCCCAGCCCTCGTCCCCGGCTGCCTACGAATGGTCGACCGACCGGCCCGGTGGCACTCGCGAGCACACCTTCGTTGCCCTGAACCCCACCGGCTGGTAGCGGCAGGGGTAATCAATTGCGGCGCGCTATTACAAGACCCGACAAGAGTATAAGAATCTGTTTTTATGTTACTCTGGTTGGGTCTGAAGTGGTCTAGCCAGGAGGTGAGACATGCTCCAAGCAGGAGATCCGCTCCCAGGGGGAGCGCCTGAGGGCGCCGGGAGTGGGGGCGAGCGAGAGCGCTTGGCCGTCTTCGACGGGCTGGTCGCGGAGATCGCCGCACGCGCCGAGCCGGTCTACCGCCAAGCTGACGGTTGGCTGGAGCAAACGCGCGCGGGACTGCTGGAGCTGCTGCGTTTCTGCGACGAGCGGCCGGACACCGCGCGGGCCGTGGTGATCGATTCGATCGCCTGGGGGCCGGAGGTACTGGCGCGCCGCTCGCAACTGCTGGAGACGCTCGCGGACGTGCTCGATCGCGGCTGCGAGCAAACCGACCCGGCGACGGTGCCGCCGCCCGAGACGGCAGCCAGCCTGGTCGGCGCCTTGCTGTCCTGGGTGCAGACACGGCTCGTCTCAGAACAAGGCTCGTTCGTGGAGCTGGCGCCTTCGCTGATGAGCATGATCGCGCACCCCTACCTCGGGCCGGAAGCGGCCAAGCGCGAGCTGGAACGGTCGCTTGCGTACACCGGAGCGGAGGCTCCAGGGCGCGGGTCCGGGGGGCCTGTGGCGGGGGTTCGCGAAAGAAGCTATTGACAAGTACGTAAGAATATGTTCTTATACACCCTGAGTCCCGGATCGAGCCCATTCCGTGGGTTGCGTGAGGGCAAGGCAGAAAGCGCGCTCACACACGAGGTCGCGTGAGGGGAAGGTCGCAAGTCGCAGCACATGGCTCGTAAGTAGCAAGGTCTTCAGGTCAAAGGGGAGGGGAGCAGCAGGGGATGAGCAGCGTTGTCGGCACCCGTCGCGGTCACGTGGCAGGCACATCGGTAGGCGCCAAAGGCGCGAGCCGGCTGAGCGCAACGCGTTCCTCACGCGCCGTCCGCCGCCAGCCCAGCGTCCCCGCCGAGCCGCACGGACTACCTGCAGAGATACAGCGCAACCGCATTCTCTCGGCCGCGATCCGCTCCCTCGACGAAGTCGGCTACGCACACGCCTCGGTAGCCCACATCACAAGCCGCGCGCGCGTCTCGCGCCGCACTTTCTACGAGCTGTTCCCCGATCGCGATGCGTGTCTGCTGGCCGCTTTCGAGGGTGTCCTCGCGCTGATCGAGCGCGATCTCGCGAGCGCCGGGCTCGAGGGCCTGCCGTGGCGCGAGCGGGTTCGGCTCGGACTGTGGACGATCCTCTCGTTTCTCGAGCGCGAGCCGGCGATGGCGAATGTCTGTGTTGTGCAGTCGCTGCAGGGCGACGCCAAGCTGCTGGCCAGGCGCGACGTGCTGTTGACGCGGCTTGCCGCGGTCCTGGACGAAGGCCGCCACGAGAGCCTCAAAGCCCGGCAGGCGACGCCGCTGACCGCCGAGGGGCTGGTCGGCGCCGCGTTGAGCATCGTGTACACGCGCCTGCTGCGCGTCGAGCGCGAGCCGCTGACCGACCTGCTGGGCGAGCTGATGGGGTTGATCGTGCTGCCCTACCTCGGCCCCACCGGCGCCCGGCGCGAACAGACGCGCCCCGCGCCCGCGCCGCTGCCCGGACAGAGCGAGCGTGGTAGTCGCGGCGGGCATCCCGCGGGCGATCCGTTCGACGGTCTCGAGATGCGGCTCACCTACCGCACGCTGCGTGTGCTCGAATGCGTCGCCGCCAATCCCGGCGCGAGCAACCGCCAGGTCGGCATCGACGCCGGCGTGCCCGATCAGGGCCAGATCTCAAAGCTGCTCTCGCGCCTGGAGCGCCTGGGCCTTTTGGAAAACACCGGCAAGCAGCGCCCCAAGGGCGAGGCCAACGCCTGGGAGCTCACTTCCAAGGGTGTGCAAATGACACAGACGATTCGCACCCAGGTGGGCACACCCGAAGCCACGGTCGAATCGATCGCCGCGACGTCCGCGACGTTCCACAAAAACAAGCACCTCTCCAAGGGGAGCGAGAAGAAGGGCAAGGTGAAGAAGTAAATGAGGCCTGTATCGCCACTCGCAGTGGACGGCAAGCTCACCGAGCGTCGGTCCGCGCTTCGCTCGGTTCGCGGCTTGACCGTCACCCCTCTCGCAATTCTCTGCGCACTGCTCGCTTGTGCCCTTCAGGGCGCGCTCTCCGCCGGGGTCGCGCGGGCCGAAGTCCCCAGGCTCATCTCGAACGGCAATTTCGCCTCAGAAGGCGGTCTTGGCGTCGCGGTCGATCAGTCGAGCGGGGATGTGTTCGTCACGGGCTTCCTCAACATTCTGAGTGGGGGTCTGGGGAATAGCGAGAAGTTTGACGCTTCGAACAAGCTGCTCTCGCCTCCGTCGCCCTTCGCTGAAGGGGCCAACTATGGCGCGGCGGTGAACCCGACGAATGGTGATCTGTACGTGGCCAACGCTCTCACCCACGAAATCGACATGTATGACCCAAATACGGGCGTGCCGGTGGGAGTCTCGTTCTTGGTGCCGGAATTCGGCGCGGGTGAAGAACTTTATAGTAATTTGGCGCAGCTGGCGACGGATTCCCTGGGTAACGTTTATGTGCCCAACGTGCCTGGTAACGAGGTGTTGGAGTACAGTTCGACGGGCACATTGCTTGAAACGTTTACGGGTTCTGGCGCGCATGCTTTGGGCGGACCGACTGGTGTCGCGGTCGACTCATCCGGGAACGTGTGGGTCGCCGACGACCGCAACAACCGGGTCGAGGAGTTCTCTCCGACCGGTGCATTCCTGAGCGAATTCAAGAGCGAAGGCGTGCGAGCGATCGCGTTGTATGAACACGAAGGCACGGTGGATGTGCTCGCGGTTGTCAACAACAGCGCGGATTTCTGCGGCGTGTATGAATCACCGTGTGCTCACTTGGTGGAGTACAGTTCCGCGGGCGTGCAGCTCGCAGACGTCGGTGGGGGCGATTTCGGCTCCACCGAAACGAATTTCCCGCAGCCGTTTAGCATGGTGGCAGTGGATGAGGCGAGTGGGCGTGTGTATGTGACCGACGGCCAGAAAAATCTTGTTTGGGTTTTTCAGCCGCCGGTAGCGCCGGTGCTGGGCAAGGAGCTCGCGGTAGAAGTGGGTACCTCTGAAGCGAAGCTCGGTGCGCTAGTCAATCCGGGTGGGGCTCAGACGTCGTATCGCTTCGAATTCGACACGCGTGAATACCAGGCCGGCGAAGGGCCACATGGTGTAAGCGTGCCGTTCCCCGAAGGCAGTGTGGGGCAGGGTGTGTCTTCGCGCACGGTGTGGGCGTCCGCGAGCGGTCTTGCTCCGGGTACGACCTACCATTACCGCGCGATCGCAACGAACGGGCTCGGCACCGTCGTCGGGGCGGATCAGACGTTCACGACTGAGACGGCTGCGCAGGCGGCCTGTCCTAATGAACAGTTGCGTGGTGGTTTCTCCGCGGGTCTGCCGGACTGTCGTGCGTACGAGTTGGTGACCCTGCCGAACAAGGCTTCGGCTCAGCCCGACAGTCATGCTGTCCCATACTTTGCTGGTGGTGGGGTCCAAGGTAATTTGGCGGCTCGTGATGGTAACCGGATGGCCTACAAGTCGGTTGAAGTCCTTCCCGGTTCGCAGTCGGCTGGTTTTGAATATGTCGCTACGCGTGGTGTGACTGGCTGGTCCTCGCAGGACATGATCCCTTTGCAGTCTTATACCGGCGACCGGTGCCCATTTTTCGGTGACACTACAGTCAATGCTTATTCCGCGGATCTGTCAAAGGTTGTTCTTCATGACGGTGGACAGGCCGAAGTGACGACCCGATGTGACGGTGAAGCAGTAGAAGTGGTAAGCGGCGAACCGCTCGGTGTGGAAAACCTGTTGATGCGTGACAACACCAGTGGCTCCTACCAACTGGTCGATGTGACGTCGCCGGGTGTCATACCCACGGGCGCGGGTTTCGTCGCCGCTTCGGCGGATCTCAGCCGTGTCGTCTTTAGTGAGAAGGCGAAGCTGACGCCTGACGCATTGAGCAATGTCGAAAACCTGTACGAATGGAGCGGGGGCGTTGTGCGCCTGCTGACGGTGCTGCCGGACGAAGCTGCTGTCGCGGGGTCCTACGCGGGCATCTCGGCGAATGGCTCGGATGTCTTC
>DATHMQ010000081.1:0-32525 GCA_035486935.1 Solirubrobacteraceae bacterium
TTTCGCCTGGGCTCGCGGCAGACCGGCAACGTTGGGCCGACCGAGCGGCAGCTTCTTGGCCTCGGCGACCGCGGCCTTCGCCGGCGGCCCAAGCGGGCGACCAGCGAGATTGCTGTCCAGGCCCGACACGAACGAGCCGGCGACGACCGCGCCAACGGCCGCTGTGCCGAGCAGCCCCGCTACACGAGCCACAGCGTTGTTGACAGCCGAGGCGATGCCCGCCTGAGAGGTATCGACGCCTGAGAGCACCGCGGCCGTCAGCGGAGCAACGGTCATCGAGAGGCCGAGCGAGAAGACGAGAATCCCTGGCAGCACCTCCGTCACATAGTCGACGTGAATGCCGATGCGCTGAAAGAGCAGTAGACCACACGCCGCTACCAGCGGTCCTGCTCCCATGAACAGGCGCGGGCCAAACTTGTCAGCCAGCCCGCCGAAGCGCTTTGAGAACATGAACATCACGACGGTGGCGGGTAGCGTGGCGAGGCCGGCCTGTAGCGGCGTGTAACCGCCGATCTGCTGTAGGAAGATCGTCAGGAAGAAGAATAGGATCGCCAGGCCCGCGTACATCGCAAGCGTCTCGATGTTGCCGGCCGAGAAGTTGCGCCGGCGAAACAGCCGCAGCGGCAACATCGGATCGCGAGTCTTCGCCTCGTGCACCAAAAAGCTGCCGAACAGCACTACGCCGCCAACCAGGGGGAAGATCACGCCTGGGCTCGACCACCCCAGGCGCGGCTGCTCGATCAGCGCGAACACCGGCCCGCCAAGACCCAGCGCACAGAGCAGGGCGCCGAGGAAATCGATACTTCGCCCCGTCTGCGCTCGTGGCTCTGCACGTGGGATGACGGCCAAGATCAGCGCCATGCATACCGCGACGAATGGCAGATTTATCAAGAAGATCACGCGCCATGAGGCGATATGCAGCAACTCGCCTCCGGCCAGCGGTCCCAGCACCGTGGCGATTCCTCCCCACGCCGTCCAACTGCCGATCGCCGGACCACGCTCGGACTCGCGGAAGGTCGCGACGATCACGGCCAGTGCACTAGGCGTAAGTAGAGCACTCGCCACGCCTTGCAGCGCCCGGGCAGCGATCAGCGCTCCGATCGACGGTGCAAGCGCGCAGAGCAGTGAAGCCACTCCAAATCCCCCAACACCAAGCGCGAAGATCCGTCGCTCGCCATACAGATCCCCCAGCGAGCCGCCGATCAGGATCAACGAGCCGAGCGTGAGCAGATAGGCATTGACGACCCACTGCTGCGCCGCCAACCCTCCACCGAGATCGTGCTGGATCGTCGGCAGTGCAACGTTGACCACCGTGCTGTCCAGCAGCGCGATGCCAGAGCCGAGGATGCACGCCACCAGGGTCAGTCGCTTCCTATAGGTGTCGCTGCGCAGCACAGTCAGAGCATCGGCCACAAGACCACGTTAGCCGTCCTTGTGAACGAGGTGCTCGCACGACCACTAGCAGGACCGAGAAGCTTTAGACCGACCACCCGGGGATAGCTTGCTCCACGGGTGGCGCCCGCCCGAGCACGAGCGCCACATAGCGACCATCGCCCCCGAGGAGGAGCGAATGTCTACCGAAGATCGAGCCAGGCGAGGCCCGAAGGCATTCGGCTAGGCGAGAGCCGCTAACGCCCAGGCCGCCTTACCTTCGCGCTCGGTCTTGACGACCGCCCCAGCCGAGACGAGCTTGCGCAGGTTGCCGTTGATGCTGGGCCCACTCATCGCGGTCACTACAGCAAGCTCACCGACGGTGTGCGAGCCGTGTTCCAAGGCCGCGAGAATCGTCTCGCGTGCAATGTCTCGTGAGACACGCTCGGGCTTTGGATCTGCAACTCGTCGCGAAAGTCTCGCCGCCGATCGTGGCTTTCCGTTGAGTCGCGTAGAGGAGCCGCCGTCAGGTGACTGCTCTGCCGCCGACGGCTCGAGCGCGTCAGTAGCAGGTCCTGCTGCCGCCAGCTTGATCGCCCCGGCGGCCGAGCCACGTCTAGCGGCGCCAATGCGTGCACGACGACTGCCACCCTTGGCCGCCGTCGGCGCGCCGGACATATCGAGCGCGCCCCCTGCCGTGTCAAGCGCCGCGACAGCGTCGAGCAAACGCTCGTGCTCGTCCAACAGCGGCCGCAACTCGCTCAGACGCTCATCGATTTCGTAGCGAATCATGCTCAACAAGTCAGGGGCCATGCTTGTCCTTCCGGGGTTGGATCGTTCTCAGGAGACGCATTCTTGCAGCTGGCTCGGTGAGCAAGATCCGTTCCAGCCCCCGATAGACGCACCGAGGGCCCGCACCAGGCGGGCCCTCGGTCTTACTTCTCGCTAGTTCCTACTTACTACTTACTTCTTCTTGCTTTTGCCCTTCTTGCCCTTCTTATTGCTCTTTTTGCCCTTCTTCTTGCTGTGCTTGGCCACCTTGGCCTTGTGGACCTTGCTGCTCTTCACCCCGCCGGCAGGCGCGTTACTCGGCAGGCCGAGAACCGGACCCGGAGCCGACGCGAGGAGCGGTGACGCGGAGCCGCCGCCCGACGTAGCAACTGCTGCTGCTGGAGCTTTTGCTTTTTCTTCTTCTTCGCGCTTCTTATTGGCAGCGGCTTCTTCTTCTTCGTGCATCTTTGCTTTCGCTGCCGCTTCTTCTTCTCCGTGTGTCTTCTTTTCAGTCGCTTCGTCTTCGCGCCTCTTCGTCGCTGTGGCTTCTTCTTCTTCGAGTTTCTTCTTGAGTGCTTCTATTTCTTCTTTAGTCTTTTTTTCAGCTTCTGCTTTTTGGATTTCTTCTTCGTGCTTCTTCTTTTCAGCAGCTGCTTCTTCTTCGTGCTTTGTCTTTTCAGCGGCTGCTTCTTCTTCGTGCTTCTTCTTTTCAGCGGCCGCTTCTTCTTCGTGCTTCTTCTTTTCTTCGCCGGCCTGATTCGTCGAGAAATCGAGCGAATTGTCGCGTGTGATGCCCTCATTGACGTAGAAGGTAGTCAAATCGACCGATGTGAATGAACTGTTCTGCAACTCGATACCTGCCAGACCCGCCGAGTTGGTGGTCTCGCAGAACTCGCCTTCAGAGGGAATCGGTGACGGCACCACTGTGGTACCGCTCAGGCTGACCGTCCTACCCGGTTCGCCTTCAAGCACACCGTTCGTATCGACGACACTTCCGGTGAACTGGAGCACTCCACTTTCCTGCTGAGCGTGGAAGCACACGATCTCGTCCGCGAAAGGATGCCCATCGATGTCCTGGGCCTTGGCAACGACGATGCGCACGTTCTGATCGGCTTTGGTCGTGCCCTTCGGGAACTCGTAGATTTCCTTTAGCCACCGGGAGCTGACTGTCTTGACCAGCGGTTCCGATGTGAGCGCCGGATAATCGACAGGCTCGTACGGGTACACGGCCCTGGCCGTGATCGACGAGTGGCCGATTTCCTTTTCGTAGAGCGATTCCAGATCGCATCCACCGTTGGAGTCGGTCGTGATTCCCGGGATGTGGTTCAGGTAGAACCCGTCGCCCGGCGTGTAGGTCACGTACGCCTCACCGCGCTCGTCGGTGTAGAACGTTTCGGTCCGAGGACCGCTCGGGGTCTGGTAGTCGTCCTCTGAGCTCGCTTCGGTCGCCAGGCCGGGAGCCCGACGTAGGCATCCGGTCGATTCAGACGAACGATAATTGGCGCTGAGCACCGAAGTCCAGAACGTATATGGGTCTGGATGTGTGTTCAAGAAGCCCGGGAAGTCTCCTCCGGGGCTTGGCCCCGTGACACCGGACGCCTCGTTGACAGGACGATCGGTGGACGGGATGTACGCGCCGTAGTACGGGTTGTACAGGTTGCCACCCTCTTCGGCATTGCCCGTGAAGTCGTGGCTATAGATCTGAGCCTTGCTGGCACCAGAGATCTGCCCCACCCCACCGAGGTCTGCTCCACCTTCGTTTGCTGCGATGCTCACATCGACGCGCATCGCCGGCATCGGGGCGTCGTCAGCGTTGATCCTGCCATCGCTGAGCAGCGTCTCGTTAGCGGCCTGCGGATCGTAGGGCCCCACTGTCGCGGTCGCGCCAGACGTGAAGTCGGAGAACGCGGGTCGTGAGAATAGGGCGTGCAACGGGTCGTTGGTAGCGGACCCTTCGTTGGTGGTCGTGGCTTCACTCGGAGTGCCGTGGATGTCCCACAGACCCGGATTGGTGCCAGGCGGTTCTGTTTCGTTGGAGCTGCTTGCCAACGTTTCGGCAAGAAGCTGCCAGTCGCTCGGCAGCGTGTAGCTGGGGTTGCCGAGGATGTTGTGTAGCGGGGATTCTTCGATGACCGGGAAGCTTCCCGTGACCTTAATCTGAATCAGGCCCTTGTCTTCGTTTGCTCCACTGAACGGGGAGGGGATGAATTTTCCGTCGCCCGACGGGTCGCCCAGGAATTTAGCCAGGGCGCTCGAGTCGGTTTGCGACTGGAAGACTTCGCCTTCTTTGCCGCTCAGGCTTGCCTCCGACAGCGTCGGCTTGTTAGCCGTCAACCAGATCACGAGGAACTGGTGCGAGAATGCGATAGCTCCTGTTTCCTCGCTTCTGACGTCAACCCTGATCCGTGTCAGGCCGGGATTCAGCGACTTGTAATCGGTCGCCACACAGCCCTCTTGTTCATCGCTGTCGCTGATCTGATGAGCGGGCTCAGAGGACCTAAAGAACGCGCTCGGTCCTGGATCGAATATCTGACCGATGCTGCTTCCCGCATCGCCATCCGGCGTCGGGGGCTGGAACTGGTAGCCGGACCAGTCCTCCACCTGATAATTGGCGACCTGAGCTTCATCGCCTGTGGTTATCGCCGGGTCGCACACGACCAGGCGGACGTGCTCGCCCACCCAGGCGACATATGGAACATTTGCGCTCTGTGGGCCGTCCGATCCCGGCCCCGGATTGGGAGCGGCAAAGGCACCTGTGGCAAGCAGACACAGAGCCAACACCGCCGCTCCTACCGCGGAAACTAGTCCAGCGATCATTTTTTTATTCTGCTGTGGTCGCATTTGTGTGCGGCCTCCTCCTTGAATGAGTGGACTAGAAGTCCGTTTCTATCGACATCACAGATGTCTCAATAGGCCCACGAGCGGGCATATCGGAGCGGCATATTATGCTTGTTGTCCGCCCTCCACAATCGTTATGTCGGGTAGTCTTAACTAGTGCAAACGGGTAGGTGAGGCCCTACCCGAAATGCGATGACGGACTACGATCCGCAGGCGCTGAATGGGGAAAACTCCACGAAAGCCTGGAAGCGGAGCAATTCGCGCGCGACCGCGCGACCGTAATAGGTAGCTTCCTTCAGCTGCTACCGGACAGATTCGATGCACCATCACGATTTACCTGCACGTGACTCCCCACGCGGGTCGCCTCCACGCGGTTGTGCACGCCCAGCCTGGAGTAGATCATCCGCAGATGGAACTTGACTGTGTTAGACGAGATCACCAGATGTTTGGCTACTTCCTCATTGCTCATTCCCGCCGTGACAAGATCGAGCACTTCACGCTCGCGCACGCTCAATGCGGCAGCGCGGATAGGGCCAGGTTCTGACTCGACCGAGGCTGCCTGCCAGCCAACGGGCATGACCGAGCGGCCCGCCAGCACATGCCGGAGCGCCAGGACCATGTCCTCGACGGTCTCTGACTTCAGGACTACGCCCTCGGCATGCTCCTCGATCGCACAGCGGACAACGGCTGGTGTGGCTACCTCACAGAGCAGCAGGATCTTCAACTCGGGATATCCACATCTGATCTCCGCCACAGCTCCCAGCCCAGCGGTTTGCTCGTCGGCATCGATGATCGCCGCCTGCAATTCCTGCGGGCCAGCGCGCAATACCGAATCCAGCTCGCGAACGGTCGAATAGACGCCGACCACGTGGTTCCCGCTTTTCGTGAGAATCCAAGCGAGAGCCTCGGTTGCCAGGGCCCCAGCTACACCGACGATCGCGATCCTGGAATCAGCTGCCGTCACCGGTGATCTGCGCGTACTGATTTGCCGCTTGGACCCGATTGCGCACTTCCAATCGTAAGTAGAGGGCCTGGATATGAAACTTGATCGTGTTCGGACTGAGCTTGAGCTCGCTTGCGATCTCCTCGTTGCGCATGCCCTGTGCGATGAGAGCGAGTATCTGGCGGTGGCGCGGACTCAGGCTGATCTTCTGCTCCAAAGGCGCGGCGACCACTCGCTGCCAGCCGGCCGGCATCACTGTACGGCCGGTCGCCATATACCGCATAGCCGCCATCACATCGTCGGTCGAGAAGCTCTTGAGGATCACGCCACCCACTCGATGCTCGATCGCGCAGCTAATGATTTCCTCGCACATCTCTCCGCAGAACATCACGATTGCGGACTTCGTATGGGCGCTTAGCGTCCCGACAGTACTGTGGCAGCCACCAGGAGCGCCTCCATCGCAGTCGAGCAGTAGAACGCACGGCTGCTTCTCCACGTCAATAGCCAAGAAATCGGCTACGGACTCGAAGGCACCGAGCACATCCATTCCATCCTGAGCGGCGAGATGACGCGCGATCGCATTGCGCAACAGACATTGCCCACCTATTAGTCCGACTGTAATAGTCGGACTAGGCCGAGCAAAGGATGACTCCGAAAAGGGCCAACCGCCCCATTCGCTAGGCATCTTTGTGGAGTCCCTGCTAGGCGATCGAGCCCCCGACACCAGGACAGAGCCGACTTGGCGCGACTTGTTTGTCTCAGACAGCATCTCTTATTTTAGGACGCGTTGAGCCAGTCGAATATAGACTACTTATTTACTACTTGGCCACGGCGCGTTTGCGGCATGGTAGTGAGCTTTAGCCATAAGTGCAAGTATGGCCATCTGTTCTAGTGGTCCGAAGCATCCGCCGAAACAGTACTCAGAGGATCCCCCGCTAAGTTCCGACCTTCAAGTAGGTTCGGTCTAATCGACGCGTCGTGAGCGTTGACGAATACGCTCGGGCTTAGTCGGGCGGGTATCGACGAGAACTACCTCGCTTAGGGCGAATCTCTGACAACGAGCAGAACGCCTGCGCCAACTGGCACCACGGACTCGATGACGCCATCCTCGTCCTGGACCAGGTCCCGAAACGGCTTGACCTCCTCGGCGTGGGAGAGCACGTTGTCAACCACCAGCAGCCCGCCTGGACGCAGCGCGCGAAGCAGATCCGGCCAATAGCCCGAGTAAGCAGGACGTTCGGCGTCGAGGAAGATCATGTCCACCGAAGCGTCTGCCGCCTGGCTTAGGGTCGCGGTGGCGTCCTCCGTTCGCAATTCGACGTAGCCCTGAAGCTGTACCTGCGAAAGGTGCTCCGCTGCCTGTGCGGTACGCGTAGGGTCAACATCGACGCTCACCACCTTGCCGCCGACGCTACGAGCCGCATCGGCGAGCCACACGGTCGAGTAGCCATTCGACGTACCCAACTCGAGCAGCCGCTTGGCTTCGAGCGCTCGCACAAGCACGGCGAGCAGTCGCGCGGTGTCGGGCTCAACGTTACGCAGGCGCGCGAGGCGGTCAGCCTTCCCCGCATCGTGCTCACGACCGCGACGGTAGAGGTCCGCCAGATACTCGTTGAGTTGCTCGTCCATGGGTTTCCGGAATCGGGGCGGCCGGATTTGAACCGGCGACCCCCTGCTCCCAAAGCAGGTGCGCTACCAAGCTGCGCCACGCCCCGATGAATACTAAGAGTAGTGGCCGCTGCTAGGGTCCGCCCCGCCATGGCCGATATCCAACCGCTGCGCGCGCTGCACTACGACCAATCGCTCACCGGTCCACTGGCGAACGTGACGGCCCCGCCGTACGACGTAATCGACGCGCAGCAGCGCGAAGAACTGCTGAAGCGCTCGCCGTTCAACGTGGTCGCGGTGGACTTGCCCAAAGGCGAGCCGGACCCATACGCACGGGCGGGCGAGCTATTCGAGGCATGGCAGCTACAGGGTGCGGTAGTGCGCGATCCTGAGCCGTCGCTGTGGGCTCACACACAGACCTACACCGGTCCAGACGGACAGACCCGCACGCGCAAGGGCTTCTTCTGCCGAGTGCGGATCGAGGGCTACGGCCCTGGCCGAGTACGCCCGCACGAGCGCACGCATCCGGGGCCCAAGGAGGATCGCCTACGCCTGATGAGAACGACACGCACGAACCTCTCCCCCATCTTCTCCTTGTTCTCAGACCCGACGAACGCCGCTTGGAAAGCGCTGGAGCCGGCAACCGAGAGCGCCCCGTGGGGCGAGGTCATCGATGCGGAAGGGACGGTACACAAGCTGTGGCGCGTGACCGACCCGCAGGCGATCGCGGCCGTGCAGCAGGCCACGAGCGACGTAGAGCTGTTGATCGCCGACGGGCACCACCGCTATGAGACCGCGGACACCTACGCCAATGAGCTCGGCGGCGAGGGCGAGCACCGTTATATGCTCATGTGCCTTGTCGCGCTCGAGGACCCCGGTCTAACCGTCTTCCCGACCCACCGCCTCGTGCGCGGCCTCGATCGCGCGCGCCAGGAGGCACTGAGAGAAACATTGCGGCGCGACTTCGAGATCGTCGAGGTGCCGCTCGAGCAGCTCGCTCCGGAGCCTGGCATCGGGCCGCTCGAGCTCGGCTACATCGATGCCCACCACCAGCAGCCCTACCGGTTGACGCTCAAGGACCAAACAATCGCCGACGCTGCTCTGCCGGACTTCTCCGAGGCCTATCGCAGCCTGGATACCGGGGTGCTGGAGGCGCTACTTCTCAAGCGCACACTCGGCCTCTCCGACGATGACATCTCGCATTTCAATGGCCTGTTCTATGCACGCAGTACCGAGGAGGCCGTCGCCCTGGTGCGCTCAGGCGAGTACGACGCTGCCTTCCTGATGCGTCCAACGCTTGTCGACCAAGTGCGCAAGATTGCAGCCTCCGGCGAGAATATGCCGCCCAAGTCGACGTTCTTTTACCCGAAGCTACTGACCGGGCTGCTGTTCAACCCCCTTTCGTAGCCCAGTGCCGTCGATACCATGGAAGGAGAGGGTGCTGTGACAACCCGATCGGAAGGTGTTGCAGTGATGAAGGCCAGTGTTAGGCGCAAGGATTCGGCGTTCAAACACACAGTTCAAGTGCGCGACCATCAGTTGACGGTGGACGAGCCGCTGGAGTCCGGCGGCGAGGATGCAGGTCCCGACCCACAGGAGTTGCTCGCGGTGAGCCTCGCCTCCTGTACGGCGATCACGATGGAGATGTATGCGGCTCGCAAGGGCTGGGACATCGGCAAAGTAGAGGTGGACGTCCAGTACACCCCTGCCGAGCGCGGCTGCCCGACCAAGTTCGACGTCGTGTTGCGACTACCGGACGATCTGCCCGAGGAGCAGGTGGAGCGCCTGCAGGTGATCGCAGCGAAGTGTCCTGTCCACAGGACACTCGACGGCGAGGTCATGTTCCAGGAGCGTGTCGAGCGCACCAGCGTCCCGGTCTGAGAAGCTGTCGCACTCAGATTCAGACGTAGGGCTGGCGCCGGCACTACAGGAGGTTCTGCTCGACGCGGGCTCGCATTCCCGACCGCAGGCCGACGAGCAGGTCCCAGCGGCTGTGCTTGTAGCGTTGTACGAGTCTGACGACGGCGAGTTGCGCGTGGTCTTGACCAAGCGCCGCGCGGATCTGCGCCGCCACGCGGGCGAGATCTCCTTTCCGGGAGGGCGTCGCGATCCCGAGGACGAAACGTTGATGGATACCGCGCTGCGCGAGGCCGAAGAGGAGATCGGGCTCACGCGCTCGGAGGTGACGGTGGTCGGGGCTCTGGAGCGCACTTCGACGTTCGTGACCAACTACGCGATCCACCCATTCGTCGGCCTGTTGAAAGGTTCCCATCCGTGGCGCGCTTCGGAGCTCGAGGTCGATGCGGTGCTCGAGCCGACGCTGCGCGACGTTCGCGCGGGGAGGACGCGCACGCTCATCGAACGGCGCGGTATCTCCTTCGAGACCGATGCCTATGTGTTCGACGAGCAACTCGTGTGGGGTGCGACGGCGCGCATCCTCGAGGGTCTGCTGGAGCGAGTGAATCGATTGCTGGACCGCCGCGCCAACGAGTGACGCGGCGGTCCATCCACGAGCCCAGAGGGGGTGGACTCGAAGTGTTTGTTTACCTAGAAGCTCATAGTCAAAAGCCGATCAGCTTTTGACTATATGGACCAGGATAGCTGTTTGCACGTCGCCTAGCGACCTTCCAACAGGCCCCCAATGGCCGCCAGAGCCTGCGCCAGCCATATGTCGAGTTCGAGCTGATCGGCGCTCAGCAGCGCCACTGGGATCAGATTGAGCCGCGCCGTCTCCGACACGACTCGCTCGCCTTCAGCGAGCACCTCGGCTGACACACTCCTGCCACCCGCCTCATACACGAAGCCGCGCAGCGTGCTGTCGATCGCGTCACCGAGAAAGCGCTCCAGACGCGGGCCGTGCAGCGCCCGAGCCCTCTCGGGATCTTCCACGTCGGCAAGCAACCAGCAGGCAACCGTTACGTGCTCGAGCGCACCACGCAGCGTCGCAAGCCGCTCAGGCGTGCCCAGCAGGCATTCGCCCCCGACAGCCTCTATCGCCCCGGCCCTGAGGGGGTCGCTCGTCGTGACTCGCACCGCGTGACCGTCGGCGAGCAACGCCTCGGCAAGGCGCAAGCCTCTGTCTGCGCCCTCCACGATCAGGACTCTCGCCACCCGGCAATCCTATGGCAGGCGCATTTGGGCGCCGCGGCCGGTGGGGGACCGCGACGCCCGATCGAGGAGAGCGGCACGTCTAATTGCAGCAGGGAATATGTGCGAGACGTCGTGGGAGAGGTTGGATACAACGTCCCGTCGACCCCTGTGCGCGATCGTGCTCAGTCACTCACGCTCTTGCGATTGCTCGTTGCTGCCTGACGACGGAGAGTCCTCCCCACCGTCATCTTGTCAGCAAGAGAACACAACGTATGTAAACACAAGTGCGGGGATATGTCAAGGGCGTTCTTTTTGTGAGTTGCGCTCCGCCGGCGTCAGACGCGCGTGCCCGCTCTAACCCCCGTGTAAGCGCGCTCCAATACCATCCGAGCCGATGCTCGAGCAACACCCCAGCGACGACGTGGTGACGATGGACAAGATCGTGGCGCTGTGCAAGCGTCGCGGCTTCATCTTCCCCTCCTCGGAGATCTACGGCGGCGTTGGCTCGACCTACGACTTCGGCCACTACGGGGTGCTCTTGAAGGGCAACGTCAAGAGCGAGTGGTGGCGCGCGATGGTGGGCCAGCGCGATGACATCGTGGCGCTCGACTCGGCGATCCTGCAGCACCCGCGCGTGTGGGAGGCCTCGGGCCACCTCGCCGGCTTCACCGACCCGCTGGTGGACTGCAAGACCTGCGGGCAGCGCTTCCGCGCCGACCACCTGGGAGATCTCCCGTGCGGGCGCAAGCCATCCAAGCACCCTGGCGAAACAGACGAGTGCGACCTCACCGAGGCGCGCGACTTCAACCTGATGTTCGAGACGACGATCGGCCCGGTGAAGGAGTCGGGCTCGGTCGCCTACCTGCGTCCGGAGACCGCGCAGGGCATCTTCATCAACTTCAAGAACGTGCTGCAGTTCTCGCGCAAGAAGCCTCCCTTCGGGATCGCGCAGGTTGGCAAGTCGTTTCGCAACGAGATCACACCCGGCAACTTCATCTTCCGCACGCGCGAGTTCGAGCAGATGGAGATGGAGTTCTTCACGCCGCCGGACGAGGCGCGGAAGTGGTTCGAGCACTGGCTCTCCGAGCGGATGAACTGGTACACCACGCTAGGCCTGCGCCCCGACCACCTGCGCCTGCGCGCGCACGATCCCGACGAGCTCTCGCACTACTCCTCGGGAACGAGCGACGTGGAGTATCTGTTCCCGATCGGCTGGTCGGAGCTGGAGGGGATCGCCAACCGGGGCGACTTCGACCTCAAACAGCACGCGGAGTTCTCGGGGGAGAAACTGGAGTACTTCGATCCGCAGAGCGGCGAGCGCTACATACCCCACGTGATCGAGCCCGCGGCGGGCGCCGACCGGGCGACGCTCGCGTTCCTCGTGGACGCCTACGACGAGGAAGTGGTGCAGAGCGCCGACACCGAGGATGGATCGGCCGAGAAGGGCGGGAAGCCGCCGGAAACGCGCACCGTGCTGCGACTGCACCCGCGCCTGGCCCCCGTGAAGGTGGCGGTGATGCCGCTCGTGAAGAAGGACGGCCAGCCCGAGCTCGCGCGCAAGGTGTACGAGGAGCTACGAGGACGGATACAGGCCGAGTACGACGAGGGCGGCTCGATCGGCAAGCGCTACCGCCGCCAGGATGAGATTGGCACCCCGTGGGGCGTGACGATCGACCACCAGTCGATCGAGGACGGGACCGTTACGCTGCGAGACCGCGATTCGCTGGTCCAGGATCGCATCAAGATCGAGGAGCTCGCCGGTGAGCTCGAAAGGCGCTTGGCGGCGCCTTGGCAAACACCCAAGCTGAACGCATAAGGAGAGAGATGGACTTCGACCTGACCGACGAGCAAGAGCTGATCCGCAGCACCGCGCGCGAGTTCACCGACAAGGAGATCGTGGAGCAGGCGAAGCAGAACGCGCGCAACCACCATTTCGACCTGGAGATCGTGAAGAAGATCGCCGATCAAGGCTATTTGGGTGCGATCGTGCCGCGCGAGTACGGAGGCGCGGGCCTGGATTACATCTCCTACGGCCTGGTGGTCGAGGAGATCGGCCGGGGCTGCTCTTCGGTGCGCACCGTCATCTCAGTCCAGACCTCGCTCGTGTGCAGCGCGATCCTCAAGTGGGGCAGCGAGGAGCAGAAGCAGCACTACCTGCCAAAGCTGTGCTCGGGCGAGTGGCTCGGCTGCTTCGGCCTCACCGAGCCCGACACCGGCTCCGACGCCGCCAATCAGCGCACGCGCGCGCGCAAGACCGACTCCGGCTGGGTGATCAACGGCGCAAAGATGTGGATCTCGATGGGCAACTTCGCGAAGGTCGCGCTGATCTTCGCCCAGACCGACCCCGAGAAGGGCCATCGTGGCCTGGCGTGCTTCATGGTCGACACCGACCAGCCCGGCTACCAGCCGAGCACGATCGAGCACAAGATGGGGTTGCACGCCTCCGACACCGCATCGATCGCACTCGAAGACGTCGAGGTCTCAGACGATCAGATGCTCGGCGAGATCGGTGATGGCTTCAAGGTGGCGATGTCCTCGCTCGACTCCGGGCGCTATTCGGTCGCGGCGGGATGCGTCGGCATATGCCAAGGCTGCGTGGAGGAGTCAGTCAAATACGCCAAGGAGCGCGAGCAGTTCGGCAAGCCGATCGCAAGCTTCCAGCTAGTGCAGGCGATGATCGCCGACATGGTCCTGAAGACCGACGCTTCACGCATGCTCGTATGGCGGGCCGGGTTCCTCAAGGACAAGGGTCGTCCAAACACGCTGGAGACCTCCGTCGCCAAGCTGCACGCCACAGAGGCGGCGGTGGAGTGCGCCAACACGGCGATCCAGGTGCACGGAGGCGCCGGTTACGTTGACGACCATCCGGTCGAGCGTTATTTCCGCGACGTACGCGTTACAACCCTGTACGAGGGCACATCACAGATCCAGAAGCTGATCATCGGACGTGCGATGACCGGCATCAACGCGCTCGTGCCTTCCTGAACAGCCCCGGGAGCCGCGGATTGTGGATTGGGTGATTGCGGCAGGTCCCCGAGTCTGACCCGGCCCGACGATCATGTTGTCCCACTTCACCATGTGGGTCGGAATAAGTGGTGTGGCCGAGCGGCAAGACCGATCCAGGTCTCTGGGATATGGAGATATCTCAGAGACAATTGAGATGGCTTGGGCGGAACTGCCGCCTGAGCATAGGCTGCTGCTAGAGGAGGTCGGCGCCTCACAGTGGACCGTCGTCGGGGAGACACTCGGAACGCCGGTTCACAAGCTGCTTCGCTCTAGTGGCCATACCGGACTTACCGAGCAGGCTCGTAGGCGACTCGAGCCCGCTCTCGCGGTGTGGATTCCCGACCTACGGGTCGTCGTGTTCAACGCCCGACATCCACAGCTCACGCACCTCGACCAACCCGCATCCGAGCAGGTCATCGCGCGAACCGCATGGCACGAGTGGGGCCACGCCTTGAGCATTGTCCGTTGCACGACCCAAGACGTCGCCAGCGGCTCTAGACTGCTCGACCTAGCTCCGACAGCTGTCAGCAAGTCCGTCCGAGAAGCTGGCTATCGTCCCTACGAGTACACCCATGAGCTGGTCGCGGAGATCTATTCGCTGTTGATCGGGCGCCGTCAGCAAAAGGAAGCAGGGAGACCGACGTGGCTAAACCAAGAGATATACGACCTGGTCAAGAGGGTGACCGCCTGGCCCTATTAAGGCCGCCGGTGGGATATCGGCTTCCACCGAACCGATCCGTGGAGGACGTTCTAGCGGACTACGCTGAGTTGCTTCGCAGCGAGGGAATCGATCCCACCTGGCGCGGCTTCAAGAAAACGGAACAAACTTGACCATCAGGGCCCCAGCATCAGGCCGTGCGCGTCTATATAGCCGATATCGGTAGGAACTGGTTGCCTGCCGTCCGGCCTCGGCGGACAGGCAGTAGGCTGACGCCGCGATGAGTGACCACGCGGCACAGACAATCGGAGTAGTCGGCGCCGGCACCATGGGAGCCGGTATCGCCCAGCTTGCCTGTAGGGCCGGTGCAACCACACTCCTGTACGACCCTCTACCCGAGGCGCTCACGCGCGGGGCCGCAAACCTCCAAGCGGGCCTGGACAAGGAAGCAAGCCGGGGCAAGCTGACGGCCGAGCAGGCACGAGAGGCCGTCGAGCGTCTGCAACCGGTCGAGGAACTGGAGCAGTTGAATTCGTGCGAGTTGGTGATCGAGGCGGCCCCGGAGCGACTCAACGTCAAGCACGAGCTGTACGGGCGTTTGTCGGAGATCGTGAACGAACAGTGCGTGCTCGCGAGCAATACCTCATCGCTGCCGATCACAGCGGTCGCCGACGGAGCAACGCATCCCGAGCGCGTGGTGGGCATGCACTTCTTCAACCCGGCACCGCTGATGCGACTGTTGGAGGTCATTGCCGGCCTCCTCTCTGACGAGCGTGCGTTGGCGCTCGCGCAAGCAACCGGCCGCGCGATGGGCAAGGACGTGATCCGCGCAGCCGACGTGCCCGGCTTCATCGTGAACCGCTGCAACCGCCCGTTCGGCCTAGAGGCACTGCGCCTATTGCAGGAGCGGGTTGCCGACGTCGAGACGATCGACCGCATCGTGCGACTCGGCGGTGGCTTTCGCATGGGGCCGTTCGAGCTGAGCGACCTCGTGGGCGTGGACACCGGCTTCGACGTATCAAAGAGCTTCTATGAGCTGAGCTTCGGCGAGCCGCGCTGGCGACCCTCTCCGATCCAGGCACGCCAGGTGGCGGCCGGGTTGCACGGGCGCAAGACGGGCCGTGGCTACTACGACTACAGCGCAGATGGCCCGCACCGGCCCGCCGACCCGGACCCGCCAGCAGGCGGCGGCGACGCAATCGTGACGGGCAGCGGGCCCGTGGCCGATGCGCTGCGCGCTCTCACCCACGGCCACGGTGGCCCTGAGATCGCCGTAGAGGGGCTCGGTGGAACCGTGGATGGCGAGCCGTTCTACGCGATCGTGCCGCTCGCGCTGGTTGAGGTAACCGGCGAGACCGGCGAGCAAGCCTTCAGGGACCTTGGTCTGCACACCGAGCGCGTGCAGCCAGCACCCGCCGGCGTGCTCGCAAGGATCGTGTCTCAGGTGATCAACGAGTCGGCGTTCGCACTCGGCGAAGGCGTCGGCTCGGCCGATGACATCGACACCGGCATGATGCTCGGTCTCAGCCACCCGCGCGGCCCCTTCGCGTGGATGCGAGAGATCGGCCCAGCCTACGTGCTCAGCACAATCGAAACGTTGGGGAATGAGTACCGCGAGGAGCGCTACCGTCCAGCTCCCGCCCTGCGCCGCCTCGCGGCAAAGACCGACTGACTCCCGACGCGCGCGGACCACCACCTCCCGCTCCCGAAATTTCGCTGCCTTACAGCCGAAGGTCCTCTGCTCGCGCTACGGTCGCGACCGCTGGCATCGATCCTCAGGAGGTCGCGTCGGCGACCGGGGCCGGCGCCGCCCACTGGGCCTCGGCCAGATCCCCGACCGGCATCCCCTCTGGCGTGGGCACCTCGGGCGTATCGCGCAGGTACCACTCGGCGTCGAGCGCCGCCTGACATCCCGAACCGGCCGCAGTGATCGCCTGGCGGTAGGTGTGATCGACAAGATCGCCGGCGGCAAACACGCCGGGCCTGTTGGTGCGGGTGGAGCGGCCCTCGACCTTCACGTAACCGTCCTCGTCGAGCTCGATCTGACCGTCCACGAGCGAGGACTGCGGCTCATGGCCGACGGCAATGAACGCACCTGTTATCGGTATCTCGCGGTGCTCGCCGGTCTCGGTATTGACAAGCTTGGCAATGCTCAACGCTCCGTTCTCACCTGGCTCGAAGCGCTCGACAGCGTAGGGCGTCAGCAACTCGATGTTCGCCTGCTCGCGCGCCCGGTCGAGCATGATCTTCGAGGCACGGAATTCATCGCGACGGTGCACCACGGTGACCTTGGCGGCGAACTTCGACAGGAAGATTGCCTCCTCCATCGCTGAGTCTCCGCCACCCACGATCACGGTCTGGGCGTCCTTGAAGAAGGCAGCGTCACACGTTGCGCAGTAGGAGACACCGCGGCCGCTCAGCTCATCCTCGCCAGGCACGCAGAGCTTCTTGTGCTCCGCTCCCATCGCGAGGATCACGGTACGCGCGCGATGCTCTGTGTCGCCAACCCAGACGCTGTGAACTCCGCCCGGCTCATTGGCGAGTTGAACGCGCTCGACCTGGTCGGTCTCCAGCTTCGCGCCGAAACGCTCGGCCTGCTCGCGCAGCTTCATCATCAAATCGGGGCCCATAATGCCCTCGGGGAAGCCCGGATAGTTCTCGACGTCGGTCGTCTGCTGAAGCAGGCCCCCCCAGGCGAAGCCCTCGACGACGAGCGGCGAGAGGTTGGCACGCGAGGTGTACAGCGCCGCCGTATATCCCGCGGGTCCGCTGCCGATGATGATCGTGTTCTCGACCTCCGCCATCTCGCTGACTCCAGTCTCTAAGCTCGTTTTCTCACTCGCTGGCGCGAGCGCCGTCAACTCAAGGTAGCCAATCCGGCGCTGGAAGCTTGCACGCCCTACACCCATCAAAGTCCTGACGACACCCGCTTTACTTTGTAAAGTATAGCGCGTTTGCTAGGCGTGAAGCGGTCCAGCGGTCTCGATCGGCTTCGCTGTAGCCGACTTGGGAGCCGCCTGCTCGTTGCGCCAGCGTGCCACCGTGCGGCGCAGTTGGAAATAGGCGATCGCGCCCGGGACAGTGGGCAGCCAGAAGGAGATCGCACGGTAGGCGAGCACGGCGAGCACCGCCTGGTCGAGGTTGACGCCGAAGGCCGCGAAAGCGCCAATCATCCCGCCCTCGACGCCGCCGAGCCCGCCCGGCAGCGGCAGCAGGTTGCCGACCATGCCAAGGAAGTAGGCCATCAAGATGACCGTGAACGGCGGGGCGGAGCCGAATGCATGAAAGCAAGCCCAAAGCACACAGATATCGAAGCCCCACCAAGCCGGCGCCCCCAGCAACCCGGGGTCGCGCTCGCGGACCAGCTCGATGGCCGTGCGCACGCCGCTTGCCGCCAGCGCGGGCACAGTTATCGCGCTTGCCAGCCAGTGCTCCAGGCGACCGGAGCCGGCCGCCCAGCGAGCCAGACGCCGCTCGATGTCACCAGGTAGCAGCGCCATCGCGCCCACCAACGCAAACAGCAGCGCGGCGACGACGGCCGGCACGATCGTCAGGGCAAACGAGCCTTCGCCGGGGAGCAGGCCGGTCCCCATGCCGATCCCGTCGAGCAATACGGCGCCGGCGTAGACGACATACAGCAACACCATGAAGGCGACCATCCGACACGCCACCAACCTCGCCTCCATCCCTGAGCGGCGCAGGGCCCAAGCGGTGAGCGCGATTCCGCCCGCGCCGGCGGCGGCGAACAGGCGCGTAGCCGCCAATCCGGCCATCGTGATCTGGTAGCTCTCAGACCAGCCGATCGGGCTGGGGTCGCGCACGAAGACCGCCCGGAAGAGCACGACGTAGCCCGCGAACGAGCAGATCTCGAGCAGCACCCCAATCGCGATCCACCAGGTGTCGCCACTCTCGATGCGATGGGCGGTGCTGCTGAAACCGGTGAGCTTGGGCAGCACGAAATACAGGAACGCGACCGCCGAGAGAACGAACACGCCGAAGGCGACCGCGCTGCGGCGCGTGACCGGCACGCGTGGCATCTGCTCATCGCCACTACCCCCATCGAGCACGGCGGGATCTGCAGGCGCCGACACAGCTTCTCGGTCGGCAGCCTTGCCATCGGCCGCCGCGCCACCTGTCACCACGGCGGTCTCCTCTCGATCGCCGGCGACAGGTTCGCGCTCAGAGGAATCTGCCGCCTTCATCTCATCCCCCCGCAGGCTCATGTCGCATCGTGTGCCAGGGCCTCGATAGTCGCAACCGTCGCACCGAAGCGTCGTAGCCCGGGGCTTGCCCGTGGACCCAAGCGACGCACCGTCGTGGCCAGCGCCGCCCCGGCGATCAAATCGACGACGTAGTGCTCGCCGAGATACACGAGCGCAAAGCCAAGCGTCGCGGTATAGCCCCAAGCCAGGGCACCGGCAACCGGCCCAGTCTCCGAGAGCAGTTGGGCGGCCATCATCGATGTGGCGAAGTGCAACGAGGGCATCGCGGCCAGTGGATTGCCTCCAAGCACACTGTAAAGGGGCCCCCAGCCGTCTTTCCAAAAGAACTCCCCATATTCCACCATCATTCGCCTCACCGCTATGTCCCCAGCACCCGTCGAGGCCGTCGTTGCTGGCCTCATGTTGACACCGTGTGGGTCATCGCCGATGCTCGACACGCCGAGTAGGCGACCGTTGAAGTGCCGGCCCCGACCGGCATGACCCGCCGCGTACCACGGCGGTGCGGTGGGCAGGATCCAGTAGACCATCGCTCCTAGATCGAACACCGCATAGGTCATCGCTGCGGAACTGTCGAAGCGGGAGCGGTGACGCAACATGATGTAGACGAGCGTTCCATGCGGGACCAGAAACCAAAGCCAGTGCGCCCAGACAAGTACGCGGTCACCGAGCCGCCACTGCCCACGGGCGAGCCTGCGCTGCAAGCGCACCGTAGGCAGCTGACCCAGCCCGAGCACGCGGTCGACGACGATCGGATAGTCGACGAGTACCCGTCGCTCTTGGGCGCTCTCATCGTCGTGAGGGGCCTTGTAGGCCGCCAGATAGGCCCACATCTGCAACGAGCACACAGCCACGTCACGCGTGCGCGAGCGGCGCACAGCCACACACAGGCCGATCGGAGCGGCAAACGCGACCGTCTGAACCACGATCGGTGGCGTCGATAGGCGCTTTCGCAGGAGCGGCGCCATCGCGCCCGCGGCCACCAGACCCCAGGCGGCTGTCCTGATGGCCTTCGACCCCCGCACGGGGCGAGGAGTATATGACGCTAAGCGGCAGCTTCCCCGGCAGTGCGCTCGCGCATGTAGCGCTCCGCCTCTGCCACAAGCGCCCTGACCACCTGGCTGGTTTCGTCCGCCTCAGGATGCCATTGGACGCCAAGCACGAAGCGCCGATCGGGACGCTCGATCGCCTCGGGCAGATCGTCCATCGCCGAGCAGCCACTGATCTGAAGACCCTCGCCGAGACGATCAACGCCTTGATGGTGGTGGGACTTCGTGGCGTGATGGGTCTCCCCGGCGGCACGCGCCGCGAGCGTGCCCGCGAGCAAGTCCACGTCGTGATCGGCGCCGTCGAAGGTGCCGGGGACGCGCAAGTGTTCGTGATGGCCGAAGCGCTCGGGCAAGTGCTGCATCAGGGTGCCGCCGTACGCCACGTTGATCAGTTGCATGCCGCGACAGATGCCCAAGACGGGCAGGTCGCACTCGATGGCGGCGCGTACAAGCGCGATCTCGAAGCGGTCGCGCTCTGGAACGGTGTCGAGCGTCTCAGGATGCGGCTCCGCGCCGTAGCTTGCGGGGTCGATGTCCGCGCCGCCGGCTATCACGAGGCCGTCGAGCAGATCCAAGATTTCCTGTGGACGCTCCAGCAGGAGCCTGTCGGGCGGGAGCATCAGCACGAGTGCTCCGCCGCGCTGCACCGCCTCGACGTAGCTGCGTGAGAGCAGCACGGCCTCTTGGTCCCACATGCCCCAGCGGGCGCGCTCGAGCGCCGTGCATATGCCAATCACAGGCCTACTCATCTCCGCACACCATAAACTCCCGCTCCGATGCAGCTCGACACAGTCAACTTGACGCTCCTCGACGGCGCGGCGACGATCGAGCTGAACCGACCCCAGGCGCTCAATGCATGGAACAAGCAGCTCGGCGAAGACCTGCTAGCGGCGCTAGAGCATGCAGCTACAGAGCAGGCGATCCGGGCCGTTCGCATCACAGGCGCCGGGCGGGCCTTCTCCTCAGGCGCGGACCTGCGCGACATCAGCGGAGACGACCTGACGCCCGAGGGGCGCCCGAACGTCTACGGGGTGCTCACGGAGCGCTATCACCCGATCATGCACGCCATCCGCGAGATGGAAAAGCCGGTGGTCGCGGCGGTAAACGGCGGCGCGGTCGGGATCGGATGCTCGCTGGCGCTCTGCTGCGACCTGGTGGTGGCAGCCCAGAGCGCCTATTTCCTGCTCGCCTTCGTCAACATCGGACTGGTGCCCGACGGGGGTTCCTCGCTGTTCGTGCCGACGCGCGTGGGTATGACGCGGGCCGCGGAGATGGCGATGTTGGGCGAGCGTGTATCCGCAGCACAGGCGCTCGACTGGGGACTCATAAACCGTGTCTTCGATGACGAGGCCCTTGCGCCGGAGAGTGCCTCCCTGACGGCGCAACTGGCGGCCGGGCCGACGCGATCCTATGCCGCGAGCAAGCGCCAGCTCAACAACCAGCTGTACTCAAATATGTCCGAGCAACTCGAGCTGGAGGCCAAACTCCAGCAGGAGATGGCCGGCAGCGATGATTTCATCGAGGGCGTGAGCGCCTTCCTTGCCAAGCGTCCAGCAGACTTCCGCGGACGTTGACGCGCATTCCGTCCGCGCCTGAATAGAATCACGGCCGCGTTGAGCCACCTGCTTGCCACACCCTTCGCGTTCTTCACCCCCCAGTCGGGCGGGTCGCCGAACGCTGACCAGATCGACAGCCTCTACAAGATCACGCTGTATGTGGCGCTCGTGATCTTCGTGCTTGTCGAGGGAGCGCTCGGCTATGCCCTGTTTCGCTTCCGCTCGCGCAAGGGCGCCGTGGCCGCCCAGATTCACGGCAACACGCGCCTTGAGATCGGCTGGACAGTCGGCGCGGCGGTGATCCTGCTGGCCTTGGCCGGGCTCACGTTTGCCAAGCTGTCCTCGATCCAGAACCCTGTCGACTCCAGCCCGGAAGGCGAACATCTCGTCAGCGACAGCTCGCGTCTGTATGCGAGCAACGTCCAAAAGCTCCCGCCAAGCGGCAAGTCGCTGAAAATCACGGTGATAGGTCGCCAATTCGTGTGGCAGTACGTCTACCCCGGCGCAGGCGAAGCCGATGGCCTCGGCGCCCCGTACTCCTATCAGGAGATGGTGGTGCCCACCAAAACTACGGTGACGCTCAACATCGTGTCCGCCGATGTGGTCCACTCGTGGTGGGTGCCCCAGCTCGGGGGCAAGTTCCAAGCGGTGCCCGGCTACCACAACTACACGTGGTTCAAGGTCGAAAAACCAGGTGTTTTCCGCGGCCAGTGCGCGCTCATCTGTGGGCGCGGTCATGCGCGCATGACCGCCACCGTCAAGGCGATCCCGCCGGCGCAGTTCGAAGCGTGGCTGGCCTACCAGAAGAAGCAGATCGCCGAAGCCAACGCGCAAGCCGCGGTGGCACGCGCGAAGCTCAACAAACAAGTCGGTGCCGGACAGGTCCAGAACCCGTGATGCGCAACCACTACCGAATCTTCGACTCCGGACACTAGGAGCCCCAGCCAGATGGCCACCTATGCAGCCCCGATCCCGCAAGTAGTCGCGCATGACGTCAAGCCCGAGCCGAAAGGCTGGGCAAGCTGGATTACGACGACCGATCACAAGCGCATCGGGATCATGTACATGGTCACGACCTTCGCGTTTTTCATCCTCGGCGGCGTCGAGGCTCTGCTGATCCGCCTGCAACTGGGCGTTCCCAACAACACGCTGGTCTCTCCCCAGATCTACAACCAACTGTTCACGATGCACGGGACGACGATGATCTTCCTGTTCGTCGTGCCGATGATGGCCGGTCTGGCCAACTACTTCGTGCCGTTGATGGTGGGCGCACGCGATATGGCCTATCCACGCCTGAACGCGCTCTCCTACTGGCTGCTACTGGCCGGCGGGATCGTCTTCTACGCCTCGATCTTCTGGAACCCGCCCGAAGCGGGCTGGACGAGCTACGTGCCGCTGTCCAGCATCACCTACTCGCCCGGTGGCGGCCAGGACGCGTGGATCTATCTGGTCCACCTCACAGGCCTGTCCTCGATCCTCGGCGCGATGAACTTCTACGTGACGATTGCCAACATGCGCGCTCGCGGAATGTCGTGGGGCCGTTTGCCGCTGTTCATCTGGGCGATCCTGACCTACTCGATCCTGATCATCTTCGCGATGCCCGTGATCGCAGGAGCGGTCACGATGCTGCTGACCGACCGGCACTTCGGCACGCACTTCTTCGATCCCGCCAATGGCGGCTCGGCGCTCTTGTGGCAGAACCTGTTCTGGTTCTTCGGACACCCCGAGGTCTACATCATGGTGCTGCCGGGCTTTGGCATCGTCTCGGAGATCCTGCCCGTGTTCGCTCGCAAGCCGATCTTCGGCTACAAGGCGATCGCCGCCTCGACAGTTGCGATCGCGTTCCTCGGCTTCTTGACCTGGGCGCACCACATGTTCACGGCACCGATTCCAGAGGCGCTCCTGATCTTTGTCATGATGAGCTCGTTCCTGATCGCGGTGCCGACGGGCGTGAAGATCTTCAACTGGATCGCCACGCTGTGGCACGGCACGATCGAATTCAAGACGCCGCTGCTGTTCAGCGCCGGCTTCATCGCGCTGTTCATGATCGGCGGTATCTCCGGCGTGTTCCTGGCCGTCTTCCCGGTCGACTGGCAGCTGAACGAAACGTATTTCGTCGTAGCCCACATCCACTTCGTGTTGATGGGCGGAGCCGTGTTCACGATCTTCGCCGGGATCTACTTCTGGTTCCCGAAGATCAGCGGCAGGATGCTCAGCGAGAGCCTCGGCAAACTGAGCTTCTGGCTCATGTTCGTCGGCTTTCTGATGACCTTCCTGATCCAGCACGTGATCGGCCTCGACGGGATGCCAAGGCGTGTGTACGAGTACGACAACGTTGGCAATCTCGCGCTCTACAACCTGATTTCGACGATCGGCTCGTTCGTGCTCGCATCGGGTGTGCTCGTAACGATCGTCAACGTCACGCGCAGCCTCAAGCACGGTGCGATCGCCGGTCCGGACCCGTGGAAGGCCAATTCGCTCGAGTGGTTCACGACCTCTCCCCCGCCGACCAACAACTTCGACGTGATCCCGCTAGTACGCTCTTACGAGCCGATGAAGGACATCCGCCGCGAGATCGAGCAGCGCACCTCTGCCGTACCTGCCCCCGGAGGCGCCACCGTGCCCGCCGGGGCCACGCAAGTCGGGGTCTAGCGTCGTGAGCCGTAGCGGCTTGACGCAGTCGCTGGAAGCGCCCGCTCTCGCCGCGCCCTCGCGCACGCGTCAGCTGCTCTCGGATTACCTCGAGCTGACAAAGCCAAAGGTGCAGTCGCTGCTGCTGCTGACGACGATCACGACGATGCTCGTCGCCGGAGATCCATCGGTGGGGCTGATCGCGCTGACCTGCCTCGGCGGCTACCTCTCCGCCGGTGGCGCCGGCGCCGTCAACCACTGGTTCGACCGCGACATCGACGCGAGCATGGCGCGCACCGCCAACCGACCGGTGCCCTCCGGTCGCGTGTCCCCGACCGCTGCGCTCACCTTCGGATGCATTCTGGCAGGGCTGTCCTTCCTGGAGCTGTCACTGACCGTCAACGTGCTTGCGGCGAGCCTCTCGTTTGCCGGCTTCCTCGGCTATGTGCTCGTGTACACGGTGTGGCTGAAGCGGCGCACACCCCAGAACATCGTGATCGGCGGAGCGGCAGGTGCGGTGCCACCGCTTGTCGCATGGGCCGCCGTGACCGGCTCTGTCAGCGGGATCGCCGTGCTGCTGTTCTTCATCGTGTTCTTCTGGACGCCGCCACATTTCTGGGCGCTGTCGCTGCTGATGAAGGACGAGTACGAGAAGGTGGGAGTGCCGATGTTGCCGGTCGTGCGCGGCGAGGCCGAGACGCGCAGACAGATCCTGCTCTACACCGTGCTGCTGTACGCGGTCACGCAACTGCCCTTCTGCGCCGGCGGCTTCGGTGGGATCTACCTGACCGCCTCGCTGATCCTCGGGCTCGGCTTCATCGCCGGCGCAGTGCGGCTCTATCGACGTGCCGATCGACGCAGCGCGCTGCAGCTCTACCTCTTCTCGCTGGCCTATCTGGCGCTGCTGTTCTGCGCGATGGTCGCCGACGTAAAGCTCTGAGAGCACCAGGCCTTTCACGGCCCTGGGTGGCGGCTGCGAACAGAACACGATGTCAGTCGACTCGAGACGTCCTGAGCGCGATGCTCGTCGCCACGAAGTTGTAATCTTTACGTCCTCGTGGATCGTCGCCTTGCTAAGAAGAACATCCGTGCCGGCCTGATAGTGGCCGGCATATGCATGTTCATGTTCGGGCTGACGTTCATCGTCGCGGCGGCATATCTCTCGTGAGCCCACTCGATCCCGAGATCCCGCCGACCGGCGAGGAGATTCATCTTCCCGGACCGACGATCTTGCCGCTGTTGACCGCGGCAGGCATCACGCTAGCCGTGATCGGCATCACCCTCAGCAAGATTTTGCTCGTCGCCGGGGTGATCCTGACGGTCGTGTGCGTGGTCCGCTGGGTCATGGACACGCGCCGCGAAATCGACGAGCTCCCGCTCGACCATCACCACTGACTCGCTGTAGCGGCCAGGTGAAGCGCCGCGCGCGGTGGGTGGGTCCCCCAGTCCACGCGCGGCCCCGATGGAAGGTCCCACCTGCCCCTAAAGGCGCTCGACCTTCCCTGCTCACCCCACGGCTGCGCTTGCTGGGACAGGGCAGATAGCCCCCTCATCCGTCCAGCAGCGCACGACGTCGCGCACGGAGAGGATCCCCATTGTCTCCCCCTGCTCGACGACGATCAGGTGGCGAAAGCCACCGCGAACCATTGCAGCGGCGGCCTCCTCCAAGGACCAGGTCGGCTCTGCAAAGACGACATCGCGGGTCAGGTGATCGGCCACAAGCTCGAGCTCTGGGTTCTGCTCTGCGCCAACGGAGGCGAGCACGTCACGCTCGGTCAGGATCCCGAGCCCGCCTGAATCGGGATCGATCACCACCGCGGCTCCAACGTGACGCTCGGACATCAGCCTTGCGGCCTCGCGCAGCGTATGACTGGGACCGATCGTCAAGACCACCTGGCTCATCCCGTCTCGAACCTGCACCGTCTCCACCTCCGATCCTCACCCGCGTTTGCAACGATTGTCTCAATGTATTGCGTGCAGCGCTCTCCGTCAAGCTCCTATCGCTGCATCTGAGGTACCCGCCATCGGTCAACCCAAACAGGTGGGCCTCAAACGCTACAAAACGCGTCCATCGGGCCGAAGCATTAGGATCATCCGGCGATGTACAGGCTTGCCCTGAACAGTACGCGGGCGCACCGAGGGGGCGCCTGAGATGTCCAAACGCACGATTGTGGGGACGATCGTGGCGGGAGTGCTTGCGACCGCGATCGGGATCGTGCTCAGCTACACGATCGAATGGTTTCCGCCGCAGGCATCCACGCAGGCGCACCACACCGACACGCTCTACCACGTACTCGTGATCGCCTCGGTGCCGATCTTTGTGCTGGTCGTCACGGTGATCCTCTTCTCCGTCTGGCAGTTCCGCATGAAGCCGGGCGAGGAGGAGAAGGACGGGCCGCCGATCCACGGCAACACACGCCTGGAGGTGATCTGGACGGTGTTCCCGGCCGTACTCCTGCTCGGTCTCGTTTCTTATTCGTTCGTCGTATTGCACGAAAACGAAAAGAAGCCCGCCAAGGAGATGGTGGTCGAAGTCACCGGCCGCCAGTTCGAGTGGTCTTACGCGTATCCGCGCTCGGTAACCGGTGGGGCGCCGCTGAAGACGACACAGCTGTACGTGCCCGACAACGAATCGGTCGAATTCAAGATTCATTCGCTCGACGTGATCCACGCCTTTTGGATCCCGGCCTTCCGACTGCAGATCGACGCGGTGCCCGGCATCACAACCAGCTACCGAGCGACGCCCGATCTGTTGGGCTCCTATCCGGTCGTGTGCAACCTGCTGTGCGGCGTCGGACATTCGCTGATGCGCTCGACGATTCACGTCGTGACACCCGCCCAATTCCGCATCTGGCTGAAACACCAGACGAGCACACCGTCGAGCGCATAGTGGGGGTATGGTGATCGATGCAATGGGGAGATGCGATTCGATGATCGGCATGGTTGGGAACCAAGGGGAGGCGATCTGATGGTCGCCCGGTTGCGTGCTCCAGGCTTGTATCGCGCTTTCTTCGGGTTGGCGCTCGGGATCGTGTTCGCCGCTGGGCTGACCTGGCTCGTGCGCATGGCCACCGGCCATACCACCTACCGCCACTTCCTCAACGAGGAAGCCGTGATGGCGGTCTCGCTGCTGTCCGCTCCGATCTTCTTCCTCTTCGGACTTGGCGGATTCGACTACTGGCTCTACTGGGCCGCCGGGCGCCCGACCCGCCCCGAGGATCACTCCGGGCACGGGGCCTACAGCTGGAAGGACTACTTCCGCATCAACACCGACCACAAGGTGATCGGCATCCAGTACACCGTCACAGCGTTCTTCTTCCTGCTCGTAGGAGGGTTGATGGCGATGCTGATGCGTGCGCAATTGGCCCAACCCGGCGCACAGTTCGTCAGCGCGAACACCTACAACGGGCTCTTCTCGGTACACGCCTCGCTGCTGATCTTCCTGTTCGTGATCCCCGTGTTCGCGGGCTTTGCCAACTACGTGCTGCCGATCATGATCGGCGCGCCCGACATGGCCTTCCCGCGCCTGAACGCGCTCTCCTACTGGCTGCTTCCACTGGCCGGAGCGATGATGCTGCTGAGCTTCGCGGCTCCCGGCGGCGCTTTCGCCGACGGCTGGACCGCCTACGCGCCGCTGTCGATCGACGCTCCGATCGGACAGGACTTCTTCTCGGTCGGGGTGCAGTTCGCGGGAGCCTCTTCGATCATGACGGCGCTGAACTTCCTGGTGACGATCATCACGATGCGGGCGCCCGGGATGAGCTTCTTCAGGATGCCCTTGCTCGTTTGGGCCAACTTCGCGACCTCCCTGCTCGTGGTGATCGCGACTCCGTTCATCGCCGCCTCGCAGTTCTTCGTGCTGCTCGACCGCGGCCTGGGCTTCAACTTCTTCAACGCCGGCAAGGGAGGGGACGTGCTCATGTACCAACACGTCTTCTGGTTCTACTCGCATCCGGCCGTCTACATCATGATGCTGCCGGGCTTCGGGATCGTCAGCGAAATCATCGCCGTGAAGGCGCGCAAGCCGATCTTCGGCTACCGCATGATGGCCTTCTCCCTGCTTGCGATCGTAGGGCTCGGCTTCACCGTCTGGGCACACCACATGTTCACTTCCGGCATGCCCGCCTGGATACGCATCCCGATGGCGATCACGACCTGCATCATCGCGGTCCCCACTGGAATCAAGATCTTCTCCTGGCTTGCGACGCTGTGGCGCGGCGTGCTACACCTCGACACGCCGATGCTGTTCACGCTCGGCTTCCTGGTGACTTTCACGCTCGGCGGCATCAGCGGCGTGATGCTCGCGATGCTGCCGTTCGACATCGACGTGAGCAGCAGCTACTTCGTCGTGGCCCACCTTCACTACGTGCTGTTCGGCGGCTCGGTGATGACGATCTTCGCCGGCGCCTACTACTGGTTCCCGAAGATGACCGGGCGCATGTTCGACGAGCGCCTGGGCAAGTGGCACTTCTGGAGCACATTCGTGTTCTTCAACCTCACGTTCGCACCGATGCATCTGCTCGGCCTGGAAGGCATGCCCCGCCGCGTGGCCACCTACTCCGCACAGTTCGCCACTGCCAACCTGCTCATCTCGCTCGCGAGCTTTGCCCTTGGAGCGAGCACGCTGATCTTCGTCTACAACATGGTCACCAGCTGGCGCGGTGGTCCGCACGCACCGGCCAACCCCTGGCGAGGAATGACGCTCGAGTGGCAGGTCTCCTCGCCGCCACCAATCTTCAACTTCGACCGTATCCCGACCGTCGTCGGCGGTCCTTATGAGTATGGCGTGCCAGGAGCTGTACACGGCATCCTGGTCCCCTCCCCGGTACCTGCCACGGTGGGCGGATCTGCCGGATCCTCCGGCACGGTCTTCCACGCAGCCATCGAGTGAAGGAGCAAACGGTCCGATGAAAGAGATCCTGGTCGTAGCCAACCGCACGCTTGGCGGCGAGAAGCTGCTCGAGGTCGTGCGCGCACGTGCGGCGCAAGACGATGTGACGTTCCGCCTCGTCGTGCCCCAGACAAAGCCCACCGCGGGACTCGTCATCCAGGACGACGCAGTGCGCGAAGCCGCACAGATTCGTGTCGACCTAGCAACGTCGCTGCTCGCGACAGAAGGCATCACCGCGACCGGCGAAGTCGGCGATCACGACCCATTCCTGGCAACGATGGATGCGATCGCGCAACGCCGCCCGGACGAGGTGATCGTCTCCACCCACCCGGCCACCCAGTCCGGCTGGCTGCGTCGGGACCTGATCGAGCGTGTGGAGCGAGCTTCGGGCCTGCCGGTGGAGCACGTCGTCGTCGACTTGACCCAGGAAAGCTTGCCGTTCGCGGTGACGCTGGTCGTCGCACACAAGACATCCAGCGGCGAGGAGCTAATTGACCGCCTCACTGCCAAGGCGGCCGGCGGGGAGCGACATATGTTCATCGCCGTGATCCCTCAACAGGACCGCAGCGGCGCAGCCCACCGCGAGGCGCGCATACGTCTGGGCACAATGCTCGATCGACTCGATGCGGCAGGCCTATTGAGCGCCGGCATGATCGGCGACCCCGACCCATACACGGCGACGATGAACGCCCTAGAGCTGTTCAAGGTGGACGATGTCGTCATCTCGACGCTCCCCAAAGAGCGCTCCGGATGGCTGCGCTCGAACCTGATCGAGCGCGTCGGCCATGCGACCACGGTTCCGGTCGAGCATGTGGTCGTGACACTCGATTCCAACGCTACAGCGGCCGCAGCCGCGAGCTAGAAGGTAGCGGAGCAGATCGTTATGGAGGCCGCCAGCATCACAGCCGCGCACGACGCCCATACGGGTGAGCACCACGGCCCGCCAGAGGCGCACCGCAGCTCGCGCGTGGAGCCGCAACTGCTCGGGATGCTGCTTTTCATCATCTCCGAGATCATGGTGTTCGGGGCCTTCTTCACGGCCTACTTCTTCATCCGCGTAGCCCAGGGCGACCCGTGGCCGGCGCCCGGCATGCACCTGCCGCTGGAAGTCGCCGGCGTGAACACAGCAATCTTGGTCTCCTCCTCGTTTACGCTGCACTGGGCCGAGCAGTCGATCAAGAAAGGCAACCGCTTCGGCCTGAAGGCGGGCATGCTGACGACCTTCCTGCTCGGCTGCGCTTTCCTGTTCATCCAGATAAACGAGTACGCCAACATCGGCTTCGCCCCCCAGGACCAGGCGCAAGCGACGATCTTCTACTCGCTCACCGGCTTGCACGGCGCGCACGTGTTCATCGGCCTTTTGCTGCTGCTGACTGTCACGATCAGAGCCTTCCGCGGCCACTACTCGCCGGAGGAGCACCGCGGTATCGAAGTGCCCGGAATCTATTGGCACTTCGTGGACATCATGTGGATCGTGGTCTACACCACGGTCTACGTCCTTTGATGAGCTGGACGGAGCGGCTGCTGCGTCCTCAGTCGCTCATGTCAAGGCACACACGCGATTGCCTGCCTGTGCCCGGAATGGGTATGCCCCGAAGGGATAGGTCTTTGCATCGCTTGATCCACGCCCCTCACAAGCCCGTCACTAACGCCTATAGGACATGCTGAATCCCCTTCGTACGGAGGACGAGGCCTTTCGCTTCCTGCTCTACGCGATCGCTGTGATCGCCGTGATCGTCGCGCTGATCCTGATCGGCCGTGCCGTCTTCTGACGCTACTTCACTACCAGCGTGCCGTACATACCCGCTGCGCGGTGGCCGGGCGCTTGGCAGAAGAACGTGTAGGTACCGGGCTTGAGCTTGACAGTGATCGAAGCGGTGCCCTTTGTCTGGAAGGTCGTAGCGCCAAGCACGGGGCCACTCCCGCTAGCTCCACCCGCGCCGGCTTCGATCGCGATGTTGTGAGAGACACCCGACATGTTCTTCATCGAAACGGTCACCGCACCGGGACTGGCCGTGGCCTTGCTCGCGGTGTAGGCAAGCAGGCCCTGCGGGTCAGCTTCGAATTCGAGCTTGCCGGCCTTCTCAACCGCCGGCTTGCCGGCGCCCGGCGCCTTCACCGCGTCGGCGAGCAGTCCGGTGTCCTGTCCGGGACGGTCGGCCGCTTGGGCGACGTAGGCGGCGATGTCGGTCAGGGTGGAGCCACTTGCCAGCCCGCCGGGCATCACCCCTTCGCGATTCGGGTTCTGCACCTGTCCTTCGACGACCGTACGAATCGCGTTGCGCTCCAGGCCTTCGTCGACGCTCGCGCGAAATGCTTCATCGAGGTTGGGACCGATCGTGCCCTTTGTGTTGGCCCGAGCGAGCGTATGGCAGGAGCCGCACTTGGCGACGAACTGCTGCTTGCCGACGATCAGGTTCGCGTTGTTGTCTTTCTCCGCATCGCCACAGCCGGCGAGCACGAACAGCAGACAAACTGCTCCGAGCAGTGCACCGACCCTGTGCGCAGACAATCCCCTATGCAGACCCACCCCATACATCAGCGGCTCAACTCTACCCAAAGGACCGGCCGACCGGTTCTCCGCCGGCCGCTGCGATCACCCCGCGCGCAACGCCCTGCCACGACCAGCGCTCTCGCACCGCCGCCACCAGCGCTGAGCGCGTACGAGCCTGTAGCGCACTATCGGCTTCCAACCATGCCACGAGTCGCTCGCCAAGTGCCCGCACGGCCGCGTCGTCGACCGGAAAAGAAAGCCATGCGGCCGCCTCGGGCGGTAGCTCTCCGGCGAGCGCTTGGCTCACCTCGGCCAGGCCCGAATGTGCGGCGCTGATGGGCAGCACCCCACATGCGCCCGCCTCTACGGCAACCATCCCAAACGCCTCGGGAAAGGTGCTTGGCACGACCAGCGCCGAGCACGCCGGCAACACCTCCGCCAGTTCCTCGTGGTCGAGGCGACCGGTGAACACGACCCTCCCTTCGAGCCCGCGAGCGGCCTCGAGGTAGCGCTGTGCCTCGCCGCCGGAGAGCGAGCCAAGAAACGCGAGCAGATGGCGTAGGGGCATCGCTTGTCGCGGATCGGCGGGCTCGTCTCCCTCGGCCTCCAAGGCACGCCCAAGGCGTGCGATCTGCATCGCACCGTCGAGGTCGCCCGCGGCAAGGCACGCGACCAGGCGCTCCAGGCCCGCACGGTAGGCACCGAAGCCCACGATCGCAAGCTGCGCGTCGGGTACCGCCATCGACACGAGTGGCCAAGCGGCGATCAGCAGGTCGACGCCCTTGCTGACAATCAGCTTGCCCACGAACGCTACGAGCACGCCCCTCCTATCCAAAATCGTCTCGAGCGCGTCTGCCACCTGCCGCTCGTCGCGGGCGAAGGCGCTCGAGGGCTCCTCGACAGAAGCGGGAGCGCCGCGCCGCAGACGCCGCTGCAGCCCGCGCATGGCCGCCCACGCCTGCTGTGGCTCTTGCGGGCGGAAGCGCTCGACGTCGACTCCAGGAGGTCCAAGGCGCGTGCGCAGCTTCACCTGAGCCCCCTGCTCATCGCCAAGCGCCAGCCAAAGGCTCTCAGCAGTGTGGCGCGAGCCGACAAGCACGGTCTTGGCACGTGCAAGGCCCTCGCGCGCAAAGCCCATGAAGCGCTCGGGCTGCGGCTTGACCGTGTACTCCAGCGCACTCCCGTGCACCTTCACCGCATAGGGAATCTGCGCCCCCAGCGCTCGCGCGAGGATCACGGGTCCCATCACGAGGTGGTTCGCCAGTGCCGCTTCTGGGCAGACAAGCTCGGCCACCTCGCGCACGGCCTCCACGTTGGCCTCGATATAGCGAGCGATCTCCTCGTCCGAGCAGTCGGCAAACGTCTTGGCCTCGATCCCCTCATAGCGGTCTTGCCCGTA
>DATHMQ010000082.1:0-13045 GCA_035486935.1 Solirubrobacteraceae bacterium
AACACAAGCATTCCGATCAGCCCCCCTTCGACAGCCACAAGGCCCGCCGGTATCGGGATCGAGTTCGCCAGTTGGCCGACGAGATAGGCCATCGCCACCACCCAGAACGTCGGGGATTGACCGTAAGCAAGCAGACACGCGTAAAGCACGAACGTGTCGAACAGCCAGTAACCGACCGCGCCAAGCAGCCGCCAATCGTGGCGGGCAATCAGCCGGAGCGCACCGCGCACGCCATCGCTGATCGCGACAAGCGCGACGTGCAATCGTCCGCTGCTCAGTCGCTTGCGCATCGCGAGCCGCCCCGCGAGCCCGGCGATCGCGAGCGTCCCCGCAATCGTCGCAATCGCAAGCCCGGCCGGCAACAGCGTGAGCAGCGGGTCTTCCGAGCCAGGCAGCAACCCGAGCCACATGGGAATACCGATCAATGCTGTCGCACCGACGTTGACGGCGCTGGTCAAGACAAAGATCAGCACCGAGCGCCTCGCGATCCGGTCGACCGCTACGCCCTTCGTGCGCAGCACCCACGCTCCGAGCGCGATCCCACCGATGCCACCCGCGGATACGACCGAGTTGACCCCAAGCTCGGACAGCGCCAGTCGACGGCTGAAGCCCCGCTCCATCTTGAAGACGAGCTCGAACAGAACCACATAGCCGGCGCAGGAGAGCAGCTCGAAGCCGATGCCCGCAGCGACCCAGGGAATGTCGGCATCCGTGATCAGCTCACCGGCCGAGCGCAGCCCCGGCACGGCAAACAGTAGAGCCGCGACCAGCGCGAAGAAGATGGCGAGGCTGATCAGCCCGTTGCGCAGCCGCCGCGACTGGCTGGACATGTCCCCATCGCCGCTCCCGCGCGCGGAGTCGGCCCCAGAGGAGGAGGAGGAGGAGGAGGAGGAGCCAGCGGGCGAAGGCGAGTCCCCATCCTCGACGAGTGACCGCTCCGCGCTCGCTCGAGACCGATCTGCTCGAATCGCCTCGGCGGCGTCCTCATCGACGATTCTTCGCATCCTCTTCGGCCTCGTTATTAGTTTTGTACCGCTACCGTCACCATAGCCCGACCGCCCCGGTATCAATTGCCCTGGGCGTGTGAGAGCGAAACAGACATGGCAGAGCCCGCGCGCATACTGGTCGTTGACGACGAGCCCGCAGTCCAGCACGCGCTGTCGCGGGCGCTGACGCTCGAGCGCTACGAGGTCTCGCTCTCCGGCGACGGCGGCGACGCACTGGAGCGCCTCTCAGGCAACTCCTACGACGCGGTCATCCTCGACGTCTCGATGCCGGTGCTCGACGGCCTGGAAGTGTGCCGGCGCGTGCGCGACAGTGGCGATCGCACGCCGGTGCTGATGCTCACCGCGCGCGAGCAGGTCGACGACCGCGTCGCCGGCCTGGACGCCGGCGCGGACGACTATCTCGTCAAGCCGTTTGCCCTGCGTGAGTTGATGGCGCGCGTACGCGCGTTGCTACGTCGAGCGGACGAGATCGACCAGGAGGAGACGCTGCACTTCGAGGACCTGCGCCTGGACAGGCTCGCTCACGAGGCCTGGCGCGGTGAGCGCTCGCTGAATCTGACACGTACCGAGTTCCTGCTGCTCGAGCTGTTCCTGCGCCACCCAAAGCAGGTGTTGACCCGCTCGATCATCTTCGAGCACGTCTGGGGTTACGACTTCGGCTCGAGCTCGAACTCGCTGGGCGTCTACATGGGCTATCTGCGCCGTAAGACCGAGTCCGACGGCGAGCCACGTCTGTTGCACACCGTGCGTGGCGTGGGCTACGTTCTGAGGACCTCATGAGACCGCTGACAGCGATCCGAGGCAGGTGTCGGCGGCTGCCATGAGCTTCCGTCGGCGCATCACGCTCGTATCGGCCGCCGCGGTGGCGATCGCGGTGGTGCTCGCCTCGGCTCTCACATACCTGCTCTCCGCCCGCGAGCTCTACGGACAGGTGGACAGTCAGCTGCGCGATCGCGCGCAACCGCTCGTGAGCCGCTTCGAGCACGGACCGACACCCTTTGCGCTACGGCGAGGCCATCACAACGCCTTCCCAGGAATACCGCCGAACCCCGATCAGGTGCGCGGCTACCAGCAGCTGATCGACGCCAATGGCACGATCCGGTTTGCCTCCCCGCCCAACGTACGACTGCCGATCGGCGCCAGGACGCTCAGCCTCGCCGCACACGGCGGGAAATCGTTCTTCGAGGACTCGAGCGCCGATGGAATCCATCTGCGCGTCCTCAGCGAGGCCATAGCTCACGGCTATGCCGCCCAGCTAGCCCAGCCGCTGACCGACGTGGACAGCGCGCTCGCGCGCCTACGCCTGATACTCGTGCTGCTCGACATCGGCGGGGTCGCGCTGGCCGCGCTGCTCGGACGACTCGTCGCCGGCGCGGCGGTGGCGCCGATCAAGCGCCTGACCGAGGCCACCGAGCACGTCACCCGCACGCAGGACCTCTCGAACCGGATCCAGGCCGCAGGTGTCGATGAGATCGGGCGCCTCGCCGAGAGCTTCAACGCGATGCTCGACGCGCTGGAGAACTCGATGAGCGCGCTCGACGCCTCCGTGCACGCCCAGCGCCAGCTCGTCGCCGACGCCTCGCACGAGCTGCGCACACCCGTCACCAGCCTGCGTACGAACATCGAAATCCTCAAGCAGGAGTCGAACATGCCGGTCGAGGAACGCCAGCGGATGCTCGACGACGTGGTCGAGCAGATCGAGGAGCTGACGCTGCTGATGAACGACCTGATCGAGCTCGGTCGCGGCGAGCAGCCGCGCAGCGGCAGCGAAGACGTACGTCTGGACCTGATCGTCGAGGAGGCGGTCGAGCGCACGCGGCGCCACTCGCAGGACACGCCTTTCGACGTGGAGCTTGACCAGGTGGTCCTGACCGGCGAGCCGGCAAGGCTCGCGCGCGCGGTCAACAACCTGCTCGACAACGCCGTCAACTACAGCCCGCCAGGCAGCCCGGTCGAGATCGCGGTGCACGGCGACGAGCTCACCGTACGCGACCATGGGCCAGGCATCTCGGCGGCGGATCTACCCCACGTCTTCGACCGCTTCTACCGCGGCGCCGAGGCGCGCGGACGCCCAGGCTCCGGGCTCGGTCTTGCGATCGTGCGCCAGGTCGCCGAACAACACGGCGGTCGCGTCAGCGCAGAGGCCGCTCTGAGAGGTGGCACCCTGATGCGCCTGCGCCTGCCGGGCGCGGGACCGGTCGAGTCGCTGCCGGCGCTCGACACCGAGTTGCACGCAGCGCACTAGACGCATACGGAGCGCTCGTCGGCCTGTTCTGAGGTGCGAGGCACATCGCTCTTGTCGCGAGCGGCTCGCGCGAATGCCCGTCCCTCGGCCCGAAAAGCTGCGGGCGTCAAGCCATAGCGTTGACGGAACGCCTTCGCGAAATGAGGCGCCTGGCGAAAGCCGACCAGCCTGGCGACATCGCGCACCGAGATCGCCGGCTGCTCGATCAGCAATTGCGCGGCGACGTTCAAGCGGCGCGTCAGCAGATCCTCGCGGAAGGTGCTCCCGCCGAACTGAGCGTAGGCGCGAGACACTTGACGTGGCGAGCTGGCAAGCGCCCGGGCAACCTCCTCCAGCGTCAGCGGACGGCGGTAGTGGCGAGCTATGACCACGCGCGCGAGCAGGTACAGGCGGCGGCGCTGCTCAATCGTTGCGGGGCGCATGTCCCCTTATCCGACAGGTAACCCTCGGCGGGACAGCGCTGCTCAGCCGGTGTAGCTCTGAGGCTCTTCAGCCCCCACCGGAAGACTCACGCCTGCTCATGGGCCTGAAGCGAAGTGCTCACAGCGTCTCGGAGGAACGCACCTGCGCGAGCAAACCCTCGCAGGCCGCCTCTACTTGATCGAGCACGATCTCAAAGCCACGCTGACTGTCGTAGTAGGGGTCGGGCACGTCCAGGTCGTGCAGATCCGCACTGGCCGGATCGAACTCACGTAGCAGCCTGACCTTCTCGCGCGCGCCCTCATCCGGCGCCAACTGGCGCAGCGCGTGCAGGTTGGAGGCGTCCATCGCCAGGATCAAGTCGAAACGCTCGAAGTCCGCGGCACGCACCTGGCGCGCGACGCTGTCGAGTTCAATACCCCGCGCACGTGCGGCCGCGCGAGCTCGGGTGTCCGGTTGCTCGCCCACATGCCACGCACCCGTCCCAGCGCTATCGAGCTCGATCTCATTCTGCAGCGCGGCTTCGGCGACGAGCTTGCGCATCACGCCCTCTGCGGTCGGTGAGCGGCAGATGTTGCCCAGACACACAAACAGGACTCGCATTTACGCGCGGAATCTCGAAAGGCACGCCCATTCAATCCCAAAAACAACCTGCAGGTTATATTCCGGGAACAGCTCTCGCGAAGCGGTCCAGCTACTCATCCCCGATCTCCAGCACCGCCAGGAACGCCTCCTGGGGCACCTCGACGCGACCGACTTGCTTCATACGCTTCTTGCCCTCCTTCTGCTTGCCCAGGAGCTTCTTCTTGCGGCTGATGTCGCCGCCGTAGCACTTGGCGATCACGTCCTTGCGGAAGGCCTTGACGGTCTCGCGGGCGATGATGTGCGATCCGATCGCCGCTTGGATCGGGACGTCGTACTGCTGGCGCGGGATGCGCTTGCGCAGCTTTTCGGTGAGTGTGCGGCCCATGTCGTAGGCCTTCTCGCGGTGCACCACCATCGACAGAGCATCGACCGTGTCGCCGGCGAGCAGCACATCGAGCTTGACGAGGTTGGCCGGCTTCATGTCGCTGAGCTCGTAGTCGAGCGAGGCATAGCCGCGCGTGCGCGACTTCAACTGATCGAAGAAGTCGAGCACGATTTCCGCGAGCGGGAGGTCGTAGCTCATCTGCACGCGCTCGGGCGAGAGGTAATGCATGCCCGCTGGCTCGCCTCTGCGTTCCTGGCAAAGCTCCATCACAGCACCGACGAACTCGCGCGGGGCGATCACCTGTGCCTTGATGAACGGCTCGCGGATCTCGGCGATCGTGCCTGGGTCGGGCATGTCGGAGGGGTTGTGGACCTCCAGCTCCTCGCCGTTTGTGAGCGTAACGTCGAACTCGACCGAGGGCATCGTCGCAAGCAGCTCCAGGTCGTACTCGCGCTCCAAGCGCTCGCGCACGATGTCCATGTGCAACAGCCCGAGGAAACCACAGCGAAAGCCGAAGCCGAGCGCGTCCGATGTCTCGGGCTCCCAGGAGAGCGCGGCGTCGTTGAGCGTCAGCTTCTCGAGCGCGTCGCGCAGGTCGGGGTAGCGGTCGGAGTCGATCGGGAACAGGCCGCAGAACACCATCGGCTTGACCTCCCTGTAGCCCGGCAGCGGCTCGGAGGTGCGCTTCTCACCGTGCACCGTCGTTGTGAGCGTGTCGCCCACACGCAGGTGCGTGACGTCCTTGATGCCCGTGATCAGATACCCCACCTCGCCCGCCGCGAGCTGCTTGACCGGCGTCATCGTCGGTGAGAAGAAGCCGATGTCGTCGATCTCCGCGTGCGTCCCAGCAGCCATTGCCCGGATCGCCTCTCCCTTTCTGAATACCCCATCGACCACTCTGATGTAGGCGATCACGCCCCGGTACTGGTCGAACTCCGAGTCGAAGATCAGCGCACGCGGCGGCGCATCCGGGTCACCCGACGGCGGCGGCACGCGACGCACCAACTCGTCGAGCACCTCCCCCACCCCCGCGCCGGTCTTGCCGCTGATCTTCAGGATCGCGTCCTCAGGCTCGCCGATCAGCTCGGCGACTTCGCCGGCGACGCGCTCGGGCTCGGCGCCGGGCAGATCGATCTTGTTCAGGCATGGGATCAGCTCCAGCCCCGCCTCCACCGCCAGGTAGGTGTTGGCCACCGTCTGCGCCTCCACACCCTGCGACGCGTCCACAACGAGCAGCGCCCCCTCGCACGCAGCCAGCGAGCGCGACACCTCATAGGTGAAGTCCACGTGCCCGGGTGTGTCGATCAGATGCAGTTGGTAGGTCTCCCCGTCGGAGGCCTCGAAGGCAACCTTGACCGCCTGCGCCTTGATCGTGATTCCTCGCTCGCGCTCGAGATCCATCGAGTCGAGCACCTGCGCGCGCATCGCCCGCTCGTCGACGGCGTGCGTCAACTCCAGGATGCGGTCGGCCAGCGTCGACTTGCCGTGGTCGATGTGGGCGATGATCGAGAAGTTACGTATGCGCGATTGGTCCATGGGGGTCCAAACTGTAGAGGCGATAGCCTTATAGGTCCGGCGGATCGCCAACTCAACCGGAGCCCTCGGGTTCAGCCGGGCCACGCATCAACCTTGTGTTGATGGCCAGTCCCGGTGGTTGGGAGTGTCATAGCCGCCCAGGCATAGACACGTATTAAGTCCTGGGACGTAGTAGTAACCCGGTGATCTTTGTCCGGACCAGGGCCGGGAGGGCGAAAGCCTTCTCGGCCCTTCTTCGTCAGGCCCGGCCCAGCTGGGCCATGATCAAACGGTGCACCTGATGGGCCTCGGGGACGCTCATGACGAGCACGGCACGCGAGTAGACCCACAGTCCCGCCAGCGCCGCGGCGCCAACACTCACGATTTGCGCCGGCAATGACACGCCCAACAGTGTGTCCAGGACGTACCACACGAGATAGGACACACCCGCCAGCAGAGCGGAGGCGGTGCAGACGCGCACGGTGATCATCGTCGTGCGCGCTCCGTCGAGACGCCCGTTGAAGCCTGTGCGCACACGCGTGGCCAGCAGCACGGTCATCACGATGTTGGCCACGAGCGTCCCGATCACAAGCCCCGCGATCCCCAAAGGCTTGTAGAGGCTGACGCTGACGATGATGTCAACGATGATGTTGATCCCAGCCAGGCGCGTGGGAATCCAGGGCCGCTGCACCGCGAAGAAGGTACGCGTCAAGAGCAGGTTCAGCCCGCCGAAGGGCAGGCTGAAGGCAAACCAGAACAACGCAATCGAGACCAGGTGCGTCGACTGCGCGTCGAATTCCCCGCGCTGGAAGAGCAGTCGCACGATCGGGGTTGCCAGCACCGCCATGAATGCCGCCGCCGGGATCAGCAGCAGGTTGATCTGGCGCATTCCCGAGGCGACGGTGCGGCGCATCGACGCGGTGTCGCGACGAGAGGCCATGCGGCTCATCGTCGGAAACAGCACCGTTGCAACCGCCACGCTGAACATGCCCTGCGGCAGCATGTACACGCGGAACGCGTTTTCGATCGCGCGTGGCGCTTCGTCGGAGACGAGCGTGCCGAAGGCCGAGTTGATCAGCTGATCGAGGTTGACGATTCCCAGGCCGATCGTCACCGGCATCATCAACAGGAACACACGGCTAACGCGCGGGTCGTGCCAGTCGATCGTCATCTGCAGGCGGAAGTCGATCCGTGTGAGGGCCCCAAGCGCCATCAGCATCTGCACGCCGGTGGCGACCAGCACGCCGATCGCAAACGCATAGATGCTTGCTTCCCCATGGAAGTGCGGATGCAGCACGACGAGGAAGACGATGATGATCACGTTCCAGATCGCCGGGGAGACGGCCTGGAGGGTGAAACGGTCGTAGGACTGCAGGATGCCCAGCAGCAGCCCGGTGAGGCCGAGCAGCAACACGACCGGGAAGAGCACCTGCGAGAGACCCACGGTGAGGGAAACTGTTGAGGGAAGGAACTTCGGGCCGGTGAACAACGGCATGATCGTGCCGGCAGCGAGGATGAAGAAGGCCGTGACCACGCTCAGCGCGATCAGCAGGATCCAGAACAGCGTCGAGGCCAAGCGGAAGGCCTCAACCTTCTTGCCCTTCTGCAACAGGTCGGTGAAGACGGGCACGAAGGCTGCCGACAGGGCGGCGTTGGCGAACAGCTGCGCGACGAAGTTGGGCACCAGAAAGGCGATCGTGTACGCCGATGCCGCAGCGCTCGTTCCGAAGTAGCTGGCAAACGCGATCTCGCGCAACAGCCCCACGATCCGCGAGAAGCCGGTCACGACCGAGAACATCGCGGTGTTGCGCGCGATGCTGTTCGGAGGCTTGGGGCCCGCCGATCCTTCTCCCGTCTCAGAGCTCACAGCCACGGGGCGCTATAGTACGGCGCTGCGCGGCGCGCTCGGGCAGGCTGCTTGAGCCGCAAGCGTCTTTTCACATGGCCAACATCGCATCCCAAAAGAAGCGCATCCTCCGCTCAGAGCGTGAGCGTCTCGAGAACCGTCAGTACACCTCGGCGATCAAGACCTACTTCCGTCGCCTGGAGGCTCTCGCCAAGGAGAGCGACGGCGAGGCCACCGAGGCTGAGCATCGTCGTCTCGTGCGCACGATCGACAAGGCCGTCAAGCGCGGCGCGTTGCACCGCAACACCGGCGCTCGCAAGAAGTCCCGTGCAGCACGGGTCGTCGCCGGCAAGTCCTAGACAGCTCAGCTGGCCACGGCGAGGATCGCTCGCATAGCAAGCGTGTCCTCATCCAGGGAGGACAGCGGTGTGCGCGACTCGCTCAACGGGGCTCCCCCACGCGTATCCAGTTCCAGGTCTGCGATCCGGCAGAGCGCGGCGCGAAGACGCTCTGGCTCGGTGCGGGCCACGTCGGCGATGAAGCGGTCGGCCGCGCGCGGCGGCATCCGCAGCGTGCGCTTGATCGCGGCGGGCGCCTCGCCGGCCTGAATCCGTACCGACACGCCCTCGGCGTCGCGTAGCCGCTGGGCCATCAGGTACACAAGCCCCGACAGGCGCTCGCCCTGGGTGCGTAGGCGCAGATAGGAGCGCATCGCCTCGGCTGCGTCGCCACCGACGAGCGCATCGGCGAACGTGAAGGCACGGTAGGCCGTCGAGTGGGCCGCCTGGCGCTCGATGTCGTCGGCGCTGACCTTGACGGAAGCGTCGTCACTCTGCTGCTCGGCGGCGAGCTTGAGCTTCTCGAGCTCCCGCAGCAGCCGCTGCTGGCGCTCACCGACCTGCGCCACAAGCGTCTTGGCGGCGAATGCGTCGAGCGAGAGACCGAGCCGCGTGGCCTGCTCGCGCACCCAGCCGGCGAGCTCCCAGGGCTTGATCGTCGTCTCGGCAACGATCTGGCCTTTGGCGCCCTTCACGGCCGCGTGCAATGCCGCCGGCGCCTTCGTCTTGCCTTCCTCGCGCGCGAAGAAGGCGATCGTCGTGTCCGGAGGCATCGCGGCCATCGCGGGCACGATCTGCTCGGAGACCTCGGCCTCCTTGAAGCGCTCGACTCCGTCAACCACGATCACGCGCCTGCCGATCGCGAACGTCATCGTCGAGAGCACGAGCGAGACGGCTTCGGGCGTGCCGGTCTCACCGGAGAGAACCTCGACGCTGCCGGCGTCGCCGTCCGATTCGGCAAGTGCCTTGAGGCGAGAACGACGCTCGGCGATCGCACCGTGGTCGTCGCCGTGGACCAGGTACGCGGGCTTTAGGGCGGGCATGCTTTGAGGCTACAGTTTGGTGGCGACGCTACCACGTCGTCATGGTCAACGAACTCACGCGCTCGTTCAATGGCCATGTAAGACGCTGCCCACCGGAGTACCAGGCGCCGCATAGCTCTCAGTCGAGAGCCAGTGCTGTGTCTGGCTCGGCCCCATCGCCTGGGTCCTCATCGTCCTCGACAACAGTCGAGGGCTCAAGGAAGAACCGCAGGTTTGGTTGGTCGATGAGCACAAGGAAGCGATCGAAGAAGCCGCGACGACCAAGAAGCGGCACCGGCATGTCCTGACAAAACAGAACGACGGGGAGGAATACTCGTTCGCCGGCAAATTCTACTTCGAGCCCTTCGGTGTAGGCATAGCGCATGGAGAGACGGCCGTCCGCAACAGTCGCCGTTAGCGGAGCGCAGTCGGTGCGAACATCGATCCCCAGCAACTCAGCCCAGTCCGTCGAGAACGTTACGAAGTCAGCGCCACTGTCTATCAGGGCCCGAGCGTTAGCGACTGTGCGACCAGCTTTGTCGAACAGCTTTACGTCAAGCGCTGGTCTGAGGATCGGCCTGCTTGCCTCGGTCCACTCCCCTGTAGGCAGGTACTTGAACTCTTGGACCATCGCTGCCTTGGTCGCGGCGCCAAGGAGACCAACATCAGCCCACGGTAGGGTTTGGTCGCTCACGTACCTTGAAGATTGCGGCTGTCTCCCGCTGTCCATTAAGTCGATCAACTAGGCGCCCCAAGTTCTCGTCGTCGTCCACAACTCGATGGTCCTGGACTGCTACCCAGCGCCCAGCATATTCAATTAGGTCGACTCCAAGTGTTTCCTCGGCTCTGACCTGCTCTTGGATACTCAGTGCACGATCTTCAGCGCCCACCGCATCATCTCCAGGATCCTAGAAATTGAATCTTTCTGCCCAATGGAAAGTAAATTCTGTTATTCCGAATATGCCGTAAGGATGGTTCCTAAACTCACGATACAACCCCTTCCACGATAACGCCAGGTTGTCGTTTTGTCTATTGGCTTTATGGGTTAGCCCACCGAAGCTCAGGCGGTGGGTCCACAGGAACGCTTTGCCGCCAACGTCAAGGAGCTGCGCCATGAGCGCAATTGGTCGCAAGAGGATCTCTCGCGCTACTCCGGCCTGCATACGACGGCTATCTCTAAGCTTGAGTGCAGGGAACGTGCAGCAAAATTCGGAACGATCGTACGGCTTGCCGAAGCCTTTCAAGTACCCGCTGGTCGTCTGTTCGACGGTATTCCATAGCCTCTGGACTGCCCGCCAACCGCATACACCACCCTGCCTCAGCGCACGACCAGGTTCACAAGCCGCCCCGGCACCACAATCTCCTTGACGATCTCGCGTCCGTCGATGTGCGTGAGCACGTTGGGCGCGGCAAGGCACAGCGCCTTGAGCTCCTCGGCGCCGGCATCGCTCGGTGCTTGCACGCGGTCGCGCAGCTTGCCGTTGACCTGACAGACCAGCTCGTATGCCTCGCGTTCGAGCATCTCGGGATCTGCCTGCGGCCACGGTTGCTCCCAGATGCGCTCGCCGGTGAGCATGTCGTAGATGTCTGAGGAGAGGTGGGGAGCGAACGGGAACAGCAGCGAGGCCGCTGTGGCGAGGCCGAAGCGCAGCGTATCCACCCGCAGCGTGTCACGCATACGCGAGCAGTCGTTGAGCAACTCCATCACGGCAGCAATGCACGTGTTGAAGCCGAAGCGACGCATGTCTTCGGAGACCTTCTCGATCGCCCAGTGGGCCTTGCGCACAAGCTCCAGGTCATCGCCGACCGGCGAGCCGTTGCCAGAGCCGAACGCCTCGACCGACGGCAGTGGGCCCTGCTCCCCGCGCTCGGCCGTGTCCGCTGCCAGACGCCACAGTCGTGCCAGAAAGCGGTGCACGCCCTCGACGCCCTCATCGGACCAGTCGGCGTCCTGGTCCGGCGGGCCGACGAACAGGATGTAGCAGCGCGCGGTATCGGCGCCATAGCGCTCGACGATTGAGGCCGGGGAAACCACGTTGCCCTTGGACTTGCTCATCTTGGTGCCGTCCTTGGTGACCATTCCCTGCGTGAAGAGCGCCTTGAAGGGCTCTTGGAAATCGAGCTGGCCGAGATCCGCCAGAGCCTTGGTGAAGAAGCGCGCGTACATCAGGTGCAGAATCGCGTGCTCGACACCACCGATGTACTGGTCGACCGGCATCCACTGCCGCAGTGCGGCTGGATCCCACGCTGCATCTTCGTTACGAGCATCGCAGTAGCGCAGGAAGTACCAACTCGAGTCCACGAACGTGTCCATTGTGTCGGTCTCACGACGAGCCGGTCCGCCGCACGACGGGCACTCGGTGGCGACCCAGTCCTCGGCGCCCGCCAACGGCGAGCGACCGTGAGGTGCATAGTCCTCTACATCGGGAAGGATCACCGGCAATTGCTCGACCGGGACGGGCTGCATGCCGCAGTCCTCGCAGTAGACGATCGGAATCGGACAGCCCCAGTAGCGCTGGCGCGAGACCAGCCAGTCGCGCAGGCGGTAGTTGACCGATGCATGACCCTTGCCCTCACGGTCGAGCCAGGCCACGATCGCGGTGAGCGCCTCGCGATTGTGCATGCCGTCGAAATCGGGATGGGAGCTCACCAGCGGACCGTCGCCTGTGTAAGGAAGCCCACCCTCCAGCTCGCCCTCCCAACCGTGAGTATCTCCCCCGTCGTCGTCCGAGACCCCTTCGATCACACGGCGAATCGGCAGGTCGTAGGCGCGGGCGAACGCGTAGTCGCGTTCATCGTGTCCCGGGACGGCCATGATCGCGCCGGTGCCGTACTCCATCAGCACGTAGTCGGCGACGTACATCGGGATCGCCTCGCCGTTGACTGGGTTGATCACGCTGCGGCCCAGCGCGACCCCGGTCTTCGTCTTCTCGATCGAACCGCGTTCCTCGCCAGACTCGGTGAGCACCTGATTGATGTAGTCGCGCACCGTCTGCTCTTGTGGAGTGCCCTGCACCAAACGCAGCACGTCCGGGTGCTCGGGGGCCATCACGAAGAAGGTGGCGCCGAACAGCGTGTCCGGGCGCGTCGTGAAGACCGGGTAGTCGATGCCGAGCTCCTCGCAGCGGAAAGTGACCTCGGCGCCCTCGGAACGCCCGATCCAGTTGCGCTGCATCGTCTTTACGTGCTCGGGCCAATCGATGCCGTCGAGGTCGCCCAGCAGGCGCTCGGCATAGTCGGTGATGCGAAAGAACCATTGCTCGAGCTGCTTGACTTCGACCACGGCGCCGCAGCGCTCGCAGCAGCCATCGACGACCTGCTCGTTGGCGAGCACCGTCTGATCGTTCGGGCACCACTTGACAGCAGCCTCACGCCGGTATGCGAGTCCCGCCTCGAACAGTTGCAGGAAGATCCATTGTGTCCAGCGGTAGTAGGAAGGTTCATGCGTTCCCAGCTCGCGCGACCAGTCGATCGAAATACCCCACGAGCGGAACTGACGTTGGAAGGAGGCGATCGACTCGGCGGTGGAGTCTCGCGGATGAACTCCCGTCTTGATCGCATGATTCTCGGCGGGCAGGCCGAAGGCGTCGTAGCCCATCGGGTGCAGCACACGGTGACCCGTGCGCCTGTGGAAGTGCGCTATCGCGTCGCCGACCGCGTATTTCTTGAGGTGGCCTATATG
>DATHMQ010000083.1:0-9435 GCA_035486935.1 Solirubrobacteraceae bacterium
GGGCAGCTGGAGCGTGCCGCCAGCCAGTGCACGCCGAATCCCCCACACGAGCTTCGTGGGGAGCGAAACCGAGCGTCCCAGCTTGGTGCTCGACTTTTGGTGTACAGGCTCCTCGGAGCGGAATCTGCCGCCAGCCATGATCACGTAGAGGGTGTCGAGGCTGTGATGGTGGTAGAGGGTCGCGGTTCCCGGGTCGATGCGAGCCTCGTAGACGCGGACCGCGTCGTTGCGGAACAGCTCGACGTGGTTGGGCTCGTCGTTTACCTCGACCCAGTCGATCTCGCGGAGCGGGTCAGATGCTGGTCCTGGACGTCCACGCGAGGTGCGCGTCTGCTGTCCGCTCTGCGGCTGATCGAGCGTGCTGGCTTGCTGGAGCCAGTCGATGGTCTCGGCGAGCATGTCGTGCAGCGTCGTGCGCTTGAGTCCGAGGACCTCGCGCGCCTTGCGGTCGTCGACGAGAAGGTCGCCGACTGCGCGCTGGTACTTGGCGAGCGTGAGCTGCGGCTCGGTTCGGGTGGCGAGCGCCTTTGCGGCGGAGAGGAGCAGCAGCAGTCGCAGTGTGGCCTTCGATGTCGCGCGCCGCGAGCGTGGCTTGCCGAGGATCGCCTCGATCTCGTTGGTGACTTCCCGGAACGACGCCTCGACACCGCCGAGCACGAAGTTCGTGCCAGACTCCTCGACGTCGACCGCTGCGATGTGAGCCTTGACGACGTCGTGAACCGAGATCCAGGTCGCCGATCCCGGGGGCACGACTCGCAGGCTGCCTTTTGAGATCGGCAGGATCAGCTGCCGAGACCAGTTCGTCGTGTCGTAGGCGCCCACGATGTTGACCGGGTTGAGGATCACCGCCGATAGTCCGCGTTCGGCGCAGGCCTGCTTGACCAGGCTCTCAGCCTGTAGCTTGCTCCTGCCGTAGGTCTCGCCGCGGGTCGGCGCGTTCGATGTGGTGCGCTCGTCTATCCGGACGCCGGGCTGGTAGCCATACGCCGACGTGGATGATGTGTAGATCAGGCGCCGCGCGTGCTTAGCGAGCGCTGCCTCGATGAGGTGCGCCGTTCCGTCGACGTTATCGCGGAATTGAGCGGCGGCATTCTTTGACCAGGTGGTGGTGTTGCCGGCAAGGTGGAAGATCGCGTCGACGTGATCGGGCAGAGCCTCGCGCACGCGATCCGCGTCGGTGAGGTCGCCGATCTCGATCCGGACTGTCGAGGACAGAAGATCTGTGCGGTCCGTCGCACGGCAGAACGCGGTCATATCCCACCCCTGCCGCTCGAGCTCCTCTACGAGATGTCGTCCGAGGAAGCCAGCGGCGCCCGTCACAAAACCCGTCCGAGCCATCCTTCCACTCTTTCTTCCCGCGTCGATACCGACAGTATCCAATACCGACGGTATCATAGACATGATGGCGAGATCGTCAGACACGAGGCCCCGAGCTCGTCGTCGCCCGACGCGGGAACAGACCCGCGAGCGCCTGCTCGCCGCCGCGGCGACGGTGTTCGCTGACCGCGGTTACGAGCAGGCGTCGCTTGATGAGATCTCAGCGACCGCGGGACTCACGAAGGGTGCGATCTACTCAAACTTCGGCAGCAAGGACGACCTCTTCTATGCCCTCATGAGCAGCCAGATCAACGATCGGCTGAGCCAGATCACGAACTCCATCGGCGCGCACACAACATTCGCCGAGCTCAGCCGCGACGCCGGCCGAGTACTCAGCGACGCAACCGCCGGCGACCCGAAGTGGCATCTGACCTTCATCGAATTTTGGACAAGAGCGATGCGCAACCCGAAGCTACGTCGTGATTTCGCAGCCCACCGCCGGGCGGCACGCGACGCAATCGCCGACTACCTCGAGGGCCACGCAGCGCGACTCGGGGTCACCCTCCCCCTACCAGCGCCACAACTGGTGATCACATTGCTCGCCCTCTCAAACGGCCTTGCGATCGAGCAGCTCCTCGAGCCCGAGCACGCTGAGAAGTCGCTGCTGGCCGACCTGCTGGAGGCCGCCACTCGCGGCGGCCAGCCACTCACATAGCCCCCACGAATCGACAAGCCACTTCGGGAACGGGTCGAGCCCTACCTACGAGCGAGCTCCGAGCAGAAGCCCTGATCAACGCGACGGGTGCCCGCGGAGCCCTAAAGCTTGCGGGCCCTGACAGCAGTGCCGTAGGCGCAGATCTCCGTCCACGTCGAGCCAAGCTCTGAAGTGTCGAAGCGAAACGCGAGGACCGCGTTCGCGCCCCTTACTTCCGCTTCTGCCACCAGCCTGTCCGACGCGTGTTCACGCCCTTCCGCGAGCATCTTCGTCATGCCCTTCAGCTCGCCGCCCACCAGCGACTTCAACCCGGCGCCGATCTGTGAGCCGAGGTTGCGCGAACGCACCGTCAGCCCAAACACCTCCCCAAAGACCTCCTCGATCTCATACCCAGGGAGGTCGTTCATCGTCGAGATGATCACGCCCAAGACGCTATCACCGCGCGCGGGCAAGTAGCGGCGGCCTGGTGGCGGCCTCTGCCCGGTAGTCGGCGCCGGGCCACTCCGCCTGTCGCCCCAGGACCTGCAAGCCGCGTATGGCGATTCGGGTGACGCCTCGTTCTATGTCCGGCTCACGGATCTCTCCGCGGAGCAGGTTCTCGACCAGACGCCATCCGGGTGCGCTGATCAGGGCCGCGAGCGCGAGTCGCGGGAAGCGGTCCAGTGCGGCTTTTGCGTCCCATGCAAAGGCAAACATCGGCCCGAGCTCGGACACGACCGACCGCGCGTAGGGCTCGAGGTCTGCGATGCGGCCGGCGAGGAGGTCCAGCGCGGCTGCAGATGCGAGCCTGGAGCTGACGAGCGCGGTGTATATCCCGTCGCCCCACAGAGGGTCGACGAGCCCTGCTGCGTCGCCGATCAGTAGCGTCCTTCCGCGGGCGAGCGCAGCGTTGGGGCGCCGTGCCGGCAGTCGGTACCCGCGCATGTCTTGGAGCCTGGAGTAATCGAATCCTCGTCGCCTGCAGAACTCTCTTAGGTGCTTGCGCAGTGTGGGGCCCGTGCTTTGCCAACCGCCCACCCCGATGTTGATGTGGTCCCCCTTGGGAAAGATCCAGCAGTAGCCGCCGGGGATCGTGCCGAGCTCGATCACGACGGTGCTTTGCCAGCGTCGTGGGTCTGTCAGGCCATGTGCGAGGTTTCCCTCGAGCGCGACGCCGTAGATGCGTTCGTCGGCGAGGTCGAGTGAGCGTGCCGTGGACCCGTTGGCGCCGTCGGCGCCGATCAGTAGCTGGCTGTCGATCCATTTGCCGTCCACGCGCGCACCGCGCTCAGAGACATCGGTCACCGTCGCGCCGTCGCGGAAGTCGGCGCCGGCGTCGATTGCTTGCTCGGTGAGGAAGTGGTCGAGTCGCCGTCGTTGTGTCATGTATGCAAGTGGGCAATGTCTGCCGCGGAGGAATGGCCGCCCGCCGCGGTAGCTCAACTCCATCCGGTCTGCGACGTGCTCCACCACGGGCTGTGGGTCGAGCGGCAGCTCACGTGCGGCTCGCGCGGAGATACCGCCGCCGCACGGCTTCTCGCGCGGGAACCGCGCCTTGTCGAGGAGCAGCACGCGGACGCCCGCGCGCGCCAAACGATAGGCAGCGGTCGATCCGGCGGGGCCGGCGCCTACAACGATAGCCTCGAACTGTTCCACCAAATCCTCCTGGATTGGGAGCCTACGGCGTGCCTGATCGGGGCTGATGCGCCGGCGAAGCGATGATGAAGGTAGTCGGAGACGCCTGGTTACGGCCGGCCGGAATCTGACTAGTATCTCGCACTCATGGGGGCAAGGGGCAAGAGCAAGACGGAGCGCTCGTTTCCGATGCGCTCGCCGGTCAATTGGACCGTCCTCGGTTTGGTGATCGAACGCTCGAGCTATGGGTTTGAGCTGTGGAAGCGCTATGAGCGGTTGTATGGGGACGTGGTGCCGATTGGCAGCGAGTCCAACATCTACGCGGCGCTCAATGCGCTGAAGCAGAAGGACTTGATCGAGGAGGTGGAGGGGTCTCGGATGGTGGTGATCGGCGTGAGCCGCCAGCCCAAGCCGCACTATCGCGTGACTGAAGAGGGTGTGCGGGCGTATGAGGCGTGGGTGATAGCTCAGGCTCGTGAACATTCACGTCGTTCGCTTCAGTTTGCGCGCCAGCTCGGGGCTTTCGCGCAGCAGCCGCATATGGCGTTGGAGATCCTGGAGCGCTATGAGCAGGCGTGCTTGGACGACAAGGGGGCGCGGATACCCACGACGGTTGAGTTTCCTTCTCGTGTAGTGTCGGGGCTCGGGGACCGTTTGGCGTCGGCTTACGGTCGCAGTGTCATGGCGGCGACGCTCGGGTGGGTTGAGTACGCGCGCCGCGAGTTTGCGGCTCTTGCTGGCGGTAAGGACCCACATGAGTCTGCTTGAGCTGAGGGGTGTGGGGAAGTCCCATATACGTAGGTCACGTCGCATCGAGGTCTTGCGGGACGTATCGCTGGAGGTGGATGCCGGCGAACTCGTGGCGGTTTGGGGTCTGCGGCGCTCGGGGCGCTCGACCCTCCTCGCGGTCGCTGCTGGCATCGACCGGCCGGATAGCGGTGCGGTGCTCTTTGAAGGGAAAGATCTGAATGCCCGGGGCGCGACCGTGCTGGGCGACGGAGTCGGCTATTGCCATGAGGGCGTCGGTGTGGCCAGCGGGCGGAGAGTCATCGACTACGTGCGCGCTGGTCTGCTAGCGCGTGGGGTACCGGTGCCCCTGGCGCATTCGCGCGCGTACGAGGCGCTGCAGCGGGTTGGTATCGAACAGTTCAACGAGCTGATCCTGGGGGATCTCGATGGGGCCGAGGCGGTGCGGGTAGCGATCGCGTGCGCGCTGGTCCTGGGGCCGCGTGTGCTCGTGATAGACGAGCCGACGAAGGGCGTTGATCTGTTGGAGCGCGACGAGATCGTGCTGTTGTTGCGCTCGCTGGCCAATGACGGCATGGCGATCTTGGTCAGCGATGGCGACGGCAGTGGCCTCTCGGACGCCGACCGTGCGCTGACGTTGGCCGGAGGCGAGCTGCGCGGCAGGAAGAGCCCGGAGATGGGCACGGTCCTCCCACTGCGCTCCGGGAAGAGCATCGCGTCGTGAGGTCCCCCGGAGCGTCGGGGCGATATGTATCGGCTTGAGCTCGAGGAGGTTGTCAAGCACTACCGTGGGGCTGGCGAGGAGGTATGCGCCGTCGACGGTGTGAGTATGAGCGTCGCGCAGGGCGAGATGGTCGCGCTGCTCGGGCCAAGCGGCTCCGGTAAGACGACACTGCTTTTGCTGATGGCAGCCCTGCTGCGCCCCGAAGCGGGGGTGCTTCGATACGGCGAACGTGATCTCGCATCGCTCTCGGAGCGAGAGGTCTCTGGATATCTGATGCACGAGGTCGGGTTCATCTTTCAACGCAGCCATCTCTGGCCCCGCAGCTCGGCGGTCCGAAACGCATCAGAGAAGCTGATCGTGACCGGCGTAGGGGTTAGCGACGCACGAGAACGTGTGATCCCGTGGCTCGAGCGTGTCGGACTCGGTGACCGTCTCGAGCATGCTGCGGGGAAGCTCTCCGGCGGCGAGCGCCAGCGGGTGGCGATCGCGCGTGTGCTCGCGTGCGAGCCTCGATTGATCCTCGCTGATGAGCCGACCGGCAGCCTCGACAGCGCGCGCAGCCGCGAGATCGTCGAGCTGCTGCGCTCAGTCTGCCACGATCGGGGCGCGATCGTAGTGCTCGTCACGCACGACAGGGAGGTGGCCGCTGTGGTAGACCGCTGCTACACGCTGCGCGACGGCAAGCTGCTCTCTGATGAGAGCCATGGTGAGCCTCCACGCTCATCAGCGGCGTGGGACTGAGGGGGATGGCACGCTTCGAGAGCGTTCCACCGCGGGCCTTTATGGGTATGGCGGGGTTGCTCTTCTTCTATCGGGAGAGGCTTCGTCAACAAGCGGCCGAGGAGCTGTTTGCAGGATTGGGAATCGCGATCGCCGTAGCCCTGCTGTTCGCGGTCACGGTCGCAAGTCAGAGCATCGCGAGCTCGGCTGAAGACGTAAACCGCGCGCTGCTCGGGCCTGCCACGCTTCAGCTGCGCGCTCGCGGTCCTGAAGGCCTTGACGAAAGCCTGCTTAGTCGCGTCGAAAGTCTTAATGGAGTGCGGCATGCGGCACCGCTGCTGGAAGAGAACGCGACGGTCGTGGCAAGCAGCGGGGCTAGCGTATCGCTGAATCTCGCTGGCACCGACATCAGCCTTGCTGTCCTCGATGGGCTGGTCCATACACTGCCGATCGCCACCCTCGAAAATGGAGGCGTTGGCCTCAGCAAGGCCAGCGCCGATGCACTGCGGCTGGCGGATACACGCGCGGAGGCGCCCGAGCCGGTGGTGTCGCTCGAGCTGCGAGGGCAGTCGATACGACTACGGGTCAACACGGTGCTCGGACCCGAAACGTTCGGGGCGCTCTCGCAAGCCCGCGTAGCCGTCATGCCCCTTGAACGCCTACAAACGCTCGCTGGCCTGCCCCATCGCTTGACGCGCATCCTCGTACAGAGCGCACCGGGCGAGCAAGCGCTGGTGCGCTCGGAGCTGACTGCCGTTGCTGCCGGACGTTTTACGGTCGCGCCAGCCAACCAGGATGTGCAGCTCCTGCACGAGGCTCTGCACCCGAGCGAACAGGCGAGCCTGTTCTTCGCTGCGATCAGCGCACTTCTCGGCTTTTTGCTCACGTTCAACGCGTTCCTCCTGACCGTCCCTGAGCGCCGCCAGGCGATCGCCGATCTACGGTTGCGGGGCGCCACGTCCACCGCAATCGTGCAGATGGTCCTCTTCCAAGCGGTTTGCCTCGGAGCGATAGCCACGGCGGTGGGATTGCTGGTCGGCTATGGGTTGTCGGTCGGCGTCTTTGCCCAAACACCCACCTATCTCGCAACGGGGTTCACACTCGGCAGCAGCACAGTCGTTGGAACGGCGCCGCTGTTGGTCGCGGGAATCGGGGGCGTGCTGGCAACGTGTCTCGCCTCTCTCGTCCCGCTGCTCGATCTGCGTCGTAGTCGCGCAGCCAACGCCGTATATCTCGAGGACGGCGAGCCGGGGAATGCTGTTGGTAACCGGGCAGCACTGGCACTTGCCCTCGTGGCCGTCGCGCTCGTCGTAGTACGTATCGGCGCCAATTCTCTTTGGCCGTCCCTCGCACTCGCTTGGAGCGCAATGCTCGCGCTCGCGGCCGTCCTTTGTGTGCCGATTCTTTTCAGCGGCCTCTTGCACGTCAGCGACACGATTGCCCGGCGCTTCCAGGCTCGTCTCACGTTGCTGCCATTGGCGCTGGAATCACTCAGGGAGACCACTTTGCGCTCGCTTGCGCTGGTGGCGACGGGATCTGCGGCGCTCTTCGGTGCGGTTGCGTTGGGAGGTGCCCGCGACGACCTCCTACGCGGAATCGGCGGGTTCGGGACGCACTATGCCCAGGAAGCCGGCATCTGGGTCGTCAGCCCCAACGACAACCAGTCAGTGACGGCCTTCTCCCTGGGCAGCCGAGAGCAAAGCATTGCCGGTCTGCCGGGCGTCCAGAGAGTAAGCGCTGTTGGCGGTGGCCTGCTCGACTTCGGCAAACGCCGCGTGTGGGTTCTAGCGTGGCCGTCAAGTAGCCCCCTTGCGTTTCTTGACGGACAGATCATCAAGGGCGAGCACTCCACGGCCGTCGCGCGTTTGCGCAAGGGCGACTGGGCTACAGTCTCGCAGCAGATTGCCGCCGAACACCACGTCGGCGTCGGCGGCAGGCTCTCTCTGCCGACGCCGAGCGGCGAGCTCCCTCTTAGGATTGCTGCACTGACGACGAATTTCGGCTGGAGCCCGGGGGCAGTGGTGATGAGTACCGCCGACTTTGCACGCGCATGGCGAACGGCTTCCGTAACGGCGCTGGCCGTCGCGGTCCAGCCGGGGGCCGACCCAGTTGTGGTGCGTCGCGAGATCGACCATCTACTCGGGCCCAACAACGGACTCGACTTGCTTCTCGCCCGGACGCGAGAAGCGAAGATGATCGGGTCCGCGCGCGAAGGTCTGAGCCAGCTCGCGACGATATCGACGCTCTTGGTGATCGCCTCGATTCTGGCAATGGCCGCCGCGCTCGCTTCGGCTATCTGGCAACGGCGCATCTCGCTTGCCGAACTGAAGCTATCGGGCGTCAGGCGATCCCGACTACGAAGGCTGTTGCTGCTGGAATCCGCACTCATGCTCAGCGTCGGCGCGATCACAGGCGCGGCTTGGGGCATATACGGTCAGATCGCCCTAGACGGCTATCTAACAACCACGACGGGCTTCCCGGTCGAGCGTCTCGGCGCGAGCTGGCGGCCGCTCGAGGTGCTCGTCGTGGTGTTCATCGTGGCGCTCGCCATCTCCGCGATGCCGACTTGGTTTGCGGCACTCGTACCGGCGCGCGTGGCGCTTGAGGAGTAGCGCCGCTCCCTCGCGAAAGTCGCGTTGCGCACCCGCGCTTGGTGGATACGCTGGCATATAAGAGGCCATGTCTACTATCGGTGATCGACGGTTCGTGGCGTGTGCTGGGTGGGCGCTGGTGTGTGCCCAAGCCCGCTACTGGTCCAGCGTAGCCCCGGTTGTGAGGGATCAACTCCGCCGATGGGAAACACGTGCCGCTCAGATCCCCGATCGAGATCTAAAGGCTCTAGCGCGCGGCAAGCTGACAAAGGAGCGCTTCAATGTCGAGGCGGGCGCGATGATTGCGACTATCGCACCGCCACGGCATCGGCGGCGCACGGTCGAAGCGATCGTGGCGCTGCAGGTGATGTACGACTATCTAGACGCGCTTACTGAGCAACCAACAGCGGATCCAATACGCGACGGACTTCAATACTCAAAGGCGTTTACCGACGCGGTTACCACTTCCGTGCAACCCGCCGGGGACTACTATGCGCACCACCCACGAGGCGACGACGCGGGCTATCTAGCTGAGCTAGCCCTAGCCGTTCGTACAGCAATCAGCAGTCTTCCCGCCGCCGACACTATCGCCGCGACTATCTCCGCAAGCGCTGAACGCTGCGCAGAGGCACAGGTCCGAATACACGCTGCTCCTTACACAGGCATGGGGCAACTCGAAGGCTGGGCCACCCACGAGGCGACCGGCACGGGGCTTGAATGGCGAGAGTGGCTCTTCGGTGCAATGGGCTCCGTGGTCGCTGTCCATGCGCTCATTGCATTGGCAGCCGACGAGCGGTCAACCCACAAGCAGGCACGCGAGCTTGACGACACGTACCTAACGCTCTGCGTGCTCACAACAGTACTCGACCATCTCGTCGACCATGAACGCGACGCGCTCACAGGCGAGCAATCCTCCATCCACATGTACGAGACCTGCCACGAGCTTGCCCAACACGTCGCGATCGTGGTCCGCCAGGTGATCGCGCGCACCCGCCTGATACCCGATG
>DATHMQ010000084.1:0-3508 GCA_035486935.1 Solirubrobacteraceae bacterium
GCCTTCTTCACGGTTTGGGCCAACGTCCGTGCCTCTATAGGAAGTGTCCAGCCGTAGCCCGGCGATGACGATGAACACATGGTCGGTTGGCTCGGTGGTCGCGTAGATCGTGACCCAGCGGCCAGGGCCCAGGGCGCCCCAGTCGACGTAGTCCTGGGCCAGTGGATTCTCGCGCAGGATTTCCGCGAGCGGGCGAATGCCCGCCATGTAAAGCACATAGTTGACGGTGCTGGAGCAGTCCTCGTCGGGCGCGCCAAGCGGATCGGGATGGCCGTCGGGGCCATATGGCAATTCCTGCAGCTCGTTGCCGGCGATCACCATCGCCTGCACGATCGGCGGCGCTTGCGAGGGCACGAGCGCCAGGTGGCCATCTTGCGGCGAGAGCAGTGCGCGCGTGCCCGCGATCGTCTCGACCGAGCCGACACCGGGCCAGTCGACGTCCGTTACTCCGTGGGCGCTCCCAGGGGCGATTTCCGTGGCCGGCTGCGCCGGGCCGCGATAGAGCGAGGCCCAATGCTCTACCTCATTCACATACCACCATGCGTGGTTGTAGGCATAGATCGCCTTGCGGTAATTCTGAGGCGCTCCCGAAGCACGCAGATAATTTGCCATTCCATAAATGGCATCGGCCGGATCCCACCTATCTAGTGGTCCCTTGCCGTCAGCGTCCACCCCATACTCGGCCCACGTGGAAGCCAGAAACTGAGCAGGCCCACCAGCGCCGGCCGAGTTGACCGCGCCCTCCTTTGTGCACGAAGGATCGGGGTCGCGTCCGTGGTCGCACTCGACCTTGCCGATACCAGCGAGGATCGCCCAGTCAAGCCCATAGTGGCTGGCGGCCTGCTCGTAGAGACTGAGATAGAGCGGCGGGATTTCGGCCTCCGCCAGATCGGAGACACCGAAGCTGTCCGGTGCGCCGCCGAGCGAGACAGCGCCGGCCCCCAGCAGCGAAGCGATCAGCATCAGTGCGAACAGCGCCACGGCCGCCGTCGTGACGATCAACACGCCTGCCAGCTTCATTGGGCGGCGGGGCGAGATGCCTGGGTGCGCAAGCGCCTGAGTGCTCATGGCTCCAGGTCCTCCTCGGCGAGTGACTCGATTCCGAGCTGGCGCTTGCGTCCGGCGGCGACTTCGCGAGCGTCGTCCATGATTTCGCGCGAGGTCCGCATGCGCATGCTTTGCGAGCCGGGCGCTCCCGGACCAGACGCCGAGCGCTTTGGAGGTGCGCCCGCGGACTCGGTCGCTGCTCGCGGAGGCGACTGGTCCTGACGGGCCGCAGGCGAGGGCTGGTCCGCAGACGACGCCTGCGCCGGAGACTGTGCCCGCCCAGGCGGGCGACGCGCGTTCGCGAGCCACGCCGCCTCATCGGCCTCTGGGTCGCTCGCGTAGGCGGCCACCCGCGCGACGCGCTCGAGCCGCGGCGGCTTCTCAGCTCGATTTCGATGCGAGCTGCCTGCGCCAGCGGACGCGTCAGAGCCGGCTTGGTCGCGAGGGACTCCGACCTGGGGCTCGAAGGCCGGTGTCCCCTCACCGGTCTTTACCGTCTGAGCACCGTCACGACCGAGCTGCTCGACCGAGCCCGCATATTCCGACCGCCCGACCGGCTGCACTTGCTCGTCCCCGCGACCTTCCTGTCGCTGGCCTGCACCCGTATGTTGGTCCGCTCCTCTAACCGGTGGGTGACCCGGTCCTTCATGTGGCGATTGCGCCGGGACTGTTGGCCCTGGAGATGGCTGGGCAGGCCCACGGCTTTTGAGCTGTAGCCTGTCCAATTCCTCGTCCTCAGGCAACGGCGAGAACAGCTTGTCCTTGGCCCAGCGCACCGGATGGGCAAGGTCTTGCTTTGCCTGTCGTGCTCCGCGGATCCTTTGGCCAAGCGTGTGGCGGGTGGACACGAGCGGCGCCCGTCCACCACTGCGCACGAACTCAAGGGCCTTGTGGCGCTTGAGGAACACGAACCACCAGAAGGCCGAGATCAACAGCCACTGCGTCCACCAGCCCAGCTGATGCAGCGAGGCGAGCATACGCTGCATCGTCAACAGCGCGCCCAGCACGAACGAGAAGATCAGCTTCGAGCAGACAGCGCCCAGCAACCGTGTGAGCCAACCGCTGAAGACAGCACGCCCCGCGTCTCCGAACGCCGGAGCCAATACCACAAACGGGGCCAGCAACAACATGAACAGGCTGAGCAACGCCGAGACGAGCAGATGGACCGCGATCAGCCCGAACAGTGCGGCCATGCCGAGCACGCCGATTGCGATCAAGACGACTCCGAGCATGCGCGGGAACGTGCCGCCGTCGGAACGAAACTCCGCCTGTGTGGCCGTTGCGCCTTCGCATTTGCTGTCGTTTTCGCTTTGACAGAGGACGCGCAAGAGCGAGCTGCCGTCTTTGCTCGAGTTGCGTTCAGGCCCATTGGCCGGGAACGCCAGGAACAAGGCGCCGTTGGTATCGGCCTCACGCAACAGCTCCCTCGTGCGCTCGAGCGCAGGCGCCGAGCTTTTACCCGAGGAGCGACACAACGGATCCGTGAGACTCGGCTGACAATCGAGTTTGGCCTGCTCAGAAGCCACGATGCTCGAGGCCGCCTTGCGCAGACGCGGTTCAAGCATCGCGGGATCGCTGCACCAGCGCACGTCGCCGAACTCCAAGTAGCACCAGGGCACTTCGATCGCGCCCGCAAACAGCGCGCGCATGCTGTCACCGAGCGTTCCAGGGGCTTTGGCCGTCGTGCCCTGGGCAACCTCGCCGAGTGTTCCCAAACTGGCCTGATTGGCGAACTGACCGACTACGCCGACCGTGCCGAGCGGGTCGGCGATCAGCCACAGCCCGACCGTCATCATCGCAACCGTCGACAGCGCTTGGCCGAGCGTCTCGCCAATGCGACGGCGGATCAGCCCGTTGTAGAAGGCGAGCACTGAGGCGACGGCCAGGACCAGCGCAAGCCAAGGCTCGGTGAAGTTCGCCTGCGCCTGACGCAAGGAGCTCCTCAAGCCGCTCGTCAACGAGCCACCCAGTAGTTCAAGCGTGTAGCACCACTGGAGCATCACGACGAGCGCGTGCACGAGCCAAACCAGCCCCTCCCAGACCGGTGCGATGAACACGTCCTGGATCACCGAGAGCAACTGTCCGTTGCCGATCCCCAGCGTGCCCGTGTCGATGTTGACGTCGAGGTCGTAGTTGTTTGTTGGCGCGGGCGCAGCGACGAAGCCCGACGTTTGGCAATTGCTCTGTGCGACGCTCGACAGCGCGAGGCCTTTGTCGTCGTCGCAAAGTGGGCTCACAAGGCCGTTTTCCACGAGCTGGTCGCCTTCCAGCGACTGCACACCAGCGCTGCCTTCGACTCCGTCGCCTGGCGCAGGCGAAGTGAGCGGAGGCCCGCTCGGAGCGGTCTTCACCGGCGAGGCTGTTCCCGATGGTGCAGCCCTGACAGGTGGAGCTGCGTTGACTCTCGTGGCTCCTCCAACGGATGTACCACGCGCCTCTCGTGAGGGGCGAGCAGAAGCGG
>DATHMQ010000085.1:0-4344 GCA_035486935.1 Solirubrobacteraceae bacterium
TTTTTGAGATCCCGGTGAAGTTCCGCCGCCTCTGCGAGCCTAAAGACTCCGCTTCCGCCAAAGTACGCCGGCCATTTCCTCTATGAGGTGCTCCGGCCTATGCGCGGCTGTAAGCAGGAGCGCGTATTCTAATGGGCTACCGTGCGCGCTGATTCAGGGTCATCGAGCGTAGTGGTGATCTGCCGTGCCCGTGCCGCGCCAGCGTGCCATCGTGCTCGCGGCCGTCAAGACCAAGCCTTCGGCGGCCCTGAACCGGGCCGGTCTTGACTGCCGCTGTGCGCGACGGCATCGAGATTAAGCGGCCGGGACGGGAGAATGCTCCGCGGGGCCGAACCAGAGAATGTGATGGATTGCGATCTGCCCGTCGCCCGGGCGGCCGAGATGGCCGCCGACGCATGCACTTCCCAGTTCCCGTTCCCGCACGTTGTAGAGAGCCCGGGAACGGGAATTGGGAAGTCGGGGCGTTGGCGCCGGTCTTTGTTGTCATTGTCGCTGGTTTTGGGATCAGCCGTTGGCGAGGCGATATCCGTCGTCGGTTTTGACGACGCGGCCGGTGTCGGCGAGCACGGCGAGCCGCTCATAGAGCGTGGTGGCGCGGACGCGACAGCAGGCGCGCAGCTCGGCGAACGGCAGCGCGGCGTCGGCTCCAGCGAGTGTGGCGGTGATGCGCTCGTCGAGCGAGCTTGGCGGCGGTGTTGCCGGATCGCGCCGGTCGACGACCTCCAAGGCGAGGGCGGTGCCACGCTGTGCCAGCTCGATGGTGATGGGGGTCATGGATGCCGCGGCACGATGCTCGACCGACAGCGAGAGATCATCGCCGTCGCGGCGCAGATAGAGGTTGGAATCGCCCCAGGCATGGAACTCCGAGGAGCCGCGCAGCGCCTGACCGGCGCGGACGCCGCCACCGCCCTTCTTGGCGTGATGGACGACGAGCACGGCAACGTCATGCCGGCGCTGCAGCTCGCGCAGGTAGGCGAGCAGCGGGGCGACCTCGCCGCTGGCGTTCTCGTCGATGCGGTGGAGACGTACGAACGGATCGAGGATAAGCAGGCGCGGCTTCAATCTGGCGACGGTCTCGGCGAGGTTGCGGCGGTCGGCATCCAGATCGAGCCGGACGGTAGGTGCGGTGATGACCTGGATGTCGAGATTGGCCAACGCCACACCGGCTGCGGCCGAGATGCCTTCGAGGCGTCGGCGCACGATGTGCAGTGCGTCCTCGGCGGCGAACAGCAGGACGCGACCGGCACGCGACACGGCGAAGCGGCGCAGACATGGGACACCGGCGGCGACCGCGACGGCGAGGTCCAAGGCCAGGAACGACTTGCAGCACTTTGGCTCGCCGCCGACGATGCCGACCGCCTGCTCGGACCACAGTCCGGTGACCAGCCAGCGATGTTCCTCCGAGCGCTCGGCGAGACGATACGCGGGTTCGACCGGAAGGATGGTCATCGGCGCCGACCTGCGGTCTTGGGCTCGGCCACCGGTGGCGTGGCACAGGTCTCCAGGAACAGCTTCTCATCGATCTGGCGGGCCTCGCGCTCCGCTGCGACGGCGAGCAGCTCGCCGGCGATGTTCATGAGCGCACGCGGGTTGCCCTGGGCGTGATCGCACAAGGTGGCGATCAGCTCCGGCGTCATCAGCTTGACGGCACCGGCCTTCTGCAGGGCGTGTACGACGTACTCCTGCAGCTCCTCTGGGCCGGTACGTTCGAGCGCGAGACGCACCCGCATGCGGCTGCCGAGCGGGAGCAGTTCCTCTGACCTGAGACGCTCCAGCAGCCGGCCGTCGCCGGCCAGCACGACGGTGAGCAGGATATGGCTGTCGAGGCGCGCGGACGACAACAGCCGCAGCTCGGCGAGCACGGCTGGCGGCATCTCCTGGGCCTCGTCGATGATCAGCACCGGTCGCGACAGAGCGGCGTCGATGTGGGTCTGCCAGCGATCACGCAGCACCTTGGCTCCGGCCCAGCGGTTGTGCGGAGCCAGCTCGACGCCGAACAGATCGCCCATCTCGCGATAGAAGTCGGAGAGGCCGGCCTGCGGGCGCGTGACGATGCCGATCTTGACGTCGCGCTGCGCGCCGAGGCGCTCGGCGAGAATGCGTAGCGTGACGGACTTGCCGGTGCCGGGGGCGCCGGTGACGAGGGCGAAGCCGCCTTCGCCGACGAGTTGCTGGACGCGCCAGCAGAACGACTCGATGCGGCGCGTCACGTGCAACGCCTCGACCGGCACGTCAGGCGCGAACGGGTTCCACTTCAGGCCGTAGAGAGCCAACATCTTCTTGTTCACGGTGTCTCTCCTTCCTCGTCCTTGGGCAGATAGGCCGGGGGCAGTCCGGTGGCGGCCTGCTGGTCGAGCATCCTGACGAGCAGCGGCGGGAGGCCGGTCGCGGGCTCGACGTCGGTGGGCATGGGCGTGGCCGATCCGTTGGCTATGGAAGACAGCGTGCGGCGCAGACCGCTGGCGTTCTGGGTCTTGTCCTGGGGATAGAGCCGGGTGAGCACCATGCCGGTGCGCTCGTCGACGAGATGGACGAGACCGAGATCCCAGCCGGCGTAGCGCACTTCGAGCCGCGTCAGATGGCGGTACCGGTTGGGGATCTCGAAGCGGCGGCCCTCGATCACGACGGTGCCGTCACTCTTCCTCTGCATGCGGTGGTCAGTGCGGGTGAAGGCGAGGCGCAGCGCATCGCTGTCGGGGCACGGCCGCGTCACGTCGGGTCCGGCGAGGAAGCGCGTGATCGGGGCTTCGCCGATCTCGGAGTGGATCTTGCGGTTGTGGTCGAACTCGGCCCAGGCTTGCGTCGCCTCGTTGAGCATGGCCAACGTGAGATCCGGTACACCCTCGAACATGGCCATCAACCGGCCCTCGACCGGTCCCCAGAATGCCTCCTGCTTGGCGTTCTGATACGGGCTGTACGGCAGCGTGGTCTGATGAAGGATGCCGAGACGGGTCAGTCCTTGGGTGATCTCGGCGGCTGTCATGGCGGCGCCGTTGTCGCTCAGCGCCGAGCGGGGCAGCCCACGCTTCTGGAAGGCTTGGCTCAGGCCGTGGGCGATGATCTCGGCGGTCTCGGCCAGATACCACTGCAGATGACAGGCGAGGCGTGACCGATCATCGAGCACGCCGAACAGGATCGGCGTCACCCACTCGCCGCGCCCGGTGAGCACCTTCTTCGATCCATGATGACAGTCCCAATGCCACAAGCTGCCAACGTACTCGGCCTCGTAGCCGCGGATCTCACGATCGGCGAGCTTGTCCTCGGCGCGATCGGCGCCGTCGGTCTGGCGTGATGTGACGCGCCGCCGCTTGTCGAGGCCATTGACCTTCATGAACCGGCGCAGCGTCGGATAGGACGGCACCGGCTTCAGATCGGGCTTGGTCTCGGCGAGTGCGATGAGGTTGTCGTGATGGAGCTGGATACTCCAACTTTTGTGCGCGGCGTACTGCGCGAGCACGACTTGCCGCACGGCGTCACTGATCGCGTGCTGCCGTCCGGCATTGGCGCGGACCTTGCGGCGGAGCACACCGACCGGATCGGTCCGCTCCTTCAGGGCACGGTAATACCAGTGCTCGATGGTGGAGAAGCCGAAGCGAACGGGCTCGCCGGTGGTGGGATGCCGCCATGTGCGCCCGGCCAGCCCCTCGATCGCGGCCTTCAGCTCGCCTTTGGCCGGCGGCGCCGCCAACAGCTGTCCGATGACGGAGAAGCGCAGGTGCGCCCACCGCTCGTGAACTCGGGGACCTCGTGTCTGTTGTGTCATGCCGGCGCTCCTCTTGCTGAGAGCAGCAACCGTAAAAGCAGCACCGGATGGCTCGCGACGAGCGTCCTCTGCGGATATGGAAAGGCCGTTATCGAGCGTGCATGCGGCCTCCAGTGATGGGGCCCATGAAGCGCAGCAGCGCGACGAGCCGATCGGCGTCGTCACCCGCGAAGCGCTCGATGAGCGCGGCCGGCAGCTGGCCCGGATCGACCGGCGGCATGAACGCGGCGTGAGCAACCTTCCAGAATGGTGTCGTGGTGAAGCTGTCACGCCACCATGCGCGCCACCGCTCGACGGTGCGGCGATCGACGCCGATCACCTCGGTCAGCTCCCGCATGCGTAGCGCCGTTGCGCCGTGCCGCAGGATCGCGATCAACACCACGATCGCGGCAATGTAGACCTTGGGGCCGAGGAAGCGCAGCGACGGCGGCGTCGCCCGCGACCGGCAGCCATCGACCGCGCAGCAGAAGCTGAAGCGCCGGTCGTGCTCACGCCCGAGGCGGCAGGGCCGGCCACGCGGCTTGCGCCAATAGTGAGCAGAATGAACAACGCCGTTGCATCGCTTGCACCCGGCACCCCGA
>DATHMQ010000086.1:0-19030 GCA_035486935.1 Solirubrobacteraceae bacterium
CGATCGGACGCTCCGGCGGCGCGGCCCGGCGCGGGCGTAGCGGCGAGTCGGCGGCGGTAGGGGTGGTGCAGGTCGCGGGATTGGCGCTCGGCTTCCTTTTCCTGAGCCTCTACAGCGGCGTGCTCGAGCAGCTCGAAACGCTGCTGTTCGGCACGTTCCTGGGGATCGACGGCAACCAGGTGCTGACGCTGGCGATCGTGGCGGTCGTCGTGCTGGCAGCGCTGCTTGCGATCGGGCGCCCGCTGTTGCTCTCGTCGTTGGATCCCGAAGCGGCGCGAGCGCGCGGCCTGCCCGTAGACCTGTTCGACGTCGGCTTTCTGTTGATCCTTGGCCTGACGGTGGCTGCAACGAGCCAGATCACCGGTGCCCTGCTCGTGTTCGCGCTGCTGGTGGCGCCGCCGGCTGCCGCTCAGGCACTCACGCCACGGCCCGGTTTGAGTCTCGCTTTGAGCGTTGTGTTCGCGCTGCTCGTCATGTGGTTGGGACTTGGGATCTCCTATTTCTCGATCTATCCGCTTGGCTTCTTCGTTACCTCGTTTGGATTTGCGCTGTATGTGGCGGCCAAGCTCGTGCGCGGTGCAGTAGCGGCTCGGCGGCGCTCGCCCCGAGCGAACGAGCCGATGGCGGCGACGGTCTGATGCTCGCCCACGAATTCATCCGCAACGCCTACCTGGCCGGCACCTTCGTGGCGCTCGCGTGTGGGCTGGTTGGCTGGTTCGCGGTGCTGCGCGGGCAGGTGTTCGCCGGCGACGCGCTCAGCCACGTGGCCTTTGTCGGGGCGATTGCCGCGGCTGTGGTGGGCGTCGACGAGCGTGTGGGCCTGTTTGCGCTGACGCTTGGGCTGGCGGCGGTGATGGCGGGATTGGGGCGCCGCGCTCAGGCCAACGACGTGACGATCGGGGTTGTCTTCTCCTGGGTGCTCGGGATTGGTGTGCTGCTGATCGCGGTGCTCAGCACCGGCTCCTCGGGTGGCGATGGGCTGATCGTTGCCAACACGCTGTTCGGCTCGATCTTCGGCCTCGGCACGGGGCAGAGCATCGTGGCCGCGGCGATCGGCCTGGCGGTGGTGCTGGCGGCGGTGGCGATCGCCCGGCCATTGCTGTTCGCCTCGCTCGACGGCGAGCTGGCGGCGCTGCACGGTGTGCCGGTGCGCGCGCTCGGGCTAGTGCTGTTGCTGCTGATCGGCGCAGTCACGGCTGAGGGTACGCAGGCGATCGGGGCGCTGCTCGTGCTTGGTCTGGTCGCTGCTCCGGCGGGCGCCGCGCTGCGGCTGACGTCCAAGCCGTATCTCGGCATGGCGTTCTCGGCGGGTATCGCGCTTGTCGCGATGTGGGGCGGGATCGCGCTCAGCTACGCGATCCCCTCGCTGCCGCCGAGCACCGCGATCATCGGCTTGGCGGTCGGCGCGTATGCGCTTGCGTCTTTGGCATCTAACATCGCCTTGTGGGTTCCTCCAAGTCAGCTGCGCACCCGAGAGACCATGGGCGAGGTGCATTCGTCGTGAGCGCCGGTGTCCATGTCCACCGCGAGGACGATACGTCCGCCGCGGCCTCGACCGTACATGGCGAGAACTGGATCGAGCGGGCGGAGGCGACGCTGGGCGAGGCAGGTCACAAGCGCGGCGGCGCGCGGCGCGCGTTGCTCGAGTTGCTCGATGCCCAAACATGCGCGCTGACGGCAGTTGAGATCGAGGACGAGCTGCGCAAGGCCGAGCGACGCGTGAGTCGTGCGAGCGTCTATCGCATCCTCGACGAGCTCGAGGGGCTGCGCTTGGTACAGCGCGTGGAGACCGGCCAAGCGATGGTTCGCTACGAGCGCGTGTGCACACACGAGGAGCATCACCATCATCTCGTGTGCGACGGCTGCGGCCTGGTGATGCCATTCTCCGACGACGCTCTGGAGCAGGCGATCGTGAGCCTCAGCCGGAGGGTGCCGCTGATTGTGTCCGAGCACGAGATCGTGCTGCGGGGAGAGTGCTCGGACTGCGCCGGCTGACGGGCTGTGCTCTCACCGGCTTGCCCCACAGATAGCTGAGCACGCAGCCGAGCGTCCCGACGGCGACCACCAACAGGACCGGGCCGGAGTCCTCGGTGAGCGCGCCGATCACGCCCGATGTGAGCCCGCCGGCGAATGCGGCGAGCCACACCGGATCGGAAGCGACCGGGGCGAGTACACGATCGCGGCGACGGACCGCGATGAACGAGGCGATCGACGCAAGCGCCGTGGCGAGCGGCATCAGGTGGTTCTTCAGCTCGTCCCACGCGGCCGAATAGCGGCGCACGACGATGTCGCGGATGTCCCCGGGCGAGCGCGCGTCGAGCACGCTGCCGGTGAAGTGCCCGGAGCCGTGGGCTGTGGCGAGGTCGATCGCGGCGAGCGCGATCAGGCCGAGGACGGGCGCCGCCATCACGATCAGCACGCGCTTGCGGTTGAGCGTGCCAGGCAGCAGCATCACGGTCGCCACGGCAGTTCCCGCGCTCACCAGAATCACGCCGCCGACGCCTGCCCCGATGCGCGCCGAGCCCTCGACGATCGCGAGCAGGATGCCCGCGCAGGCCATCGTCACAGCCGCGCGGCGGCTGCGTGCGCAGGGGTAAAGCGCCGCTGCCACCGCGGTGAAGACGAGCACGGCAAGCCCCGACTTCAGCTCGTTGCCGATCCCGTAGAAGCGCGCCCCAAAAGCTGGGCTGGGTCCGAGCAGCGAGCGCATCAACAGCTGTGTTCCGGCGAGCGCATCGACGGTCAAAGCGACCACCGCCACCACTGCGGGCAGAAGCGGCGCTCGCGGCCATGGCACGAGCAGGTCGGTGAGGGCGCCGAGCGCAAAGCAGCTCGCCACGATCAGAGCGATCTCGACCGTGCGACTCGGCTCGAGGGCAGCGGGCAGCAGTACGGCGACCGGGGCCCACAACAGCGCAATCGCTCCCACTCGCATCGCCCATGCGGTTCGCCGGCCGCGCTTCGCATCCCCGATCGGCAGCCGCACGACCATGAGCAAAAAGGCCCAAGTGAGTGCCAACCAAGCCAGCGCCGGCAATCTGCGCGAGTCGATCACAACCAGCCGCGCCTTCAATGCGCGCAGGCTCGCGCCGTCGAAGGCGCCGTCGAGTCGTACGGGCTTGCCACGCATGTCGGCGGGGATCTGGAGTCCAAGGTGGCCGAGGATCGTCGGCCCAATGTCGATCGCGGCGATCATGCCGCGTTGATTGGTGCTTTGGGATGTGAGCGTGTCGCCGCCGGAGCCCAACCCGGCAAATGCGCTCCACAGCAGTTCGTGTCCGGGGAGGTTGGGCGCGCTCTGTACGACAACGAGCAACTCGTGCGGCGCGCGGGCTGCGGTCAGCGAGCGCAGGTCATCGTAGCCGCTTGCTCCCCGCGGCAAATCCGCGACCACGAGACTGTGAGTGACGCGCAGCTTGTCGATGCGAGCTAGAAGCGTGCCGGAAGATCCGAAGGAGAGCGCGGCGATTCGCCCGGAACGATTGGCCGCGAGGGGCCAATCGACCGTGGCGGGGCTGGTCACGGGCTTGGCGATTTCGATTTCTATGCTGCCCTTGCTGGGCAGTTTGGAGAAATATGGAGCGGCATACGCTGCCCCGCCGGGAATCGATGTGGCGAGCAGCCCTGGCTTCAGCAGTTGAGGGGCGTCTTGCGCGCGGCGCAGGGCCGCTGTCCATGAGGAGATACGGGCACTGGCGGGGAGCCCATGCTCAGCATTCAGGTCAAGCTGAAGGGAGGATAGGCTCGGCGGATGAGCGGGGCTGTAAGCCGAATATGAGACCCGCGCGCCCTGAGTCATGTCGAGCAGCATCTGGTCTGCGTTGTATGCGCCCTGAGTGGCACTCAGGATGCCTATCGAGAGCGTCGGTATCGAGCTCAGCTCGGCCTCGATCGCGTCGTCTTCAGATCGACCTCTACCGCGTGACGGGCCCGGGGGAAGGAACACGACGAGCGCCGAAGGTTCGACGCTCGCCTGCGTGAGCACAGCTTGTTTCGGGGTGGGCTGGCCCGAGGCTCTCAACAGCGAAACGGCCGATGCAGATGAGGCGGCCCCGTGGATATTGTGCTTGTGCTGCTCGGCTGCCGCGACTGTCGAGCAGCAGCCCGCCAGAACTGTGCACAGCAGAGCCGCAAGCAGCCCCGCGCGCATACTGCTCAGCCCTCTGTCCCCCCGCTTGTGCCCGCCGGCACCGGCTTCTCCTCGGAGGCAAACGCTGCGAACTCGGCTTCGTCACTGGGGCTGAGGCGCGTGGCGCTGCCCTCAATGTTCAGACGTGGAAGCAATCGATCGAGGCGAGCTGGGATCGCCCAGGTAGCGTCGCCCAGGATGTTCAGCACCGCCGGCAGCAGCAGGCAGCGTACGATGATCGCGTCGAGGAACACCGCCGAGGCCAGGGCCAGTCCGAACTCCTTGATGACCCTGCTTTCGCCGAGCATGAACGACAAGAACACACAGATCATGATTGCCGCGGCCGCTGTCACTACACGGCCTGTAAGCGCCAGCCCTTCGCTGACCGCTCGGCGGCTGTCGCCGACGCGAGTCCACTGCTCGTGGATGCGCGAGATCAGGAATACCTCGTAGTCCATTGACAGCCCGAACACGATCGCGAACAGCATCACGGGCACGAACGACTCGATCGGGCCGGGTTTGACGCCCATGATCGAGTCGAACCACGCCCATTGGAAGACGACCACGATCACTCCGAGCGAGGCGCCGATGCTGAGCAGGTTCATGAACGCCGCCTGCAGCGGGATGACGAGCGAGCGGAACACGATCATCAAGAGCAGCGCTGAGAGCAGTACCACCACGCCGATGAACAGCGGCAGCTTCTTGCCGAGCACGCCCGCGAAATCGACTGCTCCGGCGGTGACGCCGCCGACGTACACGTGCATACCGGTGCTTGCCTCCACCGGCGGGATCGTTTCGTTGCGCAGTTGGGAGACGAGCTGGGTTGTGGCGTAGGCCTGCGGGGAAGAACTTGGATACACGGAGATCGTCGCCACATCTCCGGCGGGGTTGAACTTGGCCGGTGCGACCGAGGCCACGCCCTTGACGCTGGCCATCGCGACGCGCAGATCTTCGACCGCGGCCTTGCCCGCGGATGAAGTAGGTGCGGTCAGCAAAACGCCTTGTTTTGCTGCCTGTTTACCTGGATTACTCGCGCCAGGTACCTGCGCGACAACCTGTAGCGGTCCGTTGAACCCTTGTCCGAAGCCCTCGGCAAGTAGCTGATACGCCTTGTAGGTCGTAAAGCTCTCGGGGTCGTTGCTGGCGTCGCTGGACCCGAGTCGCAGAGCCGTCGCGGGTGCCGCTATGACCAGCAGGATGAGCGTCGCGCCCAGCGCAATCGGCCAAGAGTGAGCCTGCACGAACTCGCTCCAACGCAGCCAATTCTTACCGTGACGTGCGTCTGTGGCCTCTACACCGCGGCGGCGCGCACGGCGGCTGGGTCGCACGACGCGCTTGCCCGCGATCGTGAGCAGCGCGGGCAACAGCGTCAGCGAGGCAAGCATCACCAGCAGCACGCCGATCGAGGCGGAGATCGCAACGCCGTAGAGGAAGTCGACGCCGAGCAGCATCATTCCGAGTAGCGCGATCACGACCGTGCAACCGGCGAACAGGACCGCGCGTCCGGCAGTGTCCATCGCCTGCACGACAGACTCGCGCACGTCGCCAAAGCTGGGACCGGGCGTCGCGTAGGCCTCGCGGAAGCGCGTCACGATGAACAGCGAGTAGTCGATGCCCACGCCGAGGCCGATCATCGCCGCGAGCTCGGAGGAGAAGTTGGGCGTGTCGACCACGTGCGTGAACAGAGCGATCAACCCCAGGCCGGTGCCGAGCCCGAGCAGCGCGGTGATGATCGGCAGGCCCATTGCGATCAGCGACCCGAAGGTGATCAACAGAACGACGATCGCGGCCATCAGGCCAACCGCGGTGGTGATCCCGAAGCCTTCTTGCTCTGTCTGCTCGATTGCCTGTCCGCCGAGCTCGATCTGCAGGTCCGGAGTGCGCGCTGCCTTGGCCGTCTTGACCACAGCTTCGCCCGCGCTCTTGGGTAGTTCGTTGGCCTTCTCGTTGAACACAACGGTGGCGAACGCAATCTGTCCGTTGGCGGATATGGCCTTGCCGGCCTGGCTGGCCGCGTAGGGGCTGATCACGCCTGTCACGTGCGGCAGGTGGCTCACTTCGCCAAACAGATTGGTCATGTGGCTCTGCACGGCCGGTTCGCGCACGTTGCCGTGCGCGACCTTGAAGACGATGGTGTCGCGGTCGCCGGCCTGCGCCGGGAAGCTATGAGCCAGCAGGTCCGAGGCGCGCTGCGCGTCGGAGTTGGGCAGCGTGAAGTTGTTCGAGTAGGCCGCCCCTCCGCTCGACTGGGAGATGACGTTTACGCCGACCAGCAGGATCACCCAGCCGATGGCGATGTATAGACGGTGGGTTGTGGACCAGCGGGCGAACTTGAGCATCGTTAGAACCTAGGGGAGAGGGAGCCGCAGCGAGGATACGACGGCAGGGACAGGAGATGCTTCCGCCCAGCTTACGACGCCAGGCGCGCGAGGCTCGATTATTCCACGGAAAGCGCCGGTACTCGACGGTACTCGGCCTCCCTCAACGGTTTATCCTGGCTGAGACGCATAACCAAGCCAAAGGCGAGGAGCTGTAAATGGCCAAGACCCCCCGTGTGGGCGAGCAGGCGCCGGACTTTGAATTGCAGGGAACGAGCGGGCCGTTCAAGCTCTCAGATCATCGTGGCGAGCGGGTCGTGCTGCTTTTCTATCCGGGCGACAACACGATGGTCTGCACCAAGCAGTTCTGCTCCTATCGCGATCGTGCCGAGGACTTTGCTTCGCTGGATGCCACAGTCGTTGGCATCTCCTCTCAAGACCTCGCCTCGCACGAGCAGTTCACCGCCAAGCACGGCCTCAACGTGCCGTTGCTCGCCGACGTGGACAAGGCAGTGGCGAAGTCCTACAGCGCTGTGATGCCGGGCCTCGGCTCGACCGCGCGTGCGGTGATCGTGATCGACGAGCAGGGAGTGGTGCGCGACCGCCACGACCACCGTCTTGGGCTCGATTATCAGACGGTGGACGAGTTGCGCGAAGCGCTCGAGCGGCTTCCGGCTCCCGCCGGCTGAGACGCTTGGTTTAGCCCTCGCCATTGGGTGGGGAGGGTGTTCGAATGGTCTGTTCGCGAAATGCACCCCCTTTTCTGATGAAGAGGGGGATGTTTTGGTACCAAAGCTTTGTAGGCGTTCGCAAATCTTCTAGGCGTTTACGGACAAGGCTGTGGAGAGCTTGTGCCGGTGTCAACACTTGAAGCCTTGCGCTTGGCCTGAGAGAGCGCATGCGCGCTAAACGCTTGAAGCCCTGTGCTTGGCCTGAGAGGGTGCACGCGCGGCTAGATGCTTGAATCCTTGCGCTTGGCCTGAGGGCGCGCGCTGCGCGCTTAGATGCTGGAGGTCTCGCGCTCGGTCGGACGCGCTTCGGCGGCACGGCGCGCGTGCAGCTCCATCAGCTCCAATTGCATGTTGCGCGGGCGCTCGCCCGGTCCTGGGGATTGCCTGCGCCAGACACCGTCGGCGTGCAGTTCCCAAGAGCTTTGGTTGTCGGCGAAGGCTCGTTCCAGCGTGTCCATCAGCTCGGCCCGCAGCTCGGGCGAGTCGATTGGCGCCGCGAGCTCCACACGGTGGTCGAGGTTGCGCGGCATCAGATCGGCCGAGGCGATGTACACCGTGCGCTCGCCATCCCGCTCGAACGTGTAGACGCGCGAGTGCTCGAGCAAGCGCCCGACGACCGACACGACGCGGATGTTTTCCGAGACGCCGGCGACCCCTGGGCGAAGGCAGCAGATGCCGCGCACGTTCAAGTCCACGCGCACGCCCGCGCACGAGGCCCGGTAGAGCGCACGAATGCAGTGGCCGTCCACCAGCGCGTTCATCTTCATCGCGATCCGCCCGGGCGAGGCGGGCGAGTGGGCGGCGATGGTGGCGTCGATCTCAGCGATCAGCCCCTCGCGCAGATGCGCCGGCGCGATCAAAACCTTGCGATTGCGCAACGGACGCCCGTAGCCGGTGAGATTGTTGAACATGTCCGCGACGTCAGCACCGATGTCCTCGTCGATCGTGAACAGTCCGAAGTCGGTGTACAAACGTGCGGTGGCCGAGTGATAGTTGCCGGTGCCGACGTGCACGTAGTTGCGCACGCCGTCGCCCTCTCTGCGCACGACCAGCACGCACTTGGCATGCGTCTTCAAGGCAGGCTGTCCGTAGACGACGTGCACGCCTGCCTCCTCCAAAGCCTTGGCCCAATGGATGTTCATGCGCTCGTCAAAGCGTGCCGTCAGCTCGACGAGCGCGACCGCCTGCTTGCCGCGCTCTGATGCCGCGATCAGGTCGGGGACGAGCGGCGAGTCGTCGCTCGTTCTATACACAGTCTGCTTGATCGCAAGCACGTTCGGGTCGGCAACCGCCTGTTCGACGAAGCGCTCGACCGAGGTGGCGAACGAATCGTAGGGATGGTGCACGAGCACGTCGCCCTCGCGCATCGCGGCAAATACATCCGGGCGCTCGCCCTCGTGGCGCAACAGGCGCGGGTGGGTGACCGGCGCATAGGGCGCATTGCGAAGCTCGGGCATGCCAGGAAGCTTCACGATCTGCCACAGCGCTCCCATGTCGAGCAGACCCGCGACTGGATAGACCTCGTCCTCGCGCACGCCGAGCAGGCCGATCAGCTCCTCGCGCAGCCGCTCGGAGCAGCTGGTGCCGAGCTCGACGCGCACGATCTCACCGAAGCGACGCCGGCGCAGCTCATCCTCGACGGCCTGCAGCAGGTCGGCGGCGTCGTCGGATACCTCCAGGTCGGCGTCGCGGGTGACTCTGAAGACGTCGTAGTCGACGATCTCCATGCCCGGGAACAGGGCATCGAGATGGTGGGCGATCACGTCCTCCAACGGCACGAGCGTAATACTCGTCGCGGCCGCGTTTCCGCCTGGCGGCGCTGCTCCCGTCGCTGTCGGAGATTGCCTATCGGGATGTGGCGCACTCGCATTTGCACCGGGGTTGGGGCCGGCAACGACGGTTGGGCCGGCAGAGCGCACCGCCACGAATCGCGGCAGGATCTCCGTAGGCACCTTCACCCGCGCGAACACAGTCTCGCCGCCGGCGGGATCGCGCACCAGCACCGCCAGGCTGAGCGACAGATTCGAGATATAGGGGAAAGGGCGACCAGGTGCGACGGCTAGCGGTGTCAGCGCCGGAAAGATCACGCGTCGGAAGTGCTGCGCCAGGTAAGCACGTTGAGCGTCGTCGAGTTGCTCGAAGCCGACGACGCTCACGCCTTGTTCGGCGAGAGCAGGACGCAGGCGGGCTTCGAAACAGTCGCTCAGGCGACCGCCGAGCTCCAGGACGCGCTCGCGGATTCCGGCGATCGTCTCAGAGGGCGTGTGCCCGTCCTGGCTGGGGTTCTCCACCCCTGCGTCGATCTGGTCGTGCAGTCCTGCCACGCGCACCATGTAGTACTCGTCGAGATTCGTGGTGTAGATCGCGCAGAACTTGACGCGCTCGAGCAGCGGAATCGACTCGTCCTCGCCGAGTTGCAGCACGCGCTCGTTGAAGTCCAGCCACGAGAGCTCGCGGTTTATGTACAGCGAGGGATCCTCCAGCCGGCGCTCGGGCTGCGGGCGCTCGCGATTGTCGGGTTGGCGATCGTCGCCCATCTTGTCGCTCACTCTTCTATGCTCGCAGAACCCTATGGCTATGGCCCGCCAGCTTTGGCTGCTCCGTCACGCCGATGCAGAGCCCCACGGTACGCGTCCCGACGCAGAGCGGCAGTTGACCGATCGCGGCAAGGGCCAGTCCTACAGCGCCGGCGTTGCGCTGTCGGCGACAGAAGTGGAGTTCGCCGCGATCCTTGCGAGCCCGAAGGCGCGTGCACGCGAAACCGCCGAACTTGCGCTGGAGCAGATGGGCCAGCGCGAGCGCGCGCTGCTGGAGCTGCACCCACTGCTTGCCGGTGGCATCCGTGCACGCGAAGCACTCGAGTTGCTGGCCGGCGTCGGCGCGGACGGTCCGGTGTTGCTCGTTGCTCACGAGCCCGACCTCTCGGGAATCGTCGGCGAACTCACCGGCGGTCGCGTGGATCTGAAGAAGGGTGGCCTCGCCGTCGTGCGGCTAGGCGCCGGTGGTGCTGAGCTCGTACTTCTGATGCGCCCCGCTGAGCTCGCCCTGATCGCCGAGGTCGCCTCCGCCGGCATCTAGTCCGTCGGCCGCGCGCGCGTCGCCTGACTCGCCGCCGGCAGCCGAGTCGCCAAGGGCGACGCCGTCGGGGGCGTCAATACGCGTGAGCTGCTCGTCGATGCTCGCATCTGTCTGCCCATCGGGCGCCGCGGCCCCTTGCTGCGCGTCGTGGCGTTCGGCCGCAAAGCGATAGCCGATCCCGAAGTGAGTGTGGATGTAGCGCCATTGCGGTGAGGCCTTCTCGAGCTTCTGGCGCAGCTTGCGCACGAACACATCGACCGAACGGTCGCCGCGCACCATCGCATAGCCCCACAGACGCGAGTAGATCTCCTCGCGCTCGAGTACACGTCCTTCGCCGCCGGCAAGCAGCTCGATCAGCTCGAACTCGCGCCGCGTCAGCTCGAGGCTGCGGCCGGAGACGAACGCCTGGAAGCGGTCGGAGCGGATCTGCACCTCGCCGGCTGACACAGGCTTTGACTCAGTCCGCGCGGTGGCGCGACGGCGGCGTCTGACCAGGCCCTGGACGCGCGCGATCACCTCCTCGGGATGGCAAGGCTTGGTGATCCAGTCGTCGGCCCCTAGGCGAAGTCCGCGAACCCGTTGGGCGACGGTCGAGGGTCCGGTGCAGACGACGATCCCGAGCTCGGGCAGCGCGCCGCAAAGGCGCTCCAGCCATTCCCAGGCGGCCGGTCCAAGCACGGCAAGATCGATCACCAGTGCGCTGAGACGCATAGAGGCGATCGCGTCGGTCGGCACGGGACTGGCGAGCACGCGGTGCTCCCAACCGAGGCGGTCCATGCGCTTGCCCAGGACCTGAATGAAGCCGCTGTCGCGGTCGAGCACCGCGATACGCAATGAGGACGTTCCCCCTGCGCTCGAAGCGACCCCTTCATCCGTGGAAAGGATGCCCGTCGTCATCTAGGCGCAGTGTATAGGCGCTTTGCGTGCAAATGGCAAGTCGCGCAGACGATAGTCACAGGATCTTCACAGATCGGTCCCGCTGTTTGCGTCAGCAAGGGGTCAGCGACCGAGTGGGTTCGACTGGTCTGAGAACTCGCGGAACAGCCCGGTCACGACGAAAGCGACCTGCTCGCCCACGTCCACCGCGTTGTCGCCGATGCGCTCCAGTGCGCGTGCCACGAGGATCATGTGCATCGCCCACTCGCGCGTATCGGCGTCGTCGCCGATCTCCAGGGCCGTGCGGAAGATCTCGCGGTTGAGACGGTTGATCTCGCGATCCTGGCGGGCGAGGTCTTCGGCGAGCCCGACGTCGCGACCGGAGAAGGCCGCCTTGCATTGCACGATCTCAGAGCGCGCGTAGGCCCCCATCCTCAAGATCAGCTCGAGCACCTCAGGACGCACCGGCGGCTCATAGCCGGACAGTGGGATCAGCTTGGAGATGTTCACGCACTGGTCGCCCATCCGCTCGACGTGCACGATTACGTGCAGCAGCGCAGCGACCAGGCGCAGGTCGCCGGCAACCGGCGCCTGGGTGGCCAGCAGCGAGAGGATGCCCTGATGGACCTCCAGGTAGCGCCCGTCGACGCGGTCGTCGTCGGCGATCACCATCTGGGCAAGCTCGACGTCCTGGTGGGCAAGCGCCTCGAGCGTGCGGTCTAGCTGCTCGGTCACGACGTCGAGACCGCCCAGGGCACGATTCTCGAGCTCCTGCAGCTGCTGCTGGAAGTGCTGGCGCCCCTGCTGTGCGCTCAGCCGTACGGCTTGCCCGGCGTTCACCTCGGAACTCATGGTCGACCCTGGGCGGGTGTCGTTTGGCTCGGTCTGTGCGGCTTGCGCGCCGCGAGCCCGTTGTGAAAGTTCTGCATCACGCGAAGTCTCCTAGCCGAACTTTCCGGTGACATATTCCTCGGTCCTCGAATCATTCGGGTTCGTGAAGATCTGCTGCGTCGGGCCGACCTCGACCAGCTCGCCGCTGAGCATGAACGCGGTGCGGTCGGCCACACGCGCGGCCTGTTGCATGTTGTGTGTGACGATCACGATCGTGACCTTGCTCTTGAGCTGATCGATCAGCTCCTCGATCTTCAGCGTGGCGATCGGGTCGAGCGCCGAGCAGGGCTCGTCCATCAGGATCACCTCAGGTTCCACCGCCAACGAGCGCGCGATGCACAGGCGCTGCTGCTGGCCGCCGGAGAGGCCGGCCCCCGCCTCTGAGAGACGGTCCTTGACCTCGTCCCACAGGCCCGCGCCGCGCAAAGCGGTCTCGACCTTGTTGTGCAGGTCCCCGCGTCCGCGCGAGGCCAGTCGCAGCCCGGCCGCTACGTTGTCGAAGACCGACATCGTCGGGAACGGGTTGGGCTTCTGGAAGACCATCCCGATCGCACGCCGTACGGCGACGACGTCGACGCTCGAGTCATAGATGTCGAAGCCGTCGAGCAGCACCTTGCCCTCGGCACGCGCCCCTGGCACCTCCTCGTGCATGCGGTTTATGCAGCGCACCATCGTCGACTTGCCGCAGCCCGAAGGGCCGATGATCGCGGTGACCTCGTTGGCGTGGAAGTCGAGGTCGATGCCCTTGACCTGCGCGACGTCGCCGTAGAAGGCGCGCAGCTGCTCGAGCTTTACAGCGAGCCCGTCGCTGACATTCGTGCGTGCCGGTGCAGCTGCGGACGGAGCGGTCTGCGGGCTCTTGGAAGATTGGCTTCGGCTGGGGTCGAGCATTTGAGTGTGCTGGTCCTCGGGACTCATCGTAGGCTCATCTTCACTCATCGTGGTTTCCCCCGGACTGATCGTGGGCTTCTCTGCGCTCATCGTCGGCTCATCAGCGCTCATCGAAGGCTGCTCCTACGCGCCAACAGTCGCGCGAAAAGATTGAGTAGGAGGATCATGACGACGAGCGTCAAGGCCGCTCCCCATGCACGGTTTACCACTGCTGTGGTCGGAGATGTGACATCCGTGTATATCTGCATCGGGAGCGAGTTCATGAAACCGCTGAGGTTGAATCCCGTCTTCATCGTCGCTCCGGCCGTGAACAGCAGTGGTGCGGTCTCCCCGGCCGCGCGTGCGATGGCCAGCAGAATGCCGGTCAGCAGACCTGGCAGCGCGGTCGGCAGCACGATCCTGAAGATCACCTTCCAGCGCGGCGCACCGAGCGCAAGTGCCGACTCGCGCAGCGAGCCCGGCACGAGCAGCAGCACGACCTCGGCCGCGCGCGTGACCACCGGCAGCATCAGCAGCGACAGCGCGAAGGCACCCTTGTAGGCGGCATAGGAAGTGCCGGTGCCAACGATCAGCGCGATGTAGATGAACAGCCCGAACATGATCGACGGCACGCCGGTCAGCACGTCGATGAAGAAGCGCACCGTGTGCGCGAAGCGGCTGGACTTGCCGTACTCGACCAGCCAGACGGCCACACCGAGGCCGAGCGGCACGGCGATCGCGGAGGCGAGCGCCACCATCTCGATCGTGCCGAGGATCGCGCTCTTGATGCCGCCGATCGAGGAGGCCGCGAAAAAGGTGTTGCCGGTCGGGTCGGTCGTGAAGAATTTGATGCTCCAGGAGCCGAGCCCCTTGCTGAGCAGGTAGTAGACGATCAGCACGAGCGGCACGAGCGCGACGACGGTGGCGCCCACCACGGCGCCGCGCGCGATGCGGTCTTTGCGCCGCCTGTTTGGGCTCAGCGAGAAGCGCTCGAAGGTTGGCGCGGGAGTGCTCATACGCCCGTTCCCGCTCCAAGCGCTGGGCCGGCCTGGGCAAAGTCCGCCGCTGTGCGCTTTGGCCTGGTCGAGCGGGACGCGCGCAATACCAGCAGGCGCGCGATCGCGTTGACAAGCAGCGTCAGCACGAACAGCACGAGGCCGGCGGCGAACAGCGCCGAGCGGTGCAGTTCCTGGGCTTCGCCGAACTCGTTGGCGATCGCCGCGGCGAGGCTGTAGCCCTGGCCGAACAGGTGGCCTCCAAGCTTGGGATCGTTGCCGACGAGAATCGTCACTGCGATCGTCTCGCCGATCGCGCGGCCTAGGCCGAGCATCGCCGCTCCGGAGATGCCGCTGCGGCAGTAGGGCAGTACAGCGGTGCGGATCATCTCCCAGCGGGTCGCGCCGAGACCGAGCGCCGCCTCCTTGTGGTCGGCGGGGACGGTGCTCATCACCTCGCGCGAGAGCGAGGAGACGATCGGCAGGATCATGATCGCAAGCACCAGTCCTGTGACGAAGTAGTTGGGGATCGTCGCCAGGCCACCGCCGACGAACGGCACGAACGACAAGCGGTCGGCCACCCACTGCTCGGCCGGCAGCAGCTTGGGCGCGAGGAAGAAGATGCCCCACAACCCATAGACCACCGACGGCACGGCGGCCAGCAGCTCGATCAGGATCGTGACGGGGCCGCGGATGCGCAGCGGGCACAGCTCGGTCACGTAAAGGGCGGTCGCGACCGCCACAGGGACGCCGATCAGCAGCGCGATACCTGAGGTAATCAGCGTCCCGACCAGCAGTGCCAAGGCACCGAAGTGGTTGGTGCTGACGTCCCAGTTGTTGCCGAAGGTGAAGCCGAGCACCCCGAACTTGGAGAACGCCGGGCCGGCTTCGCCGACGAGCTTGACGAAGAAGTAGACGATCAACGCGAGGATCGAGGCCGCCAAAGCGGTGAGACCCCAGCGCAGCGCGCGATCTGGGAGGCGCGCAAGCGGCGAGCGCTCGAGGATCGAGTGCCCACCGCTTGCTACGGATGCCGCCTCCATATGACTACCTAGCCGCCGGCCGTAGAGCCGCGCTCGACGCGGCTCGACTCCATCCTCGCCTGCTTATCCACGATGAGCAGGACTATATTTGGCCGGCGGCTGTGAGTCATGTCAGCCCGCGATCGGGGCCCCGTTGCACTGCAGGGCGGTGACCGCTTCCTTGGACTTGGTCAGGATCGCCGCGGGCAGCGCCGCGTAGTCGGCCTGGCTGAGGATGCTCTGGCCGGAGCCAAGACCGTATTCGAGGAACTTCACGACGCCCTTGGCGGCCGCTTCGCCACCGGGTACGCCGGCCTTGCACATGTCCTTGTAGACCACCACAAATGTCTGCGAGGTGATCGGGTAGGCCGTCGGCGCGGCGGGGTTTTTGATCTTGATGCCGAGGTTGGCCGGCACTTCGACACCTTCGGCAGCGGCACTGGTCGAGGCGAGTGTCGGTTCGACGTAGTTGCCCGCCTTGTTCTTGACGCTGGCGTAGGTGAATTTGTGCTCCAGCGCATAGGACTGCTCGACGTAGCCGACAGAGCCGGTCGTCTGCTGCACGGCGCCGGCCACGCCGGCGTTGCCCTTGGCGCCGGTGCCCGTGGGCCACGGCACGGTCTTGCCTTCGCCGACCTTGCTCTTCCATTCCGGGCTCACCGAGGCCAAAAAGCCGGTGAAGCCGGAGGTCGTGCCGGAGGAGTCCGAGCGGTGGATCACGGTGATCGGAGTGCTCGGCAGCGACACGCCGGGGTTCAGGCCGGCGATCGCCGGATCGTTCCAGGTCTTGATCTTGCCGAGGAAGATTTCGGCGATCGTCGGGCCGTCGAGCTTGAGACCGCTCTTGACGCCCGGGAGGTTGTAGGAGACGGTGATCGCGCCCAGGAACATCGGAATCTGCTGGACGGGCCCGACCTTTTCGAGCGTGGCGAAGTCAGCAGGCTTCAGCGGCGGGTCGCTTGCGCCGAAGTCCACGGTCTTGCCCTCCAGGGCCGTGATACCGGCGCCCGAGCCGACTGGGTTGTAGTTAACGGTCAGACCCGAGATGCCCGAGCCCCACTGCTGGTAGACCGGGGCGGCAAACGTCGAGCCGGCACCGGAGATGGTCGCGGACGAGGAGCTCGCCGAGGTGCCGGTCGAGCTCGAGCTCGATTTCCCGCACGCGGCAAGGGTGACTGCGAGCAGCGCGCAACTTGCTAGCACGCCGATCTTGTTCTTGTTCACAACGTCTCCTATGACTGGATTTTTGGGACGGCGAGCAGGCGAACAGGCCCCTGCGCCGGCTCAGTGCCGGTTCAGTCTCTTCAATCGACGGGTGCCCCGTTGTGAACATCTCGTGAAAGCTCGGGCGCGTGTCCCCACGGCTGCGGCTGGAATCGGTAGCCGAAACCGGGGTGGGTATGGATGAAGCGCCGATCTGGCATAGCCTGCTCCAGCTTGCCTCTCAGCTTGCTCACGTACACGTCAACCGAGCGGTCGCCGGTGCGCAATTGTCCACCCCACACGGCCGCGTACAGATCCTCACGCGTGACGATCGCGCCGGCCCGACCGGCCAGGGCGCCGAGCAGCTCGAACTCGCGCACCGACAGCGTCAGCGCACGGCCGTTTGCGAGCACGAGACCCTCGCCGAGCCTGATCTCAAGCTCGCCTGCATACAGGGTGCTGGAGCTATCCTGGTGCACGGCCACCGTCACGTAGAGTGGCGTGGCAGCCCACGCCGGGAGTTGCAAAGTCGTGATCGACTCGTAAAGAACTCGTGAAGCGGATGACGCGGGCGCGGCCGTGTGCATACCCTTGTCGGATGTCCTTTCTGCGTCGCGCGGCCGATCCGACGCTTGTCACGCTCGTCGAGAATGCCGCCAGCAACATTCTGCGCTCTGGCCTGCTGTTGCGCGAGCTGCTGGCTGAGCTGCCGGAGCGCTCCGGGCTCGCCGAGCAGGTCAAGGCCTTCGAGCAGGAGGGCGACCGCATCACCCACGACATCATCCACCGCCTCAATGGCGGCGGGCGGCAGCTGCGGCGACCGTTCGACTCCGGCGACGGCTACGCACTCGCCACGGCGCTCGACGACGTGATCGACCACACCGAGCAGACGGCGGCGCTGTTGCAGCTCTACGGAGTGGAAGCGCCGATGGAGCAGGCGGTCGAACTGGCCGACGTGCTCGTCGGTGCCGACGAGCAGATCGTCAAGGCGCTACAACAGCTCTGCGCCAGCGGCGAGCCCGGGCCGTATCTGGTGGAGATCCACCGCCTGGAGAACGAGGGCGATCGGCTACTGCGCGACGGCGTCGCCTCGCTGTTTGCCGGCGGCGCGGCCGATCCGATGTTCGTGATTCGTTGGAAGGACATCTTCGAGTCGCTGGAGGCCGCCGTGGATGCCTGCGAGACGGTCGCCCACGTGATCGAGGGGATCATGCTCAAACGCGGCAAACGTCACTGAGGCGTAGGGAGTTCGGTACGCAAAAAGGTGGACCCCCCGCGCGCGCAAGGGCATGCGGTTTTTCAGAACGTCGTGGCCGGTGCGCTTGTCTGGATCTGTGCCCCGCTTGGATCGCCGACGAAATAGATTTGGAAAGGAACGTTCGTGCCTGCTGCCGTTACTTCCGGCAGTACCGAACGTCCCGCCGCCACGATCTTCACCCCGCGGCGTGCGACGGCGTATACGACGAGGTTCTGCTGAGCTGTTCGCGAATGGTTGGTGACGCCCCCAGAGAGGGTCGCTTCGGCCCCGCCTTCGGCGCTCTGACGCGTGTCGGAGATGCTCAGTTGGGGGATGTTCCCTGAGGTCTGCGTGCCGTCTCCGACAAGCGCGCTCGCGCTGGCAGGTACGCCAGTTGCGGTCACCTGGTCGTCGACCCAAATCGTTTCCTGGCCTGGCAGCAGCAGCGAGACGGTGCTCAGCGAGGGCTCGAGACCCGAGGCGTTGTTCTGGTAGAGCACGCTCCCGTGCGCGTCGCGTACGGTCACCTCGATCGGTGCGTTCTCAAGTGTGTGTGTGGAGGTGTTGCGTAGCGCCACGACGACCGCCGTCCCGGAGCTCGAATGGATCACCGTGCTCTGCAGCACCTTCACGCTCGGGCTCTCCTTGGTTACGGCCGCGCTCTGCGAGGCCAGCACGTCGTGTTTTGCCTGATGCTGCAGTTCCGCGCTGCGTTCCTGTGTGCTCTCACAGCCGCAGAGCGCGACCGCCAAGAGACCAACGCCAAGCGCCGCGGTGACACTGCGGGCACGCCAGTCCCCTCGCGACGGGTCATGCAAGCGCCACCCGAACGTGCCAAGCGCCGGGCTGAGAGTGCGGGCACGCCCAATCCATCCCCAAAACGACAAGCGAGGAGGGCGCCCGAGCCGCGGGCGCTCACCGCCGGCGCTGTATCTCACCCGAACGCCCCGCTCACATACTCGCGCGTGCGCGCTTCGCGGGGGTTGTCGAAGATCTGCGAGCTGGGCCCGTACTCGACCAGCTCGCCGAGGTGCATGAAAGCGACGTGGTCGGCCACGCGCATCGCCTGCTGCAGGTTGTGGGTGACGATCACGATCGCCACGCTCTGACGCAGCCCGACGATCAGCTGCTCGATCGTCGCGGTGGAGATCGGGTCGAGCGCCGAGCAGGGCTCATCGAGCAGCAGCACCTCAGGGCCGGCGGCAAGCGCGCGCGCGATGCATAGTCGCTGCTGCTGGCCGCCAGAAAGGCGCAGCGCCGGGTGGTCGAGGTTGCCCGCCACCTCGTCGTAGAGCCCGGCCCGTCGCAGAGCGTCGACCACAGCCGGCATCAGATCGTCGCGCGAGCGCCGTTTGCGCCTGCGCGCGCCACGCTCGCCGTGCTCCTCGCGCAGCGCGTAGGCCACGTTCTCGAAGATGCTCATCGGGAAGGGGTTGGGCTGCTGGAAGACCATCGACACACGCCGCCTGAGCGAATTGACCTCGATCTCGCCGATCTCCTGCCCGTCGAGCGTGACGCGCCCAGCGCGCGCGGCTCCGGCGGTGATCTCGGTGAGGCGGTTCAGCGAGCGCAGCAGCGTCGTCTTGCCGGAGCCCGATGCGCCAATCAGTGCCAGCACCTCACCCTGGCGGACCGGGAGCGTGACGTCGCGCACGACCCACCGCTGGCCATAGGCCAGTG
>DATHMQ010000087.1:0-17929 GCA_035486935.1 Solirubrobacteraceae bacterium
GGTGCCAGCGTGCCCTCGGTGGGGGTGGGCGCGCCAGCGTCGTACTCGAGCGTGGCGATGCCGGCGCGCGCGTTGCAATAGACGATCGGGAACTCGATCTGCTCCTCATCGGCGTCGAGGTCGAGGAACAGCTCGTACACCTCGTCGATCACCTCTGCCACGCGTGCGTCGGGACGGTCGACCTTGTTGACCACAAGGATCACCGGCAAGCGCGACTCCAAGGCCTTGCGCAACACAAAGCGCGTCTGCGGCAACGGGCCCTCGGAGGCGTCGACAAGCAGCAGCACGCCATCGACCATCGTCAGGCCGCGCTCCACCTCGCCACCGAAATCGGCGTGGCCGGGGGTATCCACGATGTTGAGCTTGACGCCCTCGTAGCGCAGCGAGGTGTTCTTGGCGAGGATCGTTATGCCCTTCTCGCGCTCCAGGTCCATTGAGTCCATCACACGGTCGGCCACGTCCTGGCCGGCGCGAAACGCGCCCGACTGCCACAGCATCGCGTCGACGAGCGTGGTCTTGCCGTGGTCCACGTGAGCCACGATCGCGACGTTGCGGATGTCATCTCTGGGAACGAGCACGGTCAGGCAGGGTAGTCGGTGGCGCGTGGTGTCTGCCGCGACCATTGCCCCGCGCGCGCCGTGAGCGCCTATTTGCGCACGGCAAATGCCCGCCGGCTCATGCTCGCCGAGAAGCGCAGGAAGGCTCGCGGGACCCGCTCGGCGCGCGAGACGACGTCCTCCAAAGCAGCAGCGAAGCGGCGGATCTCGTCCTCCTCCACCACCAGCGCAGGTAGCGCCTTGACCACATTCATGCGGTGGCCCGCCACCTGACAGAGGACGCGATGCTCGTGGAACAGCGGGCCGACGATCAGCTGCGAGAAGATGCCCGGCTGGACACGCTCGGCGGCGTTCCAGATCGAGCGTCGCGCGCCGCCCTCGGGCGGGCCGAACTCGATCGCCCACATCAAGCCGAGGCCGCGTACGTCGGAGACGACCTCGTAGCGCTCGACCAGCGGCGAGGTCAGCTCCAGCAGCAACGCCCCCAAACGCTCGGCGCGGGCCACCAGGCGCTCGTCGTCGAGCACGCGCAAGGTCGCGAGCGCAGCGGCCGCGGCGAGGTCGTTGCCGCCAAAGGTCGAGCCGTGACGCACCGCCCGCTCCATGCCGTCGAACACCGCGTCGAAAGCAGAACGCGAGACGAGCACCGCGCCGACCGGCACCAACCCGCCCGAGAGCGCCTTGGACAGGCAGATCAGGTCCGGTTCGAGCCCCCAGTGCTCCAGCGCCAGGAACCGGCCTGTGCGGCCGATGCCCGTCTGCACCTCGTCGCACACCAGCAGCGCGCCGGCGTCGCGGCACAGCCGTTGCGCGGCGGCCAGATAGCCATCCGGAGGGAGATTGACGCCCTTGCCCTGCACCGGCTCGACGACGAACGCCGCCACCTCGCCACGTTCGAGCTCTCGCTCCAGCGCATCGACATCGCCGAAGCGCACTGCCTCGCAGCCCGGCAACAGCGGTCCAAAGCCTTCGCGAAACTCCTCGTTGCCGTTGAGTGAGAGCGAGCCGAGCGTGAGCCCGTGGAAAGCGTGCTCTGTGAACAGCACACGCCCTCGGCCGGTGGCTGCACGCGAGATCTTGATCGCAGCCTCGACCGCCTCGGTGCCGCTGTTGGCCGGGATCATCGCGGCGACCGAGCCCGGGGCACGCGCAAGCAATTGCTCGGCGAGCACACCGCTGAGCAGTGTCACTCCAAGCTGTGGCAGGTTGGCCGTGTGTGCGTCCATCGTCTCACGCACGGCCGCGATCGCCTCGGGATGGTTGCGCCCGATCGCAAACACCCCGTAGCCCGAGAGCAGGTCCAGGTAGCGATTGCCCTGTGCGTCGATCAGGTGGGCACCCTCGCCGGAGACCCACTGCTTGTCGAACCCGAGCGTGCGTACGATCCGACCGAGCTGCGGGTTCAGATACGAATCGTTGAGCGCCATCTCCGCGCCGGCCCGCTGCGTAAGGATCTCGCGGACGGGCGGGAGCGGATCGGCCATACCGCAAGGGTACGCCGAGGCGAATCAGAAGCCGGTCCTTACGATCAGGAGCCGACTCGCGCACGCGGGCGGCGCGAACTACGGTTGCGCGAAGGGCGGCCCGACGGACGTCCTTGGCTGCCGCGCGGACGCTCACGCCCGCGCGTCGCGTCGCTCGGGAAGCCACCCAGCTCCAGCTCGCGCTGCAAGCCCAGCTCGCCGACCATGCCCGCGAACTCGCGCGCCTGGTCGTGCAATACGAATGTGACACCTACACCGGAGGCGCCGGCGCGCGCTGTGCGGCCCACGCGGTGGACATAGTCCTCGCGTGTGGCGGGCATGTCGTAGTTGATCACGTGGGTGATGCCCGAGACGTCGATGCCGCGCGCGGCCACGTCGGTGGCGACCAGTGTGTTCACATGGCCGGACTCGAAGCGAGCGAGTGCCTTCTCGCGCTGTGCCTGGGACTTGTCACCATGCATCGCGACCGCCGGCACGCTGCTTGCCGCGAGGCGCTTTACAAGCCTGTCGGCGCCGCGCTTGGTACGCACGAACACGAGCGTGAGACCGCGCTCGGGCTCTGAGAGCTCGGCCACGAGACGATCGACCTTGCCCTCGTGGGAGACCGACACGAAGCGGTGCTCGACATCGCCCTTGCGCTCCTCGGAGTGTGCATGCTCGTGACGAGCCGGATTGCTCGTATAGGCGGCGGCGATCTTACCCACCTCGCCTTGCAGGGTTGCCGAGAACAGCAGCGTCTGGCGCGCGCGGCTGGTCATCTTGACGATGCGGTCGACCACGGGACGAAAGCCCATGTCGAGCATGCGATCTGCCTCGTCCAGCACCAACAGGCGGACCTGCTTCAACGATACGTCGCCGCGCTCGATCAGGTCCAGCAACCTGCCTGGTGTGGCGACGAGGATGTGTGCGCGCGCGGCGATGCGCGCCTGCTTGACGATCCCGGCGCCACCGTAGACGGCGGCGATCGAAAGGGCGCGGGCGTGAGCGATCAGGCGCAGATCCTCGACGATCTGCAGTGCAAGCTCGCGCGTCGGCGCCAAGACGAGTGCGGAAGGTCGCGGATCGCTGTCACGCAAGCGCGAGACCAGCGGCACGCCGAAGGCGAGCGTCTTGCCCGAACCGGTGGGCGACTGGGCAAGCACGTCGCGGCCGGCGAGCACGTCTGGAATCACCATCTTCTGGACGGCAAAGGGCTGCTCGATGCCAAGCTTTGAAAGCTCGCGAGTGACGGCCTCGGACACGCCGAGGTCGGCAAAAGTTTCGGACTTCATGTTGTGATGCTCCTTTTGGCGGCCCACTGGCCGCGATGCGGAAGGGAGATTCGTACTGGCCCCATCCGCGCTCAAGAGCACCAACAAAGACAAGAACCTCGCGGATGACATTTGTCATCCGTGCCCTGCACCGTAGCAGGCTCAGCTTGCGAAACTCTTGGTCGCGCGCCGCTCTGGGGTGATGCGAACGACATCCCAGGCGAGGCCGACGCTCTCCATTGCGCGGATCACCAGCGCGGAGATGTCGAACTGGCGCCAGGAGAAGCCGTGAAAGGCGGAGGTTGGGAAAGCGTGGTGGTTGTTGTGCCACGCCTCGCCAAGCGAGAACGGTGCGAGCCAGGCGAGGTTGCGTGAGTGATCGCCGGTCTCATAGCTGCGTTTGCCGAAGAAGTGGCAGAGCGAGTTGATCGAGTAGGTGACGTGGTGCAGCACCAGCATGCGCACCGCCCCACCCCACAAAAGTCCGGTAAGGCCGGCCGTCCAGGTTCCGCCGATGGCGTAACCGAGCCAGAAGGCAGCGACCAGGCCGCCGATCGCCCACACGAAGAAGGTCTTGTCGACGAACGAGACAACCGGGTCGGCGCACAGGTCCGGGGCGTAGCGTTCGCGATGACCGCGGGCTGTGTGGATGAACAGCCAACCGACGTGCGCGTGGGCCAAGCCCTTCAGGGCGCCGCGCAGACCGCTGCCGTGGTCCACATGCGGGCTGTGCGGATCGCCCTCACGATCGGAGAAAGCATGGTGCTTGCGATGGTCGGCTACCCAAGAGATGACGGGGCCCTCGATCGCGGCCGACCCGAGCACGGCGAAGACAAAACGGAAGAAAGGGGATGTCTTGAACGAGCGGTGGGTAAAGAGGCGGTGAAAGCCAACCGTCACACCCAGCGCCGTGGAGATGTACATGATCGCGAACACGATCAGGTCCGAGCCGTGAAGCAGACCGTCCCACAACTGCCAGCCGACGAAACCGAGCGCGAGAATCGGACCGACCGTGATCAGGCCTGTGAGAAAGCGATCGAGGTTCTCGAAGACGGGCGGCTGAACGTCGTCCGCGGTGGGTCCATCGAGCGCGGGACCGTCGAGCGCGTGACGGGGGACAGCGGCATCGTCAGAACCCTGCCGGGCGGCCGCGGGGCGCTGGATAGAATCGGTGCTCATCGGTGTGCTCGTGACGGGACGCTAGCACGCCCAGACGACGTGAGAGACACCGCGCATCCTGTGAGATACCCCGCTAACACCAAGCTAAACACTGGCTGGAGGGCCAATGCCATTCGCTAACACCGAGCCGCTACGTCGCGAGCTGGCCACCGCACTGCCCAAACGTGGCTTCACCGTGCGCTTTTGGGACGGCACAGAACTACCCGCCACGACCAATGGCTCCGGCTCGACCAACGGAGATGTCGATCATGGGCCGATCTTCACGGTGCGCTCGCCCAAGGCAGTCGCCTACGTCGTACGTGCTCCGGGCGAGCTGGGGCTCGGTCGTGCTTATGTCGCCGGCGAGTTGGAGGTCGACGACCTCGACCGTGTGATCGGACTGATCGACGACTTCGAGGAGCCCGAGATCGACAGGGCAACACGCGCGCGCTTGGCGGTCGCTGCGCTCAGAGCCTGCGGCCTCACGATCCCCCCGCGCGCGCCCAAGGGCGAGCTACGGCTGAAGGGCCGCAGTCATACCAAGGAACGCGACGCCAAGGCTGTGCGCCACCACTACGACGTCTCCAACGAGTTCTTCGAACTGTTCCTCGATAAGTCGATGACCTACAGCTGCGCGATCTTCTCGCGCGGGGCGAGAACGCTCGAGGAGGCGCAGTTCGCGAAGCTCGACCTCGTCTGCAAGAAGCTCAAACTCGAAGAGGGCGAGCGCGTGCTCGATGTCGGCTGCGGCTGGGGGGCGTTCGTGATCCACGCGGCGCGCGAGTACGGCGTGAAAGCCGTCGGCATCACGCTGAGCCCACCCCAGGCCGAACTGGCGCGCCGGCGAATCGCCGAAGCTGGGTTGAGCGACAAGGTCGAGGTACGCGTAGCTGACTACCGCGACCTGCATGGCGAGCGCTACGACGCCATCGCATCGATCGGCATGGTCGAGCACGTCGGCGAGAGCAATATCGACGTGTATGCGCAGAAACTCAGGAACCTGCTCGTACCGGCCGGGCGCCTGCTCAATCACGGCATCGCCCACCTATATACAGACGTCGGCTATCACGGCGACTTCACCCAGCGCTACGTGTTCCCAGACGGCGACCCGGTACAGCTCTCGCGCGTACAGTTGGCGCTGGAGCGTGCGGGCTTCGTCACCGAGCACGTCGAGGAGTTCGGCAAGGACTACTACATGACGCTTGGCGAGTGGATCAAGCGCCTCGACGAAAACCTGGTGCGCGCCGAGCAGATCGCGGGCAAGGAGCGGCTGCGCGTTTGGCGCCTGTACCTGCGCTCGGCACAGAACATCTTCAAGACCGAGTTCGTCTCGATCTACCAGACGCTGGCACGTCCGCGCCAGGACTGACACTCCAAAAGGTGACATGCCCCACGTGCGCGCGGGGGCATCGCGCTATTTGAGCGAGGCCATCACGTGCTTGACAACCGTGTAGTCCTCCAGCGAGTACACGCTCAAGTCCTTGCCATACCCCGACTCCTTGAAGCCCCCATGTGGCATCTCGGACACCAGCGGGATGTGGTCGTTGATCCACACGCAGCCAAAACGCAGCGCCTTTGAGACACGCAATGCCCGTCCCACGTCGCGCGTCCATACCGACGAGGCCAGGCCGTAGCGAGTCGCGTTGGCCCACTCGATCGCCTGCGCCTCATCGGTGAATCGCTGCACCGTGATCACTGGCCCGAAGATCTCATCGCGCACCAGCTCGTCGCCCTGCTCGAGACCTGCGACCACCGTCGGTTCCAGGTAGAAGCCCTCGCGCTCAGGGGCTTGGCCGCCTGTGACCAGTTCGGTGTGGCTCGGGCGGCGATCCAGGAAGCTCTCCACACGGCCGCGCTGGCGCAAAGAGTTGAGCGGTCCCAGGGTCGTGTCGGGCGCCAACGTGTCTCCGATCACCAGGCCCTGGGCTTGCTCGGCCAGACCGCCCACCACCTCGTCATAGACCTTAGGCCCGGCCAGCACACGCGTGGCCGCGGTGCAGTCCTGGCCGGCGTTGTAGTAGCCGGTGGCGGCGATCGTCTCCATGGCGCTGTCCATGTCGACGTCGTCGAAGACGATCACCGGCGCCTTGCCGCCCAGCTCCAGGTGCACGCGCTTGAGCGACTCCGCCGCGGTGCGCGCCACATGCTTGCCCGTGCCGACCGAGCCGGTCAACGAGATCATGTCGACGTCTGGGTGTTCGAGCAGGGCCTGGCCTGTAGGTCGGCCTGGCCCCATGACGACATTGAGCACACCCATCGGCAGGACGTCGGCCGCCAGTTCGGCGAAGCGCACTGTTGTCACCGGCGTCGTCTCGGCCGGCTTGAGCACAATCGTGTTGCCCGCGGCCAGCGCGGGGGCGATCTTCCAGATGGCCATCATCAGTGGGTAGTTCCAGGGCGTGATCTGGCCGATCACGCCGATCGCTTCGCGGCGCGTGAAGGAGGTGTAGCCCTGCATGTACTCGCCGGCGGCCCTGCCCTCCATGCAACGCGCTGCGCCGGCGAAGAAGCGCAGGTTGTCGGCCATCACGGGCAGCTCGTCGCGTGAGACAGCCAGGATCGGCTTACCCGCGTTGAGCGCCTCCAAGCGTGCCAGCTCCTCGCCGTGCTGCTCGAGCATCGCCGCCAGCGCCAGCAGCGCTTGCGAGCGCTCGGCGGGCGTGCGCTGCGACCAATCCTCGAACGCCCGACGCGCAGCGGCAACGGCTCGGTCGACGTCTTCGACCTCGGAGATCGGCGCATTCCACAACTCCTGGCCGGTAGCCGGGTTGAGCACGGCCATGCGATCCTCACCGTCGCCGGCGGCTGGGTCTCCGTCGATCAGGTTGCGAAGCGGTTGTGATTCGCCGGCCATCGCTGCCTCCTTGGCGTGGGTTTCTTCCGCGGTTATCGGTTTTGGGGGATTTGAAGTTCGTGCCTGGACGGAGAACGCTCATTCCCCGAGTCAGTGAGCGTCGCCAATGCATGCGCGACGGCCGGATGAACGATCTCGCCGCCCTGAACATTTACGCCTGAGCGCAGTTCCTCATTGGTGGAGATCGCCTGCTCCACGCCGTCGGCAAGCTCGAGCGCATAAGGCAAGGTGGCATTGGTCAGCGCATAGGTGGATGTGATAGGCACGGCGCCCGGCATGTTCGTCACGCAGTAGTGGGTGATGCCGTCGACCTCGAACGTCGGGTCCGAATGGGTTGTGGGCCGCGAGGTCTCAAAGCAGCCGCCCTGATCGATCGAGACATCGACGAGCACGGCGTTGCGCTTCATCTCCGACAGTTGGGCACGCGAGATCACGTGCGGGGCGCGACCGCCGTGGATCAACACGGCGCCGATCACGAGGTCGGCCTGCGGCAGCATCTCCTCGATTGCGAGCGTCGAGGAGTAGACGGTCGAGGCACGGCCTCCGAATGCCACTTCCAGCTCACGCAGGCGGTCGATCGAGCGGTCGAACACGAACACGTCGGCCTGCATGCCGATCGCGATGAAGGCGGCGTTCATACCGACCACGCCGCCGCCGATCACGAGCACCGTTGCCGCGGCGACACCCGGCACACCACCGAGCAGGATGCCGCGCCCGCCCAGCGGCTTCTCCAGCATGAAGGCGCCGGCCTGTGTGGCGATCTTGCCTGCTACCTCGCTCATCGGCGCAAGCAGCGGCAGGCGGCCCTCGCCGTCCTCCACCGTCTCATAGGCGATGCAGGTGGCGCCGGAGCGGCGCAGGCCCTTGGCCAATGCCGGCTCTGCCGCCAGATGCAGGTAGGTGAAGAGCGTCTGACTCTCGCGTAGCAACTCGACCTCGGAGGACTGCGGCTCCTTGACCTTCAAGATCAGCTCGGCTCCGGCGAAGACCGCTTGAGCATCTGCCACGATCGTGGCGCCCTGCGCCTGGAACTGCTCGTCGCTCAACGCACTGCCAAGCCCCGCTCCCTGCTGGATCAGAACCTCGTGCCCGCGCGCGCACAGCTCACGCACACCTGCCGGGGTGATTGCAACGCGATACTCGTCCGGCTTTATCTCAGTGGGGATCCCGATCCTCACGAGCGGCGCCTCCTAACAGTGCGGCAACGAACTTTTATCCCCAAAACAATTCCACTTGCCAAAATAGTAGGCTTGGCGGACGAATGCACTCCCGGCCTTCGTACCGGTCTCACCGCGCCAACTCCCGTCCACGCAGTGCCAGCCAGAACTCGATGCGGTCGCGCGCGTGCGAGAAGTCGCGCCCGGTCAACTGCTCGATGCGCTTGATGCGATAGCGCAGCGTGTGACGGTGGCAGTAAAGCGCCTGGGCCGCACGCTCCCAGTGACCGTTCTCTTCGATGAACACGTCGAGCGAGCGCAACAGCTCGTCGCCGTAGCCACCCTCGTCGGACTCGATCGGGCCGAGCACGCTGTGGCAGTAGGAGGCGAGCGCATCGTCGTCCTGTAGCGAGAGCAATAGCTGGAAGGCGCCGAGATCCTTATAGGAGGCGACTTCCGGTGCGCTGCCGTTCGACAGGCGCACTGCTTCAAGCGCGCAGCGCGCCTCGTGGAAGCTGCGCCTGAGGTTGTGCGTCGGCGCCGGGCGTGAGGCGGCGGCGCGTACATCGCCGAAACGGCTTCGCAGCTCTCCGCGAATGCGCCGCGCCAACTCGATCGGGTCGTGTTCGTCGTCCGCTGAGACTTCCTCCGGGGCAGAGCGCGCTTGCGACCGCGCTGCAGCGGTCGAGGTCGCGAAGCCGTCCTGGGCGCCGGCGGCTTCGGTGCGGCCGATCTTCGCTTGAGACTCGCAGTCGACGACCGCGCACAGCAGGCCGTTGCGTAGCGCGACGAGGCTGTGCTGACCCGCGCGCTCCAGGATTCCTTCGAGTGTCGAAGCGGCAGTGCCCGGCTCGCGCATCCCGAAGGCGAGCACCGCTGCGCTCTCGCCGATCCCAAACGGGCGCAGGCGTGCTTGCAACTCGTCTGGATAGAGCCGGCCTGTCAGCGCCTCGGCCAAGACATCGCCCGCCATGTTGCGCTGCAGCAGTTCGTAGCGCTCGTTGAGCAACTGCGCGAAGACGCGCTCGGTGATCGCGATGAACGGCAGCTCATAGGGCACCTCGAACAACGGGAAGTCGAGCTTGCGCGCGGTATTGAGCACGGCCGCCGGGAGCTTCTTGTGCACGAACCCGGTGCCAAAGCCAAGCCCCGCAATCTCGCGCTTGGCCAGGCGCTCGACGAACTCGCGTTGGGGCTTTGCGCCGGACAGCTGCAGTCCAGTCGTGAGCAACAGCTCTCCCCCGCGCAGCCACGGCGTCGGGTCGAGCAGCTCGCTCGAGTGCACCCAACGCACATTCGCCCCCGCGTTCTCCTCGCCGGTAACCAGCGCCAAGTCGAGCTCGGCGACGAGGCTCTCGATGCTCAGCACAGCAGCTCCGTCCGCATTCGCTTGCCTCTACCTCTTTACGAGCCGCTCCCACGCCTCGCTGAGCACGGGGCGCAAAATGCCCTCGATCTCCTCGAACTGCTCGCGGTCGGCGATCAGCGGCGGCGAGAGCTGGATGACAGGGTCGCCGCGGTCGTCGGTGCGGCAGATCAGGCCACCCTCGAACAAAGCTCCGGAGAGGAAGCCACGCAACAGTTCCTCGGACTCGTGCGCGTCGAAGGTGAGCTTTGTGTCCTTGTTCTTGACGAGCTCGATCGCGTGGAAGAAGCCGGCGCCGCGCACGTCGCCGACGATCGGCAGGTCGCGCAGTCCCTCGAGCATCGCACGGAACTCGCCCTCGCGGGAGAGGACGTGCTCGTTGATCTGCTCGCGCTCGAGGATGTCGAGGTTGGCCATCGCCACAGCGCAGGCCATCGGATGCCCGCCGAAGGTGAAGCCGTGGTTGAAGATCGCACGACCATGCAGGAACGGCTCGGCCACGCGGTCGCTCGTGATCACGGCGCCCATCGGTGCATAGGCCGAGGTCATTCCCTTGGCGCAGGTCATGATGTCCGGCTCGCAGCCGTAGCGCTCACAGCCAAACCAGTGACCGAGACGACCGAAGCCGCAGATCACCTCATCCGAGATCAGCAGCACGTCGTGGCGGTCGCAGATCTCACGTACGCGCTGGAAGTAGCCATCCTGGGGCACGAAGCAGCCGCCGCCGTTCTGCACCGGCTCGAGAATCACCGCCGCGACTGTATCGGGGCCCTCGAACAGGATCGCCTCCTCGATCGCGTCCGCGGCCCACAGTGGATCGCGCTCTTCGCTCCAGCGATAGGAGTTGGTGTTGGCCACGTGCCTGCCGCCGGGCGTGAGCGGTTCGAAGGGCTCGCGCAGCGGCGGCAGACCTGTGATCGTGAGCGCCCCCATCGAGGTGCCGTGGTAGGCAAGGTTGCGCGAGACGATCTTGTGCTTGCGCGGCTGCCCGCAGGCGGCGTGATAGGCCTTGGCTAGCTTCCAAGCAGACTCGACCGCCTCCGAGCCGCCGGAGACGAAGAACACACGGTTGAGCTCGCCCGGCGTCAGCTCGGCAAGGCGAGCGGCCAGTTCAATCGAGGGAGGATGGGCGTAGCTCCAGTTGGTGTAGAAGCCAAGCTGCTTGGCCTGCTCGGCGGCGGCTTCGCCGAGCTCGGCGCGACCGTGGCCGACGTTTACGCAATACAAAGCCGAGAGACCGTCGAGGTAGCGCTTGCCGTGACTGTCGTACACGTAGCAGCCCTCGCCACGCTCGATGATCGGCACCTCGCCGCCCTCCTCGTAAGCGCCCATACGCGTGAAGTGCATCCACAGATGGCGCTTGGCGAGCGCCTGGAGGTTGGGCACTTCCGCCGCGGTCCCATCCCTCAATCGATCGCCCGTAGCAGCGGGCGAAATCACATTCCCGGGTTCACTGGACATAGACACCTCGCACAACGGTACTCCCCGCACATACCCCTATCAATGCGCTACTCGTTCAACAAGATGTCTACCCGTTGTACGAAATGTATAAAAACGCTGCGACTTATTGGCGATTGCGCCCCTTGCGCATGCGCCAATCCGGTTCTAGCCTGATCTCAGTTGCTTGTAACAATCCCAACTTGACCGTCGCGGGCGACTCGGTACGGGGAGCGGCGACAGAGAGGGTTGCCACCATGGCCAGTATCAGCTCCCCCGGTGAATCCCACCTCAAAGCGACGGGCGAGGTGGTCGACAAGGGCCTGAAGAAAGACGCGATCGGCTACCTCTCGAACCTCGTGATCGGCGTGGCCTCGACCGCGCCCGCCTACTCGCTGGCGGCCACGCTCGGCTTCATCGTGGCGGTCACCGGCGTAGGCGTGCACGCGCCCGCGGTCCTGCTCGTGGCGTTCATTCCGATGCTGCTGATAGCCGGCGCCTACTGGGGCCTGAACCGCGCCGACCCCGACGCCGGCACCACGTTCGCGTGGACGACTCGCGCACTCGGCCCGGCCACCGGCTGGGTGAACGGCTGGGCGATCTTCCTCGCCGACGTGCTCGTGATGGCCTCGCTCGCCGACATCGCCGGCATCTACACGTTCAAGCTGTTCGGTTGGGAATCCGCCGCCGAATCGACCGGCGCGGTGATGGCCGCGGCGGTCGTATGGATTGCCGTGATGACCTGGATCTGCTATCGCGGGATCGAGCTGTCCGCGCGCATCCAGCAGATCCTGCTGAGCGCCGAGATCCTGATCCTCGGGCTGTTCGCGGTGGTGGCCTTGGTGAAGGTGTACAGCAGCCATCCGGCCGGCTCGATCGAGCCGACGATCGGCTGGTTCAACCCGTTCGCCTTGAAATTCGGGGCACTGCTCGACGGAATCCTGCTGGGGGTGTTCATCTACTGGGGCTGGGACTCCGGCGTGGCGGTGAACGAGGAGTCCGAAGACCCCAACGAGGGGCCGGGCAGGGCGGCCGTAATGTCCACGATCCTACTTGTGTTGATCTACGTGATCGTGAGCGCCGCCGGCCAAGCATTCCACGGGCCGGGCTTCCTGAGCAGTAACAGCGAAGACGTGCTCAACGCACTCGGCAAACCCGTACTCGGGTCGGGCCTTGACAAGCTGTTGATCATCGCCGTGCTCACCTCGGCGTCGGCCTCGACGCAGACGACGATCCTGCCAACCGCGCGCACGACGCTGTCGATGGCCTATTGGAAGTCGATCCCACGGGCGTTCGGGCGCGTGCACCCGCGCTATCTGACGCCCAGCTTCTCCACCCTGATGATGGGCGGCCTGTCAATCCTTTGGACGATCGTGATCCTGCTGCTCTCCTCAAATGCACTGGAAGACTCGATCGTCGCGATCGGCTTCCCGATCTGCTTCTACTACGGCTTCACCGGGATCGCCTGCATCGTGTATTACCGCCACGAGCTCACCAACAGCGTGCGAGATTTCGTCCTGCTCGGCCTCGCACCACTCGCGGGCGGGCTGATCCTGTTCGGCGTGTTCGTCAAGGCGGTGATCTTCTACGGCCACGCCGAAAACGTATCCTCCAAACCGATCCTCGGCATCACCTTGCCGCTCTGGATGGGGATCGGCGGGATGCTCATCGGTGTGCTGCTGATGCTCGTCTCGCGGCCGTTCTTCAGGGACTTCTTCTCGCGCAAGCTCGAAACCGCCGAGCCGGGGATACTCGAGGAGCAGGTCGAGCATGCCCCGGCTCGGTTCTAGCGCCGGGCGCTCGAGGCAGTTTCTGATCGCGAGGGTCTATCCCGTCAACGTGAGCAAGTCGACCAGCCGCTGGTACTGAGCACTGTCAGCCCCGAGCAGCTCCTCGATCCAGCGCAACACGACCGTATCGTCAACCTCCGTGCCCCAGCTGACGATCTCTTCGATATCCACCCAATCCTTCGGCCGATCGAAGATCGCCTTGCACACGATCAAGTGCTCGGGGGACAAGATCGGTATGAGCACTGGGCCGAAGGTAACCTCTCGCGAGCTGACGGCCATCTCGCGATGCAGGTCGAGTGTGGCGAAGAAGACATCCAGATAGGAGCCATCCCAGTCGAGGCGAGCCTGACCGTCACGCTCGATCGTGGCCCGGTCGGACCTTGAGATGCTCACGCCCAGGTGCGACAACGCTCCAAGCACAGGCTCGGCCTCCGCCGGAGAGAGCGTCACGTTCAGATCGATGTCAGTCGTGGCGCGCGGGCTGCGATACCAAGCCAATGCGATCGCCCCACCGAACTGATGCGGGACTCGCATTGAGTCAAGCATCTCGTGCACTGCCACGATCTTCGCACTGAGGCCATCGAGCCTCCCGCCGCCGCTCACGGTCGCTGTGCGAGCGCCGCGTCAGCCGGGCGCTTGGTCAGTCGCACCAGAGCCGGAAAAGCGAGCGGTTCGAAGGGCCGCGGCGGCTGGCCGGCGGCCACCATGTCCGCAAAGCCTAGTAGTTCCAGTAGCGCCGTGCCGGCATCCACGCGCGCATCGCTCGGTGGCGGCTGCCAGAGAGTGCTCGCCATGGTCCTAGAGCCGGCCAGGAATCGATCACGCGCGCGGCTTGCTCCGGAGGTGACGACCCGCACGCGCGCTCCAGCCCGTCGAGCGGAGCGAATCACAGCCTCCGTGTCGAACGGTCGCTGCGCCCGTCGCGCCGCCGCTGCCAGGATGTCGTCGCTCAGGACGTCGAAGCCGGCGAGCGTGCGCGAGCGAGGACCCGCAGAAGTGTGAAACGACTCGCGAACCTCGAATCGCCCACCGCGGCGACCGACCACATAAGCCATACCCACTACGATACCACTAGTGTACCCACTAGTGGCCTGGACGCGCCTGCCAACGGCGGTATCGCGCTGCCGGATGGTGGCGGATCTTCAGCGCTCGCCCGCGCCGTGACGCCACAGCCACACATACCAAACGACTATCGCGATCAAGACTCCGAGCGGGAGCGCGAGCGTGAGAACCGAGCCGCCTGCGAAGGAGGCGAGGATCGGTATCGCTGTTGACTGCATTGCGTCTCCTCCTTGCTAGTGGCCGCTGACGACGCTGGAAGCGATCGCTCTCGCCGACGCGGGTTCAGGCATGAGCGTCGCAGGCTCGGGGGCGAGCCTAGGCGCCTCTGCCGGCGTCAGCCAGCGATGCACATACACGAACAGCACGATCACGAACGTGATCGAGCCGGGCACCCACATGATGCCGGCCGCGATCTGCTGGTCTGAGAGCGCCGATATGCCGCCCGGCCTCGATGCCTGTTGGGCATAGGCTGCGTACAACGGGTGCGGTGCGAGCGCCAGCACCACCGCCAGCAGCCACATCACGACCATTGCGCCGATCAAGTAGACCACGCGCTGCAGCTCGCTCAAGGTCGCGTGCAGCGGCGGCGAGTCGATCACCTGCTTCCAGAACATCAGCGCGCACAGAAAGAACAACGTGTGCTCGAGCGCATGCAGCGCTTCGGAGCGCAGCGTCGCGTCGAACATCACCGGCACATGCCAGCCGAGCACGACCCCGCAGAAGAGCACGAAGCTAGGCAGCGGTCGGCCGAGCGCGGCGCTGAGTCGCCGCATCCATGTGAGCCGCCCGAAGACGAGGTCGTGCCCGAGCGACTGGCGCGCCGACAGTGGAAGCGAGCGCCACAGGCGCACCCACGGGCGCGCCAGCACGATCAATGGAGGCGCCACCACGAGCAACAGGATGTGCTGGACCATGTGCACCCAGAAGAGCTGGGCGCTGAGGCGCTCGATTGGCGAGGCAAGCGCGATCGCCAATACGACCAGGCCCGAATAGAAATAGACGTGCCGCAGGCGGCCCTGGGTGGCCGTGCGTACTGAGGCGTGCGTGCGCCTATTGCCGAGCCAATAGAGGATCGCGAGGTCGATCACGAGCACCAGCGGCGGATCGAACGACCAATCCCAGAAGCCCGGAGTGGCAGAGCTCGCCGCGAGCGCTAGACCAAGTACAAGGTGATCCACGTCACCACACCGATCCCGGCTAGATAGGACCAGAAGAACACGGCCGCGTCTAGGCTGGGAGCGATCAACCGGTCAGCCTCGGCAATGTCTCCGTGATGAGCGGAGGCCGGTTCGCGCCGCGCGCGCAACTCGGTGGCAACCTGCGTCTCGATCCAGTACATGGTCGTGAGCACGGCCAACGCATACAGCCCAGTCCAACCGCAGAATACGCTGGCATAGCCGCCGTTGGTGGGACCGAAGTGCTGGACGGTGTACTGAATGCACTGAGCGGCCACCGCCGCCAGCCCTAGCGCGAGCGAGCAGCCGGCAGCCACCACCCAGGCACCGGAGTGCCGCTTCATCTGGCGGCCCGCGAGAATCGCAAGCAACGCACTCACCACCACGCACGCCACCACGACAGCCCCAAGCGCCTGATCTGGTTTCACGTCGGCGGGCTTCCACATGTGGTTCTCATCGAGCGAGCGCAGATAGAAGAAGGCAAACAGGAACGCCAAGAAGAAGAACGTGGATGCACCTGCCAGCAGGCGACCGGCGATGTACATCGAGCGCGCGCCGATATCTGGCGGCTCGGGCGGGATCGCCACGTCCTTGTGAACCCCGGCAACACCTGGGTTCAGGGGAATTCCGGCGCCGGCGCTCTCCATCTTCAGCCTCCCGCCCTGTCGATCTCAGCCATCGTCGTGTGCATCTCAGCCTCCCGCCGGCAGCGGTTCGGCGGCGCCGCCATGGCCGATCGGAGGAGTCCCGTATTCGTAGGGGTCTTTGTCGATCACCGGGATCGTCTCGAAGTTGTTGACAGGCACCGGCGTTGGCACCTGCCACTCCAGCCCCTTCGATCGCCACGGGTTGGCCTCGGCCGGCTTGCGCACGAGGATCAGCGAGTAGATCACGTTGAACAGGAACACGAGCATCGCGAGGCCGATCACGAACGCGGAGATCGACACCCAGTCGTTCAGCCCCTGCAGGCTCGGAGCGTACGTGGACACGCGCCGGGGCATGCCCTTCATGCCCAGCACGAACAGCGGCATGAAAGTCGAGTTGAACGAGATGAAGAGCGCCCAGAAGTGGATCTTCGAGAGACGCTCGTTTAGTTGCAGCCCGAACATCTTCGGTACCCAGTAGTAGATCGCGGCAAAGAAAGTGAAGATCAGACCGCCCATGATCGTGTAGTGGAAATGGGCCATTACGAAGAAGCTGCCATGCGTATCGGTGTCGCTCGGCGTGTCTGACAGGAACACGCCCGATAGTCCCCCGATCAGGAAGTTGAAGGTCCAGCCCAGGCAGAACAACATCGGCACGCTGAAACTAGTTCGCGCCTTCCACAGCGTGCCCATAACGCATAGGAAAATGAAGCCGGTGGGTATCGAGATAATCTCTGTGGAGAGCATGTAGAACGGCCGCAGAGCCGCGTCTATGCCACTGACGAACAGGTGGTGCTGCCACACGAAGAAGCTGAGCAACGTCACGCCCAGCATCCCGGAGATGGCCAGGCGGTAGCCCCACAGCGGCTTGCGTGTAAAGACGGGCAGCAACTCGAGCACGATGCCAAAGCCCGGCAGCGCCAACACATAGACCTCGGGATGGCCGAAAAACCAGAACAGGTTCTCGAACAGGTAGGGCGACCCACCGGCGGCGACAGTGAAGAAAGAGGTGTTGATCGTGCGATCGAACGCCGCCATCAACAGCGTCCCAATCAGCATCGGCGCCGCCAGCACCATCAGCACGGCGGTGGCGAGCACTGACCACACGAAGATCGGTAGCCGCGACCAGGTCATTCCCGGCGCGCGGTGAGCCACGATCGTGGCAATCATGTTCAGGCCGAGCAGCGCCATCGAGATGCCCACCAGCGCGAAGAAGCAGATGTAGGAGTCCATCCCCATCACCGCCTGTTCGTTGAGCGGCTCATAGCCCGTCCAACCAGTGGGAAAACCGCCGAAGAAGATCGTCGAGGTGAGGATGAAGCCGGCCGCCATCAGCAGCCAGAAGGTCAGCGCCTCGATCCGCGGGAAAGCCATCCGCCGGGCCCCGATCATGATCGGCACGAAGTAGTTACCGAACGGGCCGAGGATGCCCGAGGTCATCATTCCCATCATCATCGTGCCATGCATCCCCACCAGCGAGAGGTACTGGTTGGGGCCGATCGCCTCCGGGGTGGGGTTGAGCAGCTCGACGCGGATCAGCATCGCGTTGAGCCCGGCGATGAAGAAGAACAGGCCGATCCCGACGAGGTACTGGATGCCGACGACCTTGTGGTCTGTGCACAGACCGAAGTAGCGCCCGATCCCCTCGTGCTCCTTCTCACGAAGCGATGCCGGCCGGCCGAAAAAGCGTGAGACCGGGTAATTGGCAAAGCCCAGCCCAATCAAGAAGCCGACGACCCCGAAGAAGTAGCCAAGCAAGAGCGCGACGTCGTTTTCGTCTGTAGCCGCCTGGAATTCGAAGCTCGCACCTTTGATCTGGTGGCCTATGAACCAGCCAAGGTAGTAGCCCGCCACACCGAGGATCACTGCCGTGAGCAGGTTGAAGCCGAGCAACCGACGCCACAGCGGACGGCGGCTGGGCAGCGGCGAGAATTGGGCCTCAGCGGTGGCGCTCATGGATGGCTCCTTGGCGACTTTGACGGTGGCGCTGGATCG
>DATHMQ010000088.1:0-3053 GCA_035486935.1 Solirubrobacteraceae bacterium
AGATGGTCGGACCCAGCTGCGCTGAAGGCAACGTAGGGCGTTTCGTGGCCGTTGGTAACACTCGGACTGGTTTCGGGCGACATCTGCAAGTCGGTGTCTATCCGACTGCCGCTGCCGAAGTTTGCTAGATATAGGTGGTCAGAGCCCGCAGCCTGGAATGCGGTCCACAATCCGCTCACACTAGGACTAGTGTTCGGGGCGTAGCCCAGCCCCGAGTCGCTCCAATTGCTCGACGGAACCCACGAATGAAACCAAACGGTTCCCGATGAAGCATTGACCGCCGCCGTATAGGCCCCTTCCCCTTCGATGCACGATGCGCCCGAACAAACCATTGAAATGCTCGGGCTCGTATTGGCCCCCGAGATAGGCGGTTTGTTAGGGAAAAATCCCCAAGACTGGTTGTTGTATTCCGCAGTGTGCACGTTCTGCGTATGCGACGTTCCGCCTTCGTGATATATGAGCCCGGCGGGTGGCCCTTCATAGATGGCGGCACCGGCCGCATTCGCCGTGATGCAACAGACGAGCGCAATCAGCGCCCCCGCAGCCGCTGTGCTGGCGAACCGCTTTGGTGATGTGACGAGGCGTGTCATTAACAGCTCTCTTTCTGTCGATTGTGCATCGGGGAACGCTGCGGGGACTCGCCTCGCAGCATAGGCCGACTGCTGGAAGACCGCGTGGTTGTTTGCTCGCAGACCCAACTTCGCACTCGTTGACTTCGTGTAGTTCACCTTACGCAGACATAAAGACCACTGTCAATACCTTGCTATCAAACTCGTATGAACGCCTATTAACCACATTCCCAATTCCCAGAAACGGGCATTCCAGATAGCACTCCCAACCACATAAAAACCCCAGGTGAAATACTCCGCGCGGCAAGCGCTGCGCGCCCGCCAAAAACCCACCAAAGCGAGCCACGGCCCGCGATAAACACTTGCCGAGCTAATCTAAAACCTGCCCGCCTGAACGATCCGTAACACACGCGTCCCGGCAGACAACCCCTGCCCACACATACCGATTAACGCTTATTACCGGCATCTGGACGAACGCGCGATCGCGCCATAGCATCGGCCCTCGCAACACCGGAGAAACACATGCCGACAGACACCCAAGACACCCGCAAGAGCACCCAGCGCGAACGGCTCGTCGCCGGCATGGTCGCCGCCGCCAACACTCACGGCTACGCCGGCGCCAACGTCGCCCGCGTGATCGAGCACGCTGGGGTCTCAAGGCCCACCTTCTACGACTACTTCGCCGATCGCGACGACTGCTTTTTGCAAACCAACCGTGAGATCTCCCAGCGGCTGCTCTCCCAGGTCAACGACGCGGTCGCCGCAGCGCCCCCCGAGCATGCCCTGCGTGCGGCCCTGCGCCGCGTCGTCGAGCGCGCTGAAGCCGAGCCCGCACAAGCCCACTTCCTCGCCAACGCCACGATGGCCGGCGGTCCCCTGGCGCTCGACGAGCGTGACAAGGCAATCGCCGAGCTCGAGCGCATAGTGATCAAAGCAAGCGCGGATACACCTCCCCAGACCCCAACCCCGGACCTGCCCCCGCGCGTGGCCTTCGGCGCGATCCACTGGCTGATCTATCCGCGCGTGCGCCGCGGCGCTGGCGAGCTCACCGGGCTCGCCGACGAGCTGGAGAGCTGGATCGAGCGCTACAACCTTCCCCACGGGCGCCACCGCTGGCAGGAGCTGAGACCCGGTCCGCCGCCTCCTCCCACCAAGCATCTCTCAGAGCTTGCGCTGCACGCTCCCAAGCCGCTTTCGCCTGGGCGCTCGCGCATGCCCCATGCCGAGATCATGCGCAACCAGCGCGAGCGCATCATGTACGCGACCGCCACGCTCTCAGCCCACAAGGGCTACACCGCAACCACGATCGAGGACATAACCACTACCGCCCGTCTCGACAGGCGTGCCTTCTACAACCACTACCACGACAAGCAGGACGCCTTCCTGGCCGTGCACGAGCTGGCGATCCACCAGATCATGGCCGTCGGCGCCCAAGGCTATTTCAGCGCACGCGACTGGCCCGAGCGCATCTGGCAAGGGATCCTTGCCGCCTGCCACTTCCAGGCCACCCACCCCGCCATCAGCCACATGGGCTACGTCGAGTCACATGCTGTCGGGGCGCCCGCGATCCAACGCATCGAAGACAGCCACCGCGCGTTCGCGATCTTCCTGCAGGAAGGCAACCAGCACACCGATGTGACCCCCAACGGGACTGCCACCCAGGCCATCACGGCCGCGATCTTCGAGATCGGCTACCACCAAACCCGCGGCGGCCAATCCAGTCACCTACCCCGCTACGCCCACATAGCCGCCTACCTGGCCCTGGCGCCCTACCTCGGCCCCACCGCCGCCAACGCCTTCATCGACAAGAAGCTGCGCCCTAGCGATCGCCCGGCCGAGCGACGTCTATCGCTGCGATGAAGCCGGTTACGGCCGCTGCCGCGGACTGCACCTCGCCGGGCAGATCCGCACTGATCTGCAGGGCGTCGAAGCGATAAGGCTCGCTCCACGCCTCCGGCACTTTGAGCGTCGGAGGCCAGTCGTGTGTGGCGCGATCCTCGAACGTCCAGACGCAGGCCTCCCGAACCCGCCATAGGTCTTCCCCGAGTAGCGCCTCTAGGAGGATGAGGTCGATCAGATCCCAATGACGCAGGTTGGGCCGTCCGTCATCCGGGTTCTCGGTTACCGCATGGATCTTCTGCGCGATCTGGTAGCGCAACGATAGGCATGTGACGCACTCTGGACTTTCCAGCTTGAAGTCCGCGAGGCTTATCGCCGAAGGCACCAGGTCGCTCTCATCCGCCTCCGGTCTGGCGATCTCGACCGTGAGCGTCTGCCAGGCCCGTCGCTGGAAGCTCACCTGGAGAGTGATACGTCTAGAACCGGTATCGCGGATGGCTTGCGGCTCGCCCTTGCGGCGGAACTCAAAGCCACTGTAGGGATACTCGAAGGCTTCCTCCAGAGCGTTGAGCAGCTCGGCGGTCTTGCCTCGGAAGACGATGTCGACATCCTTGGTGCTGCGTGCGCCCAGTCCCAGACGCAACT
>DATHMQ010000089.1:0-3718 GCA_035486935.1 Solirubrobacteraceae bacterium
CCTCGGCGCAGTCGCAGCGGTGTTGTCCTTGTCGGGCGCCGGCCATGGACACTCTCGCGTCAACCCGGCGGCGGCAGCCAACGTCTCTCTGCCCGAGGTGACGGTGGCGGCGGTGATCCATCGGCCGTTGCGTGAATGGCAAGAATTCAGCGGACGTCTGCAGGCCGTCAACACGGTCGAGATCCGTCCACGGGTCAGCGGCTATGTTGATCGCGTAGCCTTCGAGGATGGCGCGCGTGTCAAGAAAGGCCAGCTCCTGTTTCAGATCGACCCGCGCCCGTTCCAGGCGGAAGTGGATCGGCTGGTGGCCGAGCGCAGCCGTAGCGTGTCGGATCTCGAATTGGCGAAGGCTAATCGCGCGCGCGCTGAACGGCTCATCAGTGCGCACGCCGTCTCGCGCGAGAGCTACGAGCAGTTGGTGGCTGCCGAGGCTTCCGCGCAGGGTGCGCTGGGTTCGATCAACGCTTCGCTCGAGGAGGCGCGCCTCAATCGAGGATTTACCGAGGTGCGCGCACCGATCGATGGTCACGTATCGCGCGCGGTCATCACCGCCGGCAACCTCGTCACGAGCGCGAGCCTGCTGACGACGCTCGTCTCGGATGATCCGGTGTATGTCTACTTCGATGCCGATGAGCAGACCTATCTGCGATACACGAAGGCGCAGCAGAACTCCGGGCCGAACCCGGATACCTCGGCGGTCTATCTCGGACTCGTGGACGAGGAGGGCTATCCGCACCGAGCCACACTCGACTTCATCGACAATCAAGTCGATGCGGCGACGGGGACAATCCGGGCGCGCGCCGCGCTCGCGAACCCCGATGGCCGCTACACACCGGGCCTCTTCGCGCGGGTCCGCCTCGTCGGAGGGGAGGATGAGGACAGCGTCCTCATCGAGGATCGCGCGGTGGGTACCGATCTATCGAAAAAGTTCGTGCTGACGCTAGCCGCGGACAATCGCATCGAGTACCGCCTGGTTGAACTGGGTCCGGAGATCGACGGCCTGCGCGTTGTAACCCGCGGACTCGCCCCGAACGATGTCATCGTCGTCAATGGGCTGCAGCACGTACGGCCCGGCGAGACCGTCGCGCCGACACGCGTCGCCATGAGCCAAGACTCGGCTGGCTTGACACAGGTGGCGGCGGAAAGTGAGCCGAATTCAAGTCCGGCAGAAGGGGTGCGGCGTCTCGCCCAGGCTGCCCCTGCGGTTCGCTCGATTCACTGATGCGCACGTCTTAAGTCGTCCAAGGACTCGCTATGAAACTCTCGCAATTCTTCATCAGTCGACCGATCTTCGCGGGCGTTCTCTCGGCGCTCATTTTCCTCGCCGGGCTCATCGCCTTGCCCCAGCTCCCGATCAGCGAATACCCGGAAGTGGTGCCCCCGACCGTGGTGGTGAAGGCGACCTATCCGGGAGCGAACCCGAAGGTCATCGCCGAGACCGTGGCAAGTCCGCTCGAGCAGTCGATCAACGGCGTCGAGGGGATGCTCTACCAGTCCTCCCAGGCGACTGCGGATGGTGTGATGACCCTCACGATTACCTTCGCCTTGGATACTGACATCGACAAGGCGCAGGTGCAGGTGCAAAACCGGGTCGCGCAAGTCCTATCGAAGCTCCCCGACGTCGTGCAACGCCTCGGCGTGATCACCAATAAAGCCTCGCCGGATCTGACCATGGTGGTGCACCTGGTCTCGCCGGACAACCGCTATGACCCGCTGTACCTGTCGAACTACGCGCTGCTGCGCGTCAAAGACGAGCTCGCACGCCTCGACGGGGTGGGCGACGTCCAGGTGTTCGGTGCGGGTCAGTTCTCGATGCGCGTCTGGTTGGATCCCGAGAAGGTGGCAAGCCGCGGCCTCACCGCAGACGATGTGGTGAAAGCCATCCGCGAGCAAAACATCCAGGTGGCCGCGGGTCAGCTCGGCGCGCCGCCGCTGCCGAGCGCCACCGAGTTTCAGGTGGCCATCAATACCAAGGGACGCCTCATCACCGAGGATGACTTTCGCAGCATCATTGTGAAGACCGGCGCCGAGGGCCAGGTCACGCGCCTCAAGGATGTCGCCCGCGTCGAGCTCGGCGCCGACACTTACGCGCTGCGCGCTCTGCTCGACAATAAGGCTGCGGCGGCGATTCCAATCTTTCAGCGCCCCGGCAGCAACGCCATTGAGATCTCCGAACGGGTGCGCGCCAAGATGCAGGAACTGAAGCGCGAGTTCCCCCAAGGCGTCGACTACGACATCGTCTATGACCCGACCGTGTTCGTGCGTGGCTCCATTCACGCCGTGGTGCACACGCTGTTCGAGGCCATCGTGCTGGTCGTGTTGGTGGTCATCGTCTTCTTGCAAACCTGGCGTGCGTCGGTCATCCCGCTGATCGCGGTGCCGGTGTCACTGGTGGGCACCTTTGCCGTCATGCATATCTTCGGCTTCAGTTTGAACGCGCTGTCGCTCTTCGGGCTGGTACTCGCCATCGGCATCGTGGTCGACGATGCAATCGTGGTGGTCGAGAACGTCGAGCGCAATATTGCGAACGGATTGAAGCCCGTCGAGGCAACGCGGCAGGCGATGCGCGAGGTCACGGGTCCCATTATCGCGACCGCGCTCGTGCTGTGCGCGGTGTTCGTGCCGACGGCGTTCATCAGCGGTCTCACCGGCCAGTTCTACAAGCAGTTCGCGCTCACCATCGCCATCAGCACGGTCATCTCGGCGTTCAACTCCCTCACGCTATCGCCGGCGCTTTCCGCCCTGTTGCTCAAGGAACACGGCGCGGAGCCTGACCGCCTCACTCGTATCCTAAACCGATTACTTGGCGGTTTCTTCGGCCCGTTCAACCGCTTCTTCGCGCGCTTCTCAGCACGTTACGTGGGCCTCGTCGGCCGGGTGGTGCGCGCAGCGGGGGTTGCGCTGTTTGTCTACGGCGGGCTGATCGGGCTCACCTACCTGGGTTTTGCAAGCACGCCGAGCGGTTTCGTGCCGCCGCAGGACAAGCAGTATCTCGTGGCCTTCGCGCAGCTCCCGGATGCGGCGACGCTCGATCGAACCGAAGCGGTGATCCGGCGCATGAGCGAAGCGGCCCTCAAGCAACCGGGGGTCGAGCATGCGGTGGCCTTCCCGGGGTTGAACATCAACGGGTTCACCAACAGTCCCAACTCCGGAATCGTATTCGTGACCCTCAAGCCCTTTGATGAGCGAAAGTCGAAGGAGCTTAGCGCCGGCGCGATCACCGCGGCGCTCGATCAGCAGTACGGCAAGATACAGGACGCCTTCATCGCGGTGTTCCCGCCGCCCCCGGTCAATGGCTTGGGCACGATCGGCGGCTTTCGGATGCAAATCGAGGACCGCGGGGGGTTGGGTTTCGAAGAGCTCTACAAGCAGACGCAAAACCTGATCGCCAAAGGCAATCAGACGCCTCAATTGCAGGGTCTCTTTTCCAGTTTCCAGGTGAACGTGCCGCAGGTCGACGCCGACGTCGATCGCGAGAAAGCCGAGTCCCAGGGCGTGTCCGTGCAGGATTTGTTCGACACCATGCAGGTGTACTTGGGTTCGCTTTATATCAACGACTTCAACACCTTCGGCCGCACCTATCCGGTGACGGCCCAGGCCGAGCCGAACTTCCGGCTGCAGGCCGAGGACGTGGTCAGGCTCAAGACCCGCAATGCCGCCGGCGACATGATCCCCTTGGGCTCTTTCGTGACCGTCAAGCGCTCCTCGGGCCCCGATC
>DATHMQ010000090.1:0-12556 GCA_035486935.1 Solirubrobacteraceae bacterium
CCGAACGTGTGGCGCTCCTTGGCGTAGGCGACGGACATCTCCAGGGCAGTCTCGACGCTGCCGAGCGACTCGGCCGCGATCAAGGTTTGCGTCAGATGCCAAGCTCCGGCAAGCGCCTCCTCGGGCGCGTCGAGCAACGTGGCCTGCGTATCGTTGAGCGTCACGTGGCCGAGTGAGCGGGTGGCGTCGTAGCGGTGGATCTCCTCGATGGACACGCCATTTGCGGAGCCCTCGATCGCTATGCCGACGGGCTTGTCGTTCAGCAACGCCACGCCGACGAGCAGATCGGCTCCTGGCGCGTCCGGCACGAAGGCAAGCGTGCCGCTGACGAGCGCCCCGCCTTTGCCGTCGTCCTTAGCCTCGGGAGCGGAGGGGCGCGTACTGCCGTGCTTTGGATCGACACACCACCCGTCCACCAGGTCGTTCGGTGGCATCGCCGGCAGGTAGGCAGCGCGGCGCGTGCCGGTCGCCAACGGCTCCAGCAGGCCGGCGGCTGACGGAGAGGCGTTTAGGATCGCCGTAGCCGGCAGGTGCCCGAGCAGCGCCACCGGCGCCAGCACGCGCCCGCACTCGCCTAGCACCAGCATCGCGTCAAACGCGTCCAGGCCGGCGCCGCCATGTGCCTCGTCGATCAAGAGGCCAGGCCAGCCGGCCTCACATGCGGCGGGCCACAGGTCCGGCAGCGCGCTGTTGTCACCATCAAGCGCCGCGCGCGCGGCCTCCAGCACCTTGAAGCGCGACAGCGCCCCACGGGCCGCCTCGCGCAGGAACACCTGCTCGTCTGAAAGTGCGAGATTCATCGGGTGACCTCCGTGGTCGTGGCGTCGCACGGCAGGCTGGGTGAGGGCTTCTCTGCGGCTGCGAGTCCGTGTGTCAATAGGGCGGATGCGATGGAGCTGCTTGCGGTCATGCTGGCGCTCCTTCCTTGGAGCGCAGCTCCGAGAACGGGATCCCCTTGTCCAGGCGCGGCTCCGGGGGAAGCCCGAGCACGCGCTCGCCGATCGTGTTACGCAGGATCTCTTCGGTGCCGCCGGCCGACTTCAGCCCTGGCAGGAACGAGATCATGTAGGCCCACTCGCTGTCCTCGTCGAGTGCGTCGGGGCCGAGCACGTCGGCGATCAGATCGCCGGCTTTGATCGCGCCGTTGACGATCGTCACCTTCGCCAGGCCGGCCTCCGGTCCAGGTATCTGGCCTTTCTGCAGCGCCGTCAAAGTGCGGTAGCCGGTGAAACGCACCGCCAGCAGTTCGCTGACGATCTCGCCAAGCTCCTTGCGCACCTTCGGATCGCGGCGACCATGCTCGTCTGAGGCGATCGCCTTGGTGAAGCGCAGCGAGTTGAAGCCGAGCCCCTCGCCACCGAGGCCGATCGTGACGCGCTCGAACATCAGCGTCGTCAGCGCTGTGCCCCAGCCGTTGCCGACACCGCCGACGACCGCGTCTGCGTCGAGCTGCACGTCGTCGAGGAACACCTCGTTGAACTCGGCCTCGCCAGAGATCTGGCGCAGGCCGCGCACCGTGACGCCGGGAGCGTCCATCGGCAGGATGAACATCGTCAGCCCCTTGTGCTTGTGTTGCTCGGGGTCGGTGCGCGCAAGCAAGAGGCCGTAGGAGGAGAACTGCGCGTTGGTCGTCCACACCTTCTGCCCGGTCAGCCGCCAGCTGCCGTCCTCCTGCTGACGCGCGCGCGTCTGCACCGCTGCCAAGTCCGAGCCCGCGGCGGGCTCGGAGAACAGCTGGCACCAGACCTCGTCGCCGTGCAGCATCGGGCCGAGGTAGCGACCCTTCTGCTCATCCGAGCCGTGCGCGATCAGCGTGGGACCGAGCATGCCGACGCCGATCGCGTCGAGGATGCCGGGCACGCCGGCCTTGGCGATCTCCTGGTTGCAGATCACCTGCTCGATCGGGCCGAGCCCTTGTCCGCCGTACTCCTTGGGCCAGGTGACCCCGGCAAGCCCGGCCTCGGCCAGCTTGCCCTGCCAGGCGCGTCGTGCGGAGACGATCTCCGCCTCGTCGGTCAGCGCGTCCGGTCCGGTGAGGACCGGCGCCTCTCCCTTGTGCTGCTCGAGCCAGGCGCGAACCCTGGTGCGGTGCGCTGCCTGCTCGGGCGTGTCGTCAAGATCCACGTTGCTCTCCCTTTGGCTGACTGGCCAGTCAATTTTAGGCTCCTAAGGCTACTCCTAAAGGGCTAGAGGGGTGAGTGGAGGTGAGCAGAGGCGTGAGTAGGGTGGGTGAGCGCCGGTTGGGCTCTGGGTGTGGGTGTCCAAACCACCGATCCCATTTATAACTGTTAGGTTATTCTAATTTATAACCTACAAGTTATGGTTTAGAATAACTCCTAGGCTATAATCCGGTTAGCGACCCGGAGGCACCATCGGCGAGGCGATCAGGCGCTGGTGGTAAACTTGGGCGAAGCCCGCGTTGAGCAGGTACTCGGCCTGCTGGCCCATGTCGGGCGAGTGCAACAAGACCACGCCAAGCCTGACCCCGTCGCGCTCGGCGGTCGCGACCAGGCAGTCGCCGGCCAGTTCGGTGTAGCCGGTCTTCATGCCCGTAGTACCGGGATAGCCGTAGACGAGCAGCGGGTTGTTGTTGTACAGGTACAGCTTGCCGCCCTTGATCGGAAATGGCAGTACCGCTTCCGCGCTGCGCACGACGTGTGCGATGCGCGGTTGCCGCAGGTCCACATACGCCAGCTCGGCCAGGTCGGCGGCGCATGTGTAGTTGCTCGCGTTGATGTAGCCAGAGGGGGAGCTGTAATGCGTGCAACCCAATCCGAGCCGCGACGCTTCGACGTTCATGCTCGCGACGAACGCGCCGACGCTGCCCGATACGTGCTGGGCGAGCGCGGTCGCGGCGTCGTTGCCAGAAGGCAGGAGCAGCCCGTAGAGCAGCGTCTCGGCCGGCACGTGCTTGCCGAGCGGCAGCACGCCGACCTTCGAGCCGGCCGCCTCGACAGCCTCCTTCGTGACCAACACCGGGGTATCGGGAGTTGTGGAGTGAACCACGCGCAGCGCGGTCATCAGCTTCGTGAGGCTGGCCATGTGCAGGCGCTGCAGCGGATTCAGCTGCCACAGCACGCGACCGTTGTTCAGGTCGAACAGCAGGCCCGCGCGCGGCGGGCTGCGGAAGTTGGCCTGCACGGGATTGTCGACGCCACTGAGATCGAGCGCCAGCGGCGCCTTGCCGAGCGGCAGTCCTGCCGGCGAGTGTGTCGGGGTCGCCGGCGAAGCTCCACTCGAGCGAGCGCCCGAGTCGCTTGTCCCCGTGTGCCCGCCGTGCGAAACGGGGCTGTGCGCGGCGCCCGAGCGTGCCAGACCCAAGGAGATGGCCACGGCGCCGGCGGCGAGCACCAGCACGCACACGGCCAGTGCGCGTATGCGCCTGCGGCGACGTCTGTGTCTGGCAAGCGCCCGCGCTCGCCGCGAGCGACCGCTTTGCGGAAGGAACGGTGAGTTGGTCAAAAGCGCCGTCTCCGCGGCAGCAGCGGCGAGCCGGTCATACGAGCTCTTTCATCTCCTTGGAGGATTGCGCAATGCCCCGACGATGCCAACCGTCAGGATCGCAAGCACGATCACCGACAGCACCGCCTGAACGCTGAAGCCGAACTGCTCGATACCGCCGATCGTCAGAAAGGCGAAGCCGAGGATGAACGCAAGCGATATGGCGAGCACGGCGACGCGGGTCATAGTGCTCTGGTTCCGCCAGGTCGGCGATCCAAGCGAGGCCCGCCATTCACGCGAGGCCTGCCACACCGAAACACACCTGCATGGCAAGCCAAAGTCCGATCAGCAGCATCGCCGGGACTTCGACGAGCGTCGTGTAGAAGGGAATCGGGACCAGGCTGAGGACGCGGGCGCGTGGGTGGAGCAGGAGGTAGCTGCCGAGCACCGCCGCCGTTGTGCCTGAGACGCCAAGCAGTATCGGCGAGGACCAGTCGCTGCCCAGGAGAGCCCATGCGATGCCCGCAGATAGGCCGCTGAGCAAGCACAGCGCGCAGAAGCGCACACTTCCGATGGTGTCCTCGACCGTTGGCGCGAGCAGCCCGAGGAACAGCACGTCGAGCAGGAATGGCAGTAGGCCGCCGGGCCGCGCAACTACATACGCGAGGAGCGCTATCGCGATCAGGATCGCCGTCACGAACGGGAAGCGCTCGCGGGGAATGTTGTCCTTGACGGGGATCATGCGAGGGGCCGGTCCCCCCGCGCGCATGGGGGGCGAGCATCAGCGCAGACTATCCGCCCGTCCCGGCGGCGAGGGCCGGCAGGCCCCTCCGGGCTATCCGCTCGCAGCGAGCGGCCCGACACCAGGGCGTGGCTGAGGTACGTGCTGGTCTGCGTGGTAGGAGGAGCGCACGAGCGGCCCGGCAGCGACGTGGTCGAAGCCAAGTGCGTAGGCGGCCTCCTCGAGGGCCCTGAACTCGTCGGGATGCCAGTAGCGCACGATCGGCAGGTGGCGCTCGGAGGGACGAAGATACTGCCCTACGGTGAGCACCTGCACGTCATGTTCGCGCAGCACCTCGAACGTAGCCACCATCTCCTCGTGGGTCTCGCCCAGGCCCACCATCAGGCCGGACTTGGTGACGACCTCGCCTTCGCCCATCTCCGCCGCGCTGCGCAAGACGCGACAGGAGCGCAGGAACTCTGAGCCGCGGCGCGCGATCGGATACAGGCGCGGGACGACCTCGACGTTGTGGTTGAACACGTCGGGCCGCTCGGCGATGACGCGCGCGAGTGGCATCTCCTGGCCCTGGAAGTCGGGTGTCAGCACCTCGATCTGACAGTCCGGCGCCTGCTTGCGGACCTGACGGATGACGCCGACGAAGGCGGAGGCACCCTTGTCTGGTAGGTCGTCGCGGTCGACCGAGGTGACGACGGCGTGGCGCAGGCCCATGCGCGCGATCGAGCGGGCCACGCGTGCGGCCTCCAGCGGATCGTTCCATGTGGGCTTGCCTGTCTTGACGTTGCAGAAGCCGCAGCGGCGCGTGCAGGTGTCGCCGAGGATCATGAACGTGGCGGTCCCGCGTTCCCAGCACTCGCCGACGTTCGGGCAGGCTGCCTCCTGGCAGACGGTGTGCAGGTTCTCCTCTTTGATCAGCTTGGACAGCTCGAGGTAGCGCATGCCGCCGGCGGCAGGCACTTTGAACCATGGCGGCTTGCGCTCGCGCAGCGGGCGCACGTCGGTGCCGAGCACCTGCAGCACGTCCATGCCGCCTGGATTTGCGCGGGAGCGGGTGGAGTGCTCGCGCTCGGCGTCGGTGCTCGGGGGGCTGCTGCTTGATGGGCTGCTCACGCGCTCACCAGTGCGGGACCGACGGAGCGCAGGCCGCCGATGCTCTCAGGCGAGGCGGCAAGCAGTGGGCGGCCGTGAGCTGCGCAGAAGCACTGTGCGACAAGCTCTGAGAACGTGTCGAGCCCTCCGTCTGGCTCATGGCCGAGCTCGCACGCAACCGAGGTCATCTTCACATCCTGCAGGCCACAGGGCACGATCCAGGTGAACGGGGCGAGGTCGTTGGTGACATTCACGGCAAAGCCATGTGTGGACACGCCCTGCGAGACATGCACGCCGATCGAGGCGATCTTGCGATCCGCGACCCACACGCCGGTGTAGTCGATGCCCTCATCGCAGCGTGAGCGCGCCTCGATGCCGTACTCGGCAAGTGCAGCGACGATCGCCGCCTCCATCTTGCGCAGGTGGGCGCCGATGTCGCTGACTCGCATGATCGGATAGCCGACTAGTTGTCCTGGGCCGTGGTAGGTGACCTTGCCGCCACGGTCGGTGGGCACGATTTCGATTCCGTGCGCACGGTAGAAGCCTTCGCCGAGGGACAGATCGTTATCCGCGGCGCGGCGGCCGCGTGTATAGACGGGCGGATGCTCCAACAGGAGCAGGGTGTCGGGTTGCTCGTCAGCTTGGCGTTGGGCTTGGACTTCGGTCTGAATCGCAAGCGCGTCGCGGTAGGGAATTGTGCCTAGACGGCAGACGCCCATATCGGCGGGTGGTTGAAGACTCCGGTTCATGTACCGCCTCTCGTGGTAGCATACTTTCCACGCCAGGATGAGTGCTACAGAGTGCTTGTCTGCATCACAATGGGGCCCGGTTCACCGGGCCCCATTTTTTATTGAGGCGCTCCGGCGAGCATCGGGGCCGACTCTCGCCGGAGCTGGAGTGCGTTATGTCATGCCGCGGATGACCGCGACCATGAGCGCAATCGCCAGAATGAGCGCTACAGGGTCACTCATTTCGCATCACCTCCTCTCCCGGGCCGTTCGGCCTCGGGCCGGCCTGATCGGGTGGGTGATGACTCCTGCCGTGAGCCTACTTACGACTCCGGTAGATACTTTCTCCAGAGAGCTGAAAACGCTACAAAGTGAGAGCGGCCGGCTCTTCCAGCAAATCACGGATGCGGGCTAGGAACAGGGCAGCATCGGCCCCATAAAGAATGCGGTGATCGCATGCGAGTGTGACGCTCATCGTCTGACGCGCGACGAGCTTCTTCTTACGGACGACCGGGCGCGGCGCGACCGCTCCGACCGCGAGGATCGCGGCCTGCGGCGGGTTGACGATCGCGGTGAAGCTCTTGATGCCGTACATCCCCAGGTTCGACACGGTGAAGGTACCGCCGCTCAGCTCGGGCGGGGTGATCGACCCGTCCCGGACCCGTTCGGCCAGCGCGCGTGTCTCGCGGGCGATCTCGCCGAGCGCCTTCGTGTCTGCGTCGAACACCGTCGGGACGACGAGCGCGCCGCCCGTCGGGTCCTCGGCGCCGGACGCCACAGCCACGCCGACGTTGACGCGGGCGTGCAACTCGAAGCGGCTGTCGCGGTAGCTGCCGTTCGCGCGCGGGTGGTCGCGCAGAGCGAGGGCACAGGCCTTGACGATCATGTCGTTGTAGGTGGGCGCTGCAGTCCTGTCCCGCTCGTCGCCGGCGGTTGCCTTCGCCCTGTCTCGCCCGTCGCCGACACGCGACAACCGCTTCAGCTCGGCGCGCAAATCGACACAGCGCTCCATGTCGATATCGGCGCTGAGGGTGAAATCAGGGATCGTCGCCTTGGACTCGGCCATGCGCCTGGCGATCGTGCGCTGCGTGCGCGACAGCTCCACGGTGGTGGTCTCGCCCTTGGCGCTCGACACCTCCTGCACCGAGGGTGCGCTAGTTGCCGTAATGCCAGCCACGGCAGTGACGGGATCGAAAGGAGCACTGGCGACCGACGCGGGTGGCCGGTCGTGCGTGCTCGTAGTAGCGGGGGCGGGATTCGAACCCGCGACCTCCTCCACGTCAGCCTTGACTATGCGTCCGCCCGGGCCGCTGCCACTGACGCCGCTGAGGTCGACCCCGGTCTCCTGTGCGATCCGCCGCGCAAGCGGCGAGGCCTTCACGCGCTCGCCGTTGCGGGGAGGCGAAGACGACTCGACGGTCGGCGACTGGCCGACCTCCACTGCCGCCGGCCGATGCGGCTCCATAGTCGGCTCGGCTTGCGCATTTGGAGCGGCCGGTGTCGCGGACGCATTCTGTGCGACGGGCGAGCCGTTGTGTGCCGCCGCCGTGTCGCCGCCTGCCTCGCCCACCTGCGCGATCGGCGCTCCCACGGCCAGCGTGTCGCCCTCTCGCGCGATCGTCTGCAGCGTCCCCTCACTGTCTGACTCGTAGATCATTGCCGCCTTGTCGGTCTCGATCTCGACCAACTCCTCACCACGCTTCACATGCTCGCCGTCGTGCTTGAGCCAGCGCAGGATCGTGCCCTCCTCCATCGTGTCCGACAGGCGCGGCATCACGATCTCGCTCATCGCGATGCCTGCCTGATCTCATGCTCGAGGCCGGTCTCCAGCATCGCTTCCTGGACCGCCCCGGGTGCGTTTGTCTCTGCCTCTCGTTGTCCCTCGCCTGCCGCGGGCTGACTCGCGGGCGCTTGGGTGGGGTCGCGTTCGATCGCCCGCGTGGGGTCGTGCCCGAGAACGCTGAGCGCGGCGCGCACGATCTGCGGCTCGTGCGGGAATGCGCTTTCCTCCAGTGGCTTGGAGTAAGGCATCGGCACGTCCGCTCCGCTGACGCGCATGACGGGTGCGTCGAGGTCGTCGAAGGCCTGTTCTGAGATCAGCGCCGCGAGGTTCGCGCCGACGCCCCCGTGGGGCCAGCCCTCCTCGACGATCACGCAGCGGTTGGTCTTCGCGACCGACTCGAGGATCGTGTCGAGGTCGAGCGGGCGCAGCGTGCGCGGGTCGATCACTTCGGCCTCGATGCCGTGTTCGTCCGCCAGCGCCTCGGCCGCTCGCTCGGCCGTGAGTGCCATGCGCGAGACGCCAACGATCGTGACGTCCCCGCCTGTGCGCACGATGCGGGCGCGACCGAAGGCGAGCGGCTGCTGATCCTCCTCGTCCACCTCGCCGCGCACGCCGTACAGCGACTCGTGCTCGATGAAGATCACTGGATTCTCATCGCGGATCGCGGTCTTCAAAAGGCCGCGTGCGTCGGCGGCGGTCGAGGGGACGGCGACGAGCAGGCCGGGCACCTGCAGGAACATCGACTCGAAGCTGTGCGAGTGGGTCGGGCCGAGCTGGTGGCCGGCGCCCTGGGGCATCCGCACCACGAGCGGCACGCGCACTTGGCCGCCGAACATGTAGTGGATGTGAGCGGCATGGTTGACGATCTGGTCGAACGCGAGCAGCGCGAAGTTGACCGTCATCAGCTCCACGACGGGGCGCAGTCCGACCATCGCGGCGCCGACGCCCATCCCCACGATCGTGTTCTCGGAGATCGGGGTGTCGCGCACGCGCCGCTCGCCGAACTCCTCGAGCAGGCCGGATGTGACCTTGAAGGCGCCGCCGAACACGCCGATGTCCTCGCCGAGCAGGACCACGTTCTCGTCGCGCCGCATCTCCTCGCTCAGCGCCAGTTTCAAGGCGTCGCGATAGCGCATCTCGGTCATCGGCAACCCCCGAGATCCGTGGGCGCATGGATTTTTAGAGCGTGTCTCAAAACCGGCGGCGTCCGTGCGGGCAGGCGTCTGGCTCGGGTGCGGAGTGCGTGCTTCACAGGACCACCCGCGGCGACCAGTGGTAGTGGCCGTGGGCCTGCTCATCGAGCACGTATACGTCTTCGTAGAGCATGTCCGGGTCGGGGAAGGGCGAGGACTCGGCGAATTCGACCGCTTCGTCCACTTGCCGCATGGCGTCACGCTCGATCTGTTCGTGCTGCGTTGTCGTGATCGCGCCTTCGCGTTCAAGCAGATCGCTGAATGCCGGGATCGGGTCGCGCTCGCGCCACTGGGCGACCTCCTCCTTGCTGCGGTAGTCCTCGGGGTCTGCCATCGAGTGGCCGCGGAAACGGTAGGTGACAGCCTCCACCAGCAGGGGTCGGCGCTCCTCGCGCACCTGCGCCAAGGCTTTCGAGACGACGCGGTGGGTGTCGAGGATGTCCATTCCATCGCAGCGCATGCCCGGAACACCCAGTGACTCGCCCTTGCGCTGCAGGTCGGTGACGGCCGAGTGGCGGCTGAGCGATGTACCCATACCGAACTGGTTGTTGACGACCATGAATACGACCGGCAGGCGCCACAATGCGGCGAGGTTCAGGGTCTCGCCGAAGGTGCCCTGGTTGGAGGCGCCGTCGCCGAACGTGCAGAGGGTCACCTCGTCGGATCCACGCTGATCGCAGGCGAGCGCGATGCCGGCGGCGATCGGCAGGTTGCCGCCGACGATCCCATAGCCGCCCATGAAGCGCCGCTGCGCGTCGAACATGTGCATCGAGCCGCCGTGTCCTTTGCTGCAGCCGTCGCGCTTGCCGAACAGCTCGGCCATCACCTGCCCGGGCGGGGTGCCACGCGCAAGCGCATCTCCGTGGGAGCGGTAGGTCGAGACCAGGTAGTCGCTGTCGCGCAGCGCTCGCTCGCTGCCCACGATCGTTGCCTCCTCGCCGATCGAGAGGTGCAGGAAGCCGCCGATCTTCGCGCGTGCGTACATCTCACCCGCACGCTCCTCGAAGCGGCGGATCAGCAGCATCGCGGCCAGCCACTCGCGCGCCACCTCGGGCTCCGGCAGGTCTGCACCGGGGGCGGTGGCGCCGGGAGGGTGGGCGCCCCATCCATTAGGACGCCCTAGAGACATAGCCTCACGCTCTCATCACGCTTCCACGGTACTCCAGCGCGCGAGAAAGTCCTCACGATCCATGCGGCCCAGGTCCTCGCGTATTTCACGAGCGCGGCGCGAAGCGGTGTGGGGAGGGCAGTCCCAGAAGAAGACGACCTCGCCGCCGTCGATCTCGACCACCTCGATGTGGTCGATGCGATCTGGGCTGGCAAGGAAGGCGGGCATCGACCCCCCACGGCGCACAATCAGGCGAAAGTATCGCCCGGCCCTCATGGGACAGGCGCACCCGCGTAGGCGGCGGCTTCCTCCAGCGAGCGCTCGCCGTGGAACACACGTTTGCCGATGCGCACGGCAGGCACGTCGCTCACGCCCAGCGCGGCCGCTGCGACAGTGGCCGCCGAGAGCTGCCCGCCCACGGAGCGCAACTCGGCGCCCTTCAGAACGGCGGAGGGATGCATCTCACAGGCCGCGGCTGCGATCAGCACGTTGTCGGCCTCGGCGAGCGTGCGCCCGCCGGCGAACGCCTGGCGGAAGGCGGCTTGGGCAAAGGGCACCACCCGGCCGATCGACTTGGCATAGGTGGCAGCGCACATGGCAAAGGCGCTGTCGAACGGGAACGGCTCGGGCCAGCGCAGTTGCTGCAGTCCGAGTTCGGTCGCCCGCCGTGCCAACTCGAGACGAAAGATCTCTTCGTCGTCGCGACAGCGAAACGCGCCGAAAGACTCCGCACCGGGTAGCTCACATGCAAGGACGGGCTGCCACTCGGTGGCGACTGGCATTGTGTGAAGCACCCGCTCGGCGGCAAAGTAGGCGAGCGGTGAGCCAAGATCGAAGTAGAAGGAGGCGTCCGACGGGGACATCCCTTCGAGGTTAACCGTGAATTAGCCAACCGTCGGCTGCGCGTCCCGCCTCCATGACCGCCTCCGACAAGGTGGGATGGCCATGAACGATGCGAGCCACCTCGGCGAAGCCGCCCTCCAGGGCGCGCACGTTCACCAGCTCCTGGATCAGCTCGGTCGCGCGCGAACCCACTATGTGCCCGCCCAGCAACTCGCCGTACTTGGACTCGCCGACTAGCTTTACGAGACCGGTGCGGTCTCCGTATACGGTGCCGCCTCCGACGGCTCCGTAGGGGACCTTGCCGACGACCACGTCATAGCCCTGTTCGCGGGCTTGCTCCTCGGTCAAGCCGAACGAGCCGACGTTCGGCGTGCAGAACGTGGCGCGTGGGATGTCGACGTAGGAGAGCGGGTGGGTCGGCAGGCCGGCGGAGTCCTCGGCGGCGATGATGCCCTCGTCCGATGCCTTGTGGGCGAGCGCCGGGCCGTGCACGAGATCGCCGATCGCATAGATGCCGGCGGCTGTCGTCCGTTGCGCGCCGTCGACGCGCACGAGACCCCGCTCGTCCAGCTCGATGCCGGCGTCCTTCAAACCAAGTGCGTCCACGTCCGGGCCGCGGCCGGCGCAGATCACGAGGTAGTCGACCTCGGCGGACTCCGAGCCGTAGCTGAACCTGACGCCGCCCTCGCCGATGTTGACCCCCTCGACGGGAGTGCCCGTGTGGACGTCGATGCCCTGGCGCTTGAGGCCGCGCTCGACCAGGCGCGAGATGTCGGCGTCCTCCGTCGGGAGCAGGCGGTCCATGACCTCGAACAGCTTTACATCGCTGCCCAGACGCGCAAAGCCCGAGGCGATCTCCGCGCCCGAGGCGCCCGCTCCGACGACCGTCAGGCGTGCCGGCAGCTCTGGCAGCGCCCATGCCTCCTCGGTGCCGATCACCCCGCCGCCGAACTCGACGCCGGGGATCGAGCGCTTGACCGAGCCGGTGGCGAGGATCACCGTTGTGGCTGTCAATTCGCGGTCCCCCACGCGCACGCGCGGGGCATCGTCCTTTTGCGCATCGCCATCCGCTTGGCCCTCGACTCCATTCCCGGACCGCGACGCGTCGCGGTCCCCGCCCGAGGGCCGCACCAGCGATGCCTCGCCCTCGATCACGTCGATGTTGTTCTTCTTGAACAGGCCGGCCACGCCGCCGGTGAGTGTGGAGACGACCTTCTCGCGGCGACCTTGCACCGCCTCGTAGTCGACCTCGACGCCGCTGACGTCCAGGCCGTAGTCGCCGGCCTCACGTATCTCATCAAGCAGATCGGCCGAGCGCAAGACCGCCTTGGCTGGGATGCACGCGTAGTTCAGGCAGCGTCCCCCGACCTTGTCCTTCTCGACGACAGCGGTCTTCTTGCCAAGCTGGGCAGCGCGGATCGCGGCGACATAGCCGCCCGGGCCGGAGCCGATCACGATCATGTCATACGAGGTCTCAGCCATTCCGGCGCGAGCCTATCGCACGACAGCTCCCAAACCGGACATTTGGACACTGCCCGGCTGTCGCGCGACCTGTCGGTCGGTTCGCTCAGCCGTCACGGCACTGAGCTATTCGAGCACCTCGTTGGTGTTGCGCTCGCCTGCCTGGATCCG
>DATHMQ010000091.1:0-49024 GCA_035486935.1 Solirubrobacteraceae bacterium
CATGCTCGGAAACCCTTGCATACGTGGGGGCGTCGCATGGGATGTTGGCCGACTGTGAGCAAGATCACACAGAACACCCCGCGCAGGTCGCATCATGTTGAGCGTACCCCGCAGCACAGCAGCATCCCTCCTCCCTCGAAACGGCCCGCCTCCCCAGCGGGCCGTTTCATTTAATCCTTCAAGCCCCGACGGTGGCCGAGTGGCGGTCGCTGATGGCGGCACGGATGCGCTCGGCGATGCGCTCTCCGGTGAAGCCGACCTCCTTGTGCAACAGCGCCGGCTTGCCGTGCGTGACGTAGCGGTCTGGCAGGCCCACGCGCAAGATCCGAGGCGGCGCGGTGCCGGCCTCGTTGAGCGTCTCCCAGACCGCCGAGCCGAAGCCACCGGCGAGCACACCCTCCTCGACTGTCACGAGCAGATCGTGCTCTGCCGCCAACTGCGCCATCAAACCGGCGTCGATCGGCTTGGCAAAACGTGCGTCGACGACCGTGACGGCGATCTCGTCTTCCGCCAAGAGGTCGGCTGCCTCAATCGCCTTTCCGACGCCCGAGCCGTAGCCGATCAGAGCGACGCGAGCTCCCACGGGAGTCGAGGCGCCGGGCGGGTGGGGTGCAATCAAGATCTCGCCCGTGCCGATCGCGATCGTGTGTGGCTCTGCGGGCAATTGCACACCGGTGCCCTCCCCGCGCGGATAGCGCAGCGCGATCGGCCCGTCGTCGTAGCAGAGCGCCGTGTGCAGCATGTCCACAAGCAGTGCCTCATCGCGCGGGGCCATCAGCACGATGTTCGGCAAGCAGCGCAGGTAAGCGATGTCGAATACGCCGTGGTGGGTGGGCCCGTCGTCGCCGACGAGGCCCGCCCTGTCCATCGCAAAGACGACGTTCAGCTTCTGCAGGCATACGTCATGCACGATCTGATCGAACGCTCGTTGCAGGAAGGTGGAGTAGATCGCGGCCACCGGCTTGGCGCCCTGAAGCGCCAGACCGGCAGCGAACAGGATCGCCTGCTGCTCGGCGATGCCGACGTCGAAGTAGCGCTTGGGCAGCGCTTCCTGCAGGATGTTCAAGCCAGTACCCGAGTTCATCGCCGCGGTGATCCCCACCACACGCTCATCGCGCCGGCACTCCCTCACCAGCGCCTCGCCGAACACCCGCGTGTATTGCGGTACCGCTTTGCCTTTCGTTGCCCCTGCCGCCGGCGTGCCCTGTCCCGGTGCGGTCACCGTGTCCTGCCCCTGCTTGGTCGCCCCCGACATCGCTTCGCCGGCAGACACGGAAGGCGGACTTGGCGGGGGGGCCGTGGGCACGCCGTTGAGGATCGAGTTGGGCTTGGCGGCATGCCACTTCTCCATTCCCTCCAGGCCACCGTCCTCGGCGGGCGCGAAGCCCTTGCCCTTGACCGTCGCGACGTGAACGACGACGGGGCGTTCGGCTGCCAGCGCCTCGCGCAGCGCCTCGCGCAGGGCGCGCACATCGTGCCCGTCGATCACGCCCATGTAGGCCCAGTCCAGCTCCTCCCAGAACAGGCCCGGCGCCCAGAACGCCTTGATCGACTCCTTCAGTTGCGGTCCCAGCCGTTCAAAGGCCGAGCCGATGCTACCCGGCAGCCGTGTGAGCCCGCCCTCGACGCCCGAGCGCGCATGCCAAAGCTTTGGGTTCAAACGGACGCGGTTGAAGTAACGCGAGAGCGCGCCGACGTTCGGTGCGATCGACATGCCGTTGTCGTTGAGCACGACCACCATCGGCGTGCCCAGACCGCCCGCCTGCCCGATCGCCTCGAAGGCCACGCCACCGGTCATCGCCCCATCGCCGATCACAGCCACGACCTTGCCCTTGGAGCGCTCGTCGTCGAGGTGGCGCATGGCCTCCTTGATGCCGACCGCATAGCCGATCGAAGTCGAGGCGTGCCCGGCGCCCATGATGTCGTGCTCGGACTCGCCTATGGAGCAGAACGGCGCGAGACCGCCGTACTGGCGGATCGTCTGCAATCGCTCGCGCCGGCCGGTGAGAATCTTGTGCGGGTAGGCCTGATGACCAACGTCCCAGAGGATCTTGTCGTAAGGGGAATCGAGCAACGAGTGAAGCGCCACGGCCAGCTCGCACGTGCCGAGGTTGGCGCCGAAGTGACCGCCGATCTCCCCCACCGTGTCGATGATGTGCTCGCGTACCTCTTGGGCGAGCTGTGCGAGTTCCTCGTCAGAGAGGGTCTTGAGGTCCTCGGGGCCGTTTATGCCGTCGATGATGGTCATGATGTGCGCGTGTAGATGAAGTCTGTGATCTGCTCGAGCTGGCTCGTCGCAGTCGGCCCGGTGGCGCTGGCTGTCCGTTCAGCGGCCACGGCGAGCGCGGCCTCCGCGAGCGCCGAGCGTGCTGTCCGGTGGGACTCTGCCGCCAGCTCCCTGGCGCGATCTATGCCGAACTCGCTCACGTATGTTCGCTTGCCGTGTCTCTCATCGCTGCCCTGAGGCTTGCCAAGCGCAAGATCCGTGCCTGTCACGTCCAAGATGTCGTCGACGATCTGAAATAGCACACCCAACTCCGCAGCAAAGCGCCTGAACGCAATTGTCGCAGGTCCGCGCACGTCAGCCAAGGACAGTACGCACACGACCGATGCGCCGATCAGCCGACCGGTCTTCAGCTCGTGCAGGCGACGCAACCCCTCGGCCCCCGCGGGAGCGCTCGCGCTGACATCGACGTACTGCCCGCCGACCATACCGTTGACCCCTGTCGCGCTTGCAAGCTCGACGGCTGCCTCCAGCACTCGCTCGGGCGCGCTGCGTCGCATGGAGAGCAGATGCTTGAACGCCTCTGCATACAGCCCATCGCCGGCGAGGATCGCCACATCCTCGCCAAAGGCCACGTGGCAGGTGGGGCGTCCGCGCCTGAGCGCGTCGTCATCCATCGCGGGCAGGTCGTCGTGTATCAGCGAGTAGGTGTGGATCAGCTCGAGCGTCGCCGCCAGCGGCATCGCGTCCTCGCGCTCGAGCCCCACCGCGTGCGCAGTGGCGAGCGCGAGCACCGGCCGGATGCGCTTGCCGCCGGCCAGCAGCGAGTAGCGCATCGCCTCCTCCAAGCCCGCGGTGAGCGCTGCCTCGGAGAAGCGCATCTGCTGCAGGTAGCGCTCTATTTCCTCGCGCAACTGCTCGGGATAGGCGGCGTCCAAAACTAGCGCCCTGGCGGGAGGACCAGTCTCAGAGCAGCGAGTCCTGGCCCGGAGCGGGCTGGGAGACCTCCGCCCGCGCTTGGCGCTCGAGTTCGCTGCTGGCCTGTGTGGCAAGCGCGGCGCAATCCTCGACCATCGTGGCGGCGGCGTCGGCTGAGAGCTCGCCCGAGCGCAGCTGCTCCGAGGCGCGCTCCAGTTGCGCGATTAGATCGTCGATTCGCTCCAGACTCATTGTTGGGTCGCATTCTGGCGCAAGTCGCGCAACACCGCGCCCAGCACCCCATTGACGAACCCCGGCGCGTCGCTGCCACAGAAGGTCTTGGCGCTCTCTATCGCCTCCTCGATCGCTCCCTCGGGCGGGATCGGCGTCTCCCCGGGAGCCACGTCCGGATGCAACATCTCGATCAGCGCCACACGCATGATGCTGCGCTCCAGCGGCTGGATGCGTTGCACAGACCAGCCGTGGGCATGACGATCGATCGTCTCATCGAGCTCCTCTGCCCTGTCGGCAGCGGCATGAGCCAGAGCGAGTGTGAGCAGCGAAGCGTTCTTGCCAAGCACGTCGCCCAGTGGGCGCCCGGTGAGATCGTGCTGGTAGAGCGCGAACACCGCCGCCCGACGCTGCTCGGATCGGCGCACGGCGTCCTACTTTCCCGAGTCTTGGATTCGCTGCGCCTCGGAACGTGTCTCAAAACCTGCGGCACCGCGAGATGCATTCCTGGACACTGCGCTTGCTCGCCACGTGACGTCTTGCACGTACCACCGGTACGCGCTGCGACATCCCGCGGCGCCCAGCTTGGTCCATGAACGCATGCGCAAGTACCACAGGTTTTGAGACACGTTCTCGGCCCGGGACATCAGGACCGCGACATGTATTCGCCGGAGCGCGTGTCCACACGGATCTTCTGTCCGACCTCGATGAACAGCGGCACCTGGATCACTGCTCCGGTCTCGAGCGTCGCGGGCTTGTTGCCGCCGCCGGAGGCCGTATCGCCGCGCAGCCCAGGCTCCGTCTCGGTCACGGTCAGCTCCACGGCACTGGGCAACTGGATGTCGGAAGGCTGGTCGTCAATGAACAAAACGTCGACCTCGCTGCTCGGTGTCGTCCAGCGCAGCGCCTCGGCGAACGTGGCTTCGGGCACCGCGATCTGCTCGAAGGACTCCGTATCCATGAAGTGCGCGTCGGTCCCGTCGGCGTAGAGGTATTGCATCTTGCGCGCCTCGGTGCGCACGGAGCGAAACTTCTCCCCGGCGCGGAACGTGCGGTCGATTGCGGCGCCATCGGAGGCGCGGCGCAGCTTGGTGCGCACGAACGCCCCGCCCTTGCCAGGCTTGACGTGCTGGAACTCAACGATCTTGAAGATCGTGCCCTCGACGTCTATGTGGTTGCCGTTCTTGAATTGGTTGGTGTTGATGATGTTCGATCAGCCCCTTCTAGAGCCAAATTCGATGTGGTTCGTTCACGTGCGCACTCGATCCGGCCGGGTCACGATAGCGACTACTGAGGGACAGGTCGCTACGAGCGCTGCCGTGCTACTTACGCTGCCGCACTCTGAGGAGCAGCAGGCTTGGGAAGCGCTTCAAGGAGCGTCCGAGGCAGACGGGTACTGGCATCCCAGACCTCGATCGCCACGAGCGCATGCGTTTGGCGATCGTAATCGCGCAGTCCGCCTGGAACTCGCTCGCTGACTACATCATCGGACTCGCCGGTCGGAAACCATGCGATGTCGGACTCAGAATCGTAGTAGGCGAACATGCTCATCCGAGATTATCGCGACCGACACCTGACTACTAGCCCAGTCGCCATGCCGACACTATGCGCGCGGTTGTCTCGTCATCGCCACCGGGTGATCATAGACCGCTTCAAATCGCACGCCGTAGGCAGTCATGCCCTGGATCAGCCAGTCGGCCTGCCCATCGTTGACCTGCCGTCCACGGTGCCCGTCGCGAATCGCCTGCTCCACATCGGATTGGGTCAGATGCCTCTGGTCCAGCCGAAGTATCGCGTGAGAACTCCAAACGAATCGTTCAATAGCCATGTGGCCAAGATTCTACGTCTCTTCCAAGATGCAGCTAGCAGCCTAGACAATCGGACGACACAAACTATGCTGTTCCACATGCCGCGATTTGAGGTCGAGATTGGCGAGCCGCCTCCGGTTGTTGATCCCCATGTGGACCCGGAGGGGTCTCCTCGTTTGTCCGTAGCGTCTACTGGACTGGTGAGGCGGCCGACGGCAACAAGGCGAAAGAGGCGGCATATCAGGCGTGGGATGAAAAGTATGGGCCCGGCAAGCAGCCGGTTTCAGCCATCGTAAGGGTCATAAACCTCGATGAGTAGGCCGTATCGCAGTGGGCCCGAAAGCGCTCAGCCGACGCCGTACCAAGCCAGAGTTGAGTTGGATCATCCCTGACAGACGCTCCGACGGTCTCGGAGCGTTGAAGATCACAACGTCGCCGCGTCACTCACGCCTGAGCGTTTCAACAGCTTCGTCCGCCCAATGTGGTTAGTTAACGCACCTGAATTGGTTGGTGGTGATGATGTTCGATCAGCCCCTTCTAGAGCCAAATTCAATGTGGTTCGCTTGCGACCATACTCGTCGCGGGGTCACGATAGCGACCGCCGCAATGCTTCAGACCGCGGCAAGAGCCGGCGCAAGGGCTTCAGCAGTCGTCTCGACCGCATCGGGAATCGTGACCACCAAGCGTCCGCTACCAGCCAAGATACGGCGCGGACCCATCACTGTCAGTCCGACAATACGACCAGTCCCAGGTGAGTATCGGATGACGTGACCCTCTGGGGTCTCCTCACCCTCCCCCACCTGAGGCTCTCCGACATGCAGGTAGAGCACGTCATTGTCGGCGTCGTAGTCGGCGTGGTCGAAGCTCAGTCGCCCGATCGTGATGTTTACGCGCTCCATGACTTGGGGTCCTTCCGGTTGGCGAACGCGGAGACGATCCGCGCAGGCGTCTGTTCATAGCTTACGACGACCAGCAGCCAACGGCTCGGACCTACGCCGCTCGCGTAGTAGCGCGTGCGCTCTTCAAAGATCGGATCGGACGCGACGTGATCAGGCGCGGACACGACTCGCAGCACGTCGGATCTGTGCGCGGCGATCTCGGGATGGTCGCGCACGATCTTCTTGCGCCAGATCTCGTCCTTCAGAACGACCCGAGCGCCATCGGGGTCGGTCGTCTCGCTCGCTGAAGGCTCATCCGCCATAGACGAACAGCATCCTCATCCATCCGGACGGCCTGCGATCCTAATGTGGTTCAATCACGCACCTGAATTGGTTGGTGTTGATCACGGTCACGCAGGGTAGCGGGGAGTTGGGCGCGCGGTGTTGCAGTCCATCCTGCACGGTTGTTCAATACGAGTGCTGCAACCACTGCCCAGCTCTCCACGCGAGCGTACCGGCCGCCGGCGGTCTTCAGCAGCCGTCGTTGAAGTCGGCCCCGGCGCCCGGGGTGGCGGGCCAAGGCTTTGACTCTATCTGGACCACCAGTCGTCCCGGAGCTGACAGATCCGCTCCCCATACGTAATCGCTCTCTGGCGGCTGTGCAACGCTGCTAGAGCGTGAACTGATACCGGAGTGGCGGGTAGGGACTTCGATGTCTTCCATCCACCGGACAGTGAGCTTGTCGTGCGAAAAGACGGGCAGGGCACGCGCGACACTGGCGCCAAGCAGTCCACTGCAATGCAAGATTTCACCGTTGGCGAATGCGCTGGCGGCACTCCCATACCTTTCGCCAGGCCGCGCCGGACGCCCGAGCGCGATCGTGGCCTTAGCGGTAAAACCCTTGGGAATTCGCAGGCCAATCGCACAGTCAGCGTCGTTTGACGTGCAATGTTCGCCTCCGCGCAGCGGCTCGATTTGTGCTCCATGGGTGTTGGATACACCCATGTAGACGACTCTCCCGACGGCGCCGGGAGAGACCGGGATGAGTCGGATCGTAACGTGCAGACCCTGTCTGGCAAAGGCCCTGTCGAGCCGTGCCTGAGTCGCGAAGGGATCGGTTACAGACGCAAGGATGTATCCGTCTGGGTCGATGTGGAAGGAGACGGCGTCCGCCGAGGGGGGATTTACGGCTGAGCCAGAAGCGAGCAGAACGACGGCGACTGTCCCTGCCGCGATGCTTGCGATGCCGATCGCACCAAGCGCAAGCGGTCCTCGTTGCCTGCGGACCTGGCGCACGTTTCCGCGTTGCTCGGCAAGGTGAGTCTCGTTTGTGAGCCTCGTGAGTAGACCCGCGCGGTACTCCTCCGGGAAGATCTCGTGGACCAGTTCGGCGTCGTTTGGACGCAAAGCCCGCAAAAGATCGATTGCACGGTCATTCATCGCAGTCCTCCTAGAGGATCGTGTCGCCGGTTGGGTTTGTCGGGCAGGGATGCAGCTCAGTCTCGGCTGGGAATGCCGTATTCTCAACAGCAACCTCGTCCATGGCCTTGCGCAGATTTGCGCGAGCGCGATGCAAGCGCAGTGCTACTGCGCCTCTGGTACATCCAAGGGCCGCAGCCACCTCGCGCTGACTGAGACCGTCCCAGGCAATCAGTAGCAAGACCTCCCGCTGAGGCTCGCTGAGGCCGGCGAGTGCAGCGAGCCTAAGCTCGCGCTCGGCCAGAGCTTCGGAATGATCAGGGCCCGTCTCGACGATAGTCGCGGCGATCCTGCCGACAAGCGCCTCTTGGCGCCCCTGGCCGCGACGCAGATCAGCCAAGACCTTGCGCGCCACGCCGAGCAGCCAGGGCAAGGGCTCGCGAGGCACGTCCCCAATCCGGCGCCATACCACCTCGAAGGTTCTTGAGAGCGCATCGGCCGCCAAATCGCGATCCGCGCGCGCCAACAGGTACGACGCGACGCGATCGAAGTGCTCCCTGTAGATGTCCTCGAAGCGCTCGCGATCGAGTCGCATCTCCTTGTCAGCCATCCTCACCCTCTCTGATTGTCGTCAGGAAGGAAGTGGCCGGGAAGCCCAACGATGTTACGTACAAGTTCAAGCGGGAGTGTCAGCTGCCTGCGAATCGTCGGGTCGTCTCTCGAGCTTCGCTAAGTTGAGTTCATATCTCGTTTACGCAACGAGCAGGTCGCAGAACACGAACCCGCCGCGCTCGACCACGTCGCCGCGCCGGCAATCGACAGCACCGGCAAAAATGGGACCGTCGTACACGAACGTGTGAAACTCGCCGTTCTCCCCGCACGGGTCTACCTCGGGCGGTAGGTCCTCGAGCAGGCTCTCGTCGAACTCCCGACCGGCGTAGCTGGGATCGAGCGCGCGCGGGTCCACGCACACGAGGATCGCTCGGAAGCCGAGCGAGAGGAACCTGCGGGCCAACTCCGCCGTGTCGAGTCCCCATACGGGAAACAGGGCGCGCTTTCCCGCCGCGGTGAGCCGACTCTCCCGATACTCACGTATGTCCTGCAAGAAAAGATCGCCGAAGGCGACCTCCTCGACATTCGACATCTCCTCAGAGGCAAAGGCCGCGGCCATCCGTTCCTCATAGACCTCGTTCGTGCAGTGCACTGGAATCTCGACCTCCACCAACGGCACGCCGACAAGCTGCGCCTGACGGGCGAGCAGCTCTCGTCGCACACCGTGCATCGAGATGCGCTCGTACTCGGCCGTGACGGTCGTCATCAGCAAGGCTGGCGATTTGCCGTCTCGCTCGCGCAAGGTCCAGAGCGCAAGTGCCGAGTCCTTGCCACCGCTCCACGCCAAGCTCAGCGAGCGCGTGAGCGGTGGGGCGGCTGCACCGGAGGCCATCCTGGCCAGGCTACAGAGGTCCAGCTCCCGCAGGGGGCTGGCTCAGTGCCGTCTGGCCAGTCCGCAGCGCATGGCCTAATCTCGTGCACGAAACCAACCAAGGGAGCACCCCATGAAGATCCTGCAAGGCCGTACAGCGCTCGTGACCGGCGCCTCCGGGGGACTCGGCACGCACCTCGCCCGCCGTCTCGCGCGCGAGGGAGTGAACGTAGCCGTGTCCGGCCGCCGCGAGGACGCACTTGAAACGGTCGCCGCCGAGCTGGCTGAACTTGGAGTGAAATCCCTGGCCGTAGCGGCCGACCTCTCGGACCTGAGCGTCACCGACACGCTCATAGACAGTGTCGAAGCCGGGCTTGGACCAATCGACGTACTCGTCAACAACGCCGGGGTCGAGTCGGTCGGCGCGTTCACGAGCTACACGCGCGAGGAGCTGACCTCGATGGTGGACGTCAATCTGACGGCGCCACTGCTGCTTACACGCCGTCTTACGCCGGGGATGCTCGAGCGCGGGCGTGGCCACGTCGTCTTCATCGCGTCGATGGCCGGCAAGGTGGGTCCTGCGTTCAACGAGCCCTACGCCGCCACCAAGGCCGGGCTGGTCGGCCTTACGCAATCGCTGCGCGCCGAGTATCTGGATGCGCCGGTTGGCTTTTCGGTGGTCTGCCCGGGGTTCATTGCCGGCGACGGGATGTACGCCCGGATGGTCGAAGAGGGGCACCATTCCAACCGCCTGATGGGCGAGACCACGACCGAGAAGGTCACCGAGGCGGTCGTGCGCGCGATCCGCGAGGATCGCGCCGAGCTGTTGGAGAGCGGCAGCCCGATCCGTCCGATGCTCGCGCTCGGGACGCTCGCGCCGGGGCTCGTGGAGCGCGTTGCGCCTCGCTTCGGGGTCACCGAGTTGTTTCGTCGTGTTGCAGTCTCGCGCGGACGCGCCTAGATCGCCTGGCAAAAGGCAATGCAACGCCGACGACAGAAGTAGCTAAACCCGCTCGCAGAGCCTCAAGCGGGCGGCATTTCCGGTCGATGAAGCCAGATGAGGCAGCTGCTGCGCGAGAACGCCCTGTGCGCATTCCTCGCTGCAGCGGCGAGCGCCACGATGGCCTGGCTCGGCCTGTACGGGTTTGCCTGGAACGACTACGAAAGCGAGGCGCGCCCGGCCTTCGACGCGCTGGCCCAAGGGCACGTGGTCGAGTTTCTGCGACTCGCGCCCGCCTACGGGGGCTCGTTCGTCGAGCGGGCACCGTTCGCGCTACTTCCCAGCCTGTGGGGAGGCGGCGAGCTGGCCGTCTACCGCACGGTAGCGCTGCCGTGCCTGCTTGCAGCTGCTGTGCTCGGCGTGTGGCTGGTGGCACGGATGCGCGCTGAGGAGCGCTCACTGCTCAACCGAGCTGTCGTGCTCGGCCTGTGCGTCGCGAGTCCATTGACACTTCAAGCGCTCGAAATCGGCCATCCCGAGGAGTTGCTCGGGGCCTGTATGTGCATCGCGGCCGTGCTGCTTGCAAACCGCAACCGCATGGTGCCTGCCGCTCTGATACTGGGATTGGCGATCGCCAACAAGGAGTGGGCACTGCTTGCGATCGGGCCTGTGCTGCTGGCGCTGCCGGCAAAGCGACGCCTGTTGTGCTTGACGATCGCGGGTGCAACCTCAGTGGCAGTGCTTGCTCCCCTGGCGTTGGTCTCCTCGGGCGGCTTCATATCAGGCACGCAGGCAGTCGCCAACGCGCCGTCCTCGATCTTTCAGCCCTGGCAGGCGTGGTGGTTCCTGGGCCATCACGGGGCTCTGGTGCACGGACTGTTCGGCTCCCCGAAGATCGGCTATCGCATCGCCCCCAGTTGGGTAGGTGCGATCAGCCATCCGCTGATCCTGCTCGTCGGTGCCGCCATGACCGTCGCGCTGTGGCTGAGTCGTCGCCGGCGCGCCGGCAGTGGAGCCGTGCTCGGTGAGCGCGATGCTCTGCTCGCCCTCGCCCTGTTGCTGTTGATGCGCTGCGTACTGGATACGTGGGATACCGAGTACTACCTGCTCCCGTGCGTGTTCACGCTGCTCACGTGGGAGACGATCGGATCGAGCGAACGACCGCCGGTGCTTGCGCTGTCGAGCACACTGCTTGTTTGGCTCACTTTCCAGTGGGCGCCGGCGCACATCTCAGCCGACGCCGAGGCAGCTCTGTTCTTGGCGTGGTCGCTGCCGCTGATTGGACTGCTGGGCGTCGCCCTCTACAGGCCACGACGCGCGCTAGTCGAGCGTTATGAGCTGCTTCGGCAAGCTCGTGAGCCGCTCACAGCCGGCCTCGCCAACCAGCACTAGATCCTCGATGCGCACGCCGAGGCTCCCGGGCACATAGACGCCCGGCTCGACGGTGACGATATTGCCGGCGCGCAAAGGCTCCTCAGATGCGGTGCGCGACAGACGCGGCGCCTCGTGGATCTCCATACCGACGCCGTGACCGAGACCGTGGCCGAAGTGCTCGCTGTGGCCTGCGTTGTCGATGATTTTGCGTGCGATCTCGTCCACCTCGCGTCCTGATATCCCGCTGCGGACGGCCTGCAACCCCGCTTCTTGCGCGCTGAGGACGAGCTCGTAGGCCTCTACCGCATCAGCCGAGAGCTTTCCGGTGGCATAAGTGCGGGTGCAGTCCGAGCAGTAGCCGTCGAGGTAGGCGCCCCAGTCGATCGTGACGAGCACACCCCCGGCGATCTCGACGTCGCGCGGCTCGGCGTGCGGGAGCGCGCCGTGCTCGCCGCTTGCGACGATCGAAGGGAAGCTTGGCGCCTGTGCTCCCAAGCGACGCATACGCGTCTCCAGATCGATCGCCACTTCGCGCTCGGTGCGTCCCACGAACCCGGCTTCGAGCACCTCGGAGAGGGCCTGGTCGGCGAGCTCTGAGGCAGCGCGGATGCGCTCGATCTCCTGCTCGTCCTTGACCTCGCGCAAATGCTCGACAACGCCCGAGCACGGAACGAGCTCCCAGCCTTGGTCAAGCAGCTCGCGCAAGCGGGCGTGCTGCTTGACGGTCAACGACGCATCGTCGAAGCCGAGCATCTGCGCACCCTTTGCTCCGCCCTCTCCTAGTGCGCGTGCCGCTGCCTCGAGCAAGTCGCCCGGTGCGATCTCCCGCTCGATCCCTCCCGGCAGCTGCTCAGCCGACTGAGTGACGTAGCGGAAGTCGGTGAAGAAGCGGTGCTGGGCTCGCCCTCCAGAATCGACCAGCAACATGCCGTTGGAGCCGGTGTAGCCGCACAGGTAGCGCACGTTCACCGGTGCGCTCACGAGCAGTCGATCGACATTCCGCTCGCGCAACGCCGAGGCCAGCCCAGCAATGCGGGCAAGCTCGCTCATACCTTCTTCCCGTCGATCTTGCCGGGCGCGCCCGGAGCATCCTCCGCTTGCTCCGCGCCGGCCAACTCGTCGCGCAAACGTGTCAATGCCAAGCGATAGCCCTCGATCCCCTTGCCGGACACCGAGGCGATGCACAGATCCTCGATCACCGAGAGCTGTCGCCACGGCTCGCGCGCCTTCACGTCTGAGAGGTGCACTTCGACTGCCGGCAGCGCCGCCGTGGCGAGCGCGTCGTGGATCGCCCAGGCGTAATGCGTCCAAGCGCCTGGATTGAGCACCACACCGTCCACAAGCTCTCGCAGCGAGTGCAGGTGCTCGACGTACTCGCCCTCGAAGTTGCTGTGAAAGAAGCGTGTCTCGACACCTAGCTCGCCCGCGAAACCTTCGATCTGGCGCTCGAGCTCGTCGAGCGTGAGCGTGCCGTAGTGCTCCGGCTCGCGCTTGCCGAGCATGTCCAAATTGACGCCATGCATCACCTCTATGCGAATCAGGCCCGCCATCTGAAAGCAGAGCCTACCCGCGCTCTCCAAGCTCCGACACGGCGGCGTGCAGCTCACTTGAAGAAACGTGACAGCCGGTGCGCACATCGCCGGGCGCGTCGACCAGCACGAACGGGACATGCGTGCCGGTGCGCTTCTTGTCACGCATCGTCGCCGCAATCACCTGCTCGACGTCCTCACCGTCCAGCGCCAGCGGCAACCCGTGCGCACTCAACAGCTCGCGTACCTGCGCACGCAGCTCCTCCCGGCCCGACAGTCGCAGTGCCGCCAGTAGGCCGAGGCCGACAGCCTCGCCGTGGCGGTAGCGCTCGTAGCCGGTGACGGTCTCCAGGGCATGGCCGACCGTGTGTCCGAGGTTGAGCACCTGACGGCGAGAAGTGTCGCGCTCGTCTTCGGCCACGACAGCCAACTTGGTACGCGCGCAGGCGAGGATCGTGCGCTGGTCCAGCGGCTCGTCCGCAGCGACGTGCCGCCACAGCTCGCCGCCTGCGATCAAGGCGGTCTTCAACACCTCGACATAGCCGGCAGCAAGCTCTGCCGCAGGGAGCGTGGCGAGCGTTTCTGGGTCGACGATCACTCCCGCAGGATGGTGATAGGCGCCAACGTAGTTCTTGGCCTGCGGCAGGTCGACGCCGGTCTTGCCGCCATAGGCGGAGTCGACCTGCGCCACAAGCGTGGTCGGCACGTGCACGACCGGGATGCCGCGTTGATAAGTGGCGGCGCAGAACCCGGCCAGATCGCCCACCACGCCCCCACCAAGCGCGACCACATGGTCGGCGCGGGTCATCCCGCCAGCGACCAGCGCGCTCCACACGAGCTCTGCGCTTGAAAGCGTCTTGTTGCGCTCGCCGGGGGCGATCTCGACCAGCTCCTGAACGCCGCCCATACGCTCGGCATAAAGGCCGGCGACGTTTTGATCGGAGACGCAGAACGGTCGTGAGACGGTCCGATCCAGCGGCCACATACCCGGCTGCGAGCACACCTCCGTGCGCAGCAGGCCACCCCCGACAAACACCGGATAATCGCCGGAGGCGGCACTGGCCCACAGCAAACGCGTACCGGCAGGCGCACGGGAGAGGCCGCTCAGGGCAGGCAGGGCACGCAACCCCACGCGCGGTGTGAGCGCCGGCAGGATCGCGTCCGCAAGTCCTTGGTAGAGACTCAGGCGGGTTGCGTGCAACTTGTCGAAAGTCTCGCGATCGGATGCCAGCGGTCGCTTCTCGCGTCCAGAGCTCGCGCCGGCGCGACGCCAGGCGGCCTGTGCGTCGATATCGAGCAGCACCGTCAAATGTGGCTCGAGCGCCGCGCGCACGCGCTCTGAGAGGACGCTGCCGCCGCCGAGCGCGATCACCGAGCCCGCGTCTGCCTGCTCGAGCAGTCGGCAGACGAGCTGCTCCTCGGCGGCCCGGAACGAAGCCTCTCCGCGAACGCGGAACTCCTCGGCTACAGAATGACCCAGCTCATCTTCGAGCAGGCGGTCGCTGTCGAGTGCCCGCACGCCCAGCGCCGCCGCGACTTCGCCGGCGACGGTCGTCTTGCCGGCGCCCATGAAGCCGATGAAGACGAGCGCGCGATCGGGGATGTCGGCTACTGGCGCCATCGCGGGCGCTCTCGATACTCGCCCAAGTGGGCGGCGCTCAAGGCGCCGACCATCCGATTCGCTCGCAATACGCATCCAGCGCTTGGCGTGTGTCGTCGATGTGGTCGCCACCGAACTTGCGTCGGTAGGCATCGGCCAGCACGAGCGCGACCATCGCCTCGCCGACGACGCCTGCAGCCGGCACCGTGCACGAGTCCGTGCGCTCGCGCAGCGCCTCGGCTACCTCATGGCTCGAGATATCGACAGAGCGCAGCGGCTTGGTCAGCGTTGGCAGCGGCTTCATCGCGCCGCGCACGATCAGCGGCTCGCCGTTGGTCATGCCCCCCTCGAGGCCGCCGGCGCGGTTGGTTTCGCGGTAGTAGCCGCGCTGCTCGGAGTAGAAGATCTCGTCGTGCGCCTGTGAACCGGGCACGCCGGCGATCTGAAAGCCGTCGCCGATCGAGACGCCCTTCATCGCCTGGATCGAGAGGATACCCATCGCCAGTCGGCCATCGAGGCGCTCCTCCCAGGAGATGTGCGAGCCGAGCCCCGGGAGAACCCCGAAGGACTGCACCTCGAAGACCCCGCCGAGCGACTCGTTGGCCTTGCGCAGCCTGTTGATCTCAGCGACCATCGCGCGCCCAGCCTCGGCGTCCAGACAGCGCACCGGCGAGGCGTCCACCTCGTCGAAGTCGGCGAGTGTCAAAGCCTGCGCGGGTTCGGGCGCATGGACAGAGGCGATCTGGATGACGTGCGAGCGAACCTGCACCCCCAGCGCGGCAAGGAAAGCCTTGCAGAGCGCGCCACCCGCCACGCGCGCCGCCGTCTCGCGGGCCGAAGCGCGCTCGAGGATGTTGCGCACGTCGCTCTGCTTGTACTTCTGCGTGCCCACGAGATCCGCGTGACCGGGGCGCGGCAGATGAACCTCGGGGATCTCCGCGTCGACCGGCCACGGGGACATACGCTCTTCCCAGTTGGCGTAGTCGCGGTTCTCGACCTGCAGAGCGACCGGCCCGCCGAGCGTCGCGCCGTGGCGTACGCCGGCCGTTACACGAGCGGTGTCCTTCTCGATCTTCATACGCCCGCCGCGGCCATGGCCGAGCTGGCGGCGCGCCATGTCCTCGTTGAGGTCCTCCGGACGCAGGCGCAAGCCCGCGGGCAGACCCTCGACGATGCATGTCAAACCGGGTCCGTGGGACTCGCCGGCGGTGATCAAGCGGAGTGTCATCTCCGCCGTAGCTTATTTGCTGTGGGCCTTGCGCCTCACGCGCGCGGCGCCGGCGTCCTGGTGCTTCAAGCTTGCCGCGCTTGCGCCGCTACCTTTGACGATGCTCACGACCTTCAGTTCGTAGACGACGATCTGGCCGCTTGCTTCTATGTATTCCAGTTCCTCGGAGTGCCCTGGTTCGAGGTCGATCGTCTGGCATTCGGAGGTGCTTGGCAGGCAGATGCCGGTTCCGTGCAGGATCGGCGGCGAGACGAGCTTGAATACGGCACCGGCACCGTTGTTCGTGACTCGTTCGAAGGATATAAGCGGATTCTGCTTGGAAGGGAATGGATCTCCGGGCTTGATGTCCTCGTAGGGCGCGAGCGTCGCGGGCTGACCGGGTGTGGTCGAGGCGGGCCCGAACAAGACGGAGACGACGTAGGAGAACTTCGGCTTGCTCGTTTTCTTTGGGGCCGGGGCGGGCGCTTCCTGGCCGCCACCGGAACCTTTGCTCGTGGATCCGCCGCTACCGGAAGACGACCCGCCGGAGCTTGGGCCGCTGGAGGAGCTCGAGCCGCTGGAGCTGGAGGATTCCGCCGCTTTGGTCACGGGCGGCGAAGGCAATGGGATGAACGGGTCGCGCGTGGGTCCCTGGCTCTGGAAGTGCACGCCACCCGGAGTCTCGGAGACGGCCTCGTTCGGGTTCGCCGGCGCAACCGTCACCGGCAGCGCCGGCGCCGAGCCGGTAACCGAGATGCTTGGCAGGCTCGCCACTGGCGCGGGAGTCGAGCTGCCCGAGCCGCCGGTCACCGCGTATGCGACGGCGGCGATCAATGCGACGGCGGCCAAGGCCACAAATGGCAGCAGGCGCCGCGAAGACAGGTCGGAGCGCAGCGATTGCAGGAACTCGATCATGGCGTGGCCTTCACGACGGCGGGTGTGACCGCCGAGCCGCTAGAGGAGGTGCTGGAGGCCGTCGTCGCCGCGCCCGCTGGGCTGGACGGAGTCGCGCCGCCCAGCGGTGTCGCACCCGCGGGAAGAACATAGGCGGTGGCGCTGATCGTGCCTGTCAGCCGCGGAGATTTGGATTTACTCGAAGCGGTAGCACTCCCGCTGGCGCTGCTGGGAGCAAGGCTGACGCTGTCGATCGTCAGCAGCCGTCCATTGACGTGCAGCGCTCCCGCGGAGGTTTGCACGGTGAAACCTTCGAGCTGGTCGAGCAGCTTGTAGAGATCGACGAAGTTGCCGTTGAAGACGAACGTGAACGGCTCCTGGCTGAACGTCGCGTTTTGCGTAGCCGCCGTCGCGGCGGCGCTGGAGCTCGAACTGGCCGTGGCGCTGGTGCCGGCGGTGATCGAGGTGAAGCCGACGTTGCGGCTGTGCGTGGCCTTGTCCAGCGTGTATATGAGCCCGGGGGTTTCCGCGGAAGCGGGCACGGCCTGGCCGAGGCTCACCAGCGAGGCGTAGGCGCTCGAGTACTGTGCCTGCGCGTTCTTGGCGCTGTCGGCAGCCGATTCGGCGCTCGCCAGCTGCTGGCGCGCCGTTTCGACTTCGGCGCTGATCTTCGCGGCTCGTTCGCGCTCGGGCGCAACCGTCGTAAACCAAGCGCCGAGCAGCACGGCAAGCGCAACGATCCCAATCAGCATCAGTCGATCGCGTGTTGTCATTTCGAAGGACCTCCTGCCGAGACCGGCTCGGTGGCGCCGGCGCTGTGCGCGGAAGCTGCTGCGGCTCCCGCGGCCGTGGGCACGCTCGTGGCAGGCGCCGCGGGCAGTCCGACGAACGTCACTTGAGTTGTAAAGCTCGGGTCGCTGCCAGAACAGCTGCCGGTCGCGCCGCTTCCACCACTGGCCCCGCTCCCACCGCCGGTTTCGGCCTTGGTCGAGCTCTGCAACTGCACTTCGCTGGCGCCGTCCATCAGACGCAAACGCTGGAGCGCCTGAGCGACGACTGTCTGGCTGGTGGCGCAACCGGTGAGTGTGAAGATCGGGGTGCTGCCTGGAGGCGTACTCGAAGCGGGCGTCGCGCCGGCTGCGGCTGTCGTAGTGACGGTAGCGCTGGCGGTCGTTCCACCGGCTCCGACTGTGCCGTGTAGCGCGCTGAGCGAGGTGCCGGCAGGCAGTACGCGACCAAGCTCGTGCAGGGCATGGGACCAATCGAAGCGCGCTTGGACGAGCTGAGCTACGGTCTCTGTGCGCTGATCGGCCATCGAAACGAAGTTGGTGTAGGGCGTTAGCCGTCCTGTGCGAGCTTCGACCACGCTCGTCTCGGCTTTGATCTGAGCGACTTCGCCGTTCTGGCTTGAGATGCTGTGATGAGCGCTGCCGTACATCGCGATCATGACCGCGAGCGCCACGATCACACCGAGCACGATCAGCGCGCCGCCGCCGGAGCGGCCGGTCAGATCAGAGAGCCCACCGGCGCCCTGGCGCTGCTCGCCGGGGATCAGGTTTACGGCCTTCATCGCGGCGCCTCCTCGACTGCGAGGCCCGTCGCGACGGCAAGCCGCTCGGCTGAGACCTCGCCTGCAGCGCGCTCGTCGAGCACGCCGACCGTCTGCGGGATCAGGGGCACGCGCAGCTCGCTCTGCAGCGCTCGTGCGAAACCTGAGATCTGTAGCGCCGAGCCACTGAGCACGATGCTCGAGACCTCACCACCGCCGTCCTGGGAGCGATGGAAGTCCAGCGAGTTACGCACCTCGCCGGCGATCTCGCGCACGCCGCTCGAGAGGACCGGACGCACATCGATCGCGGGCTTCTGCGGCGCGACAGGTACCGGATCGGAGGGTTGCGGCTCCTGCGGGGCACTGTCCGCATAGAGCGAAGGTGCGACCGAAGATGGTGCGTCGAGGTCGACCGCCGCCAGCAGCTCGCGCGCTTCGGTCAGCTTGATGCTGTTGCGCTCGGCGATGTCGGCGGCCATCGACTCCAGGCCCCCACCGATCACACGTGTGAAGCGGCAGACGGTGCCCTCGGCGATCGCCATATTCGTGAGCCCACCGATGTTCAGGTACAACACGCGACCTGCGTGATCCTCGTCTGCCCTGTGCAGCGAGCGGATCAAGGCAAAGGCCGAGAGGTCGACGCCCTCGGGGCGCAAACCCGCGGCGCGAACCGCGGCGATCAGGCGTTCGACCATGTCGCGCTGGGCGGCGACGACGATCACGCGCTGGCGCGGGCCGGCGGGCGTGTCGATCACGCCGAGCGCGTGGAAGTCGAGCACCGCGTTGTCGAGCGGCATCGGCACCTGGTCCTCGGCCTGGAAACGCACGGCCGTCGCCAGCTCCTTGCGGTCGGTCAGCGGCGGTAGCTCGAGCGTGCGCAACACGGTGCGTTGGTTGGCGACGCCGATGCGAACGCGCTTGTCGAGCTTGGACTCGCGGAACATCTCACGCAGCGTGTCGGCCAGCGCAGTGCCGTCGAGCACCTCGCCCTCGCGCATCGTGTCGGGTGGCAGTGCGGCGCCTGCGGCCTTCTGCACCTGGATCGAGCCGTTGACACGCGCTTGAACCGCGCTCACATAGCCGGGCTGGATGTCCAGGCCGACGAGCGTCGCGCCACGCGAGCGACCGGCACGACTCGGCTTGAGGCTCGACATGGAGATCGAAGCGTTGAGCGACGGCATCTTGCGCTTGGCCGACTCGATCGCAACCGTGTCGGCAGCCGGTGGCTCTGGCGGCGCATCGACGACGATCGATGTCGGCCTGAGCAGGCTGAGCTCCTCGCTATCGGTATGTCCAGGTTCCATGGCGTCCATCAGTTCAGGAAGTGGGTTGTGTACAGGTTCACCAGCGGCTCGCCGACGAAGATCGCCACGAGCGAGCCGAAGGCTAGGAACGGTCCGAACGGCACGGCGGTCTTGCGTGCGACTTGCGCACCTTGGCGTCCAAGAATCAGTGCGCCAAACAGCACCCCGGCCAGCAGCGCGACGAGCATCGCCGGCGCGACCGCGCTGCCGAGGAACAGGCCCATTACGCCGGCAAGCTTGACGTCACCCATGCCCATACCGCCCGGGTAGGCCATCGCGGCGATCAGCAGCGCGCCGCCCGCGGCAGCGCCGGCTATCAGACGCGCGGGCTCGCCGCTTGGGTCGAGCGCAGTACCGATTGCAAGCGCGAGGATCGCTCCAAGCGCGGTAAGGCGGTTGGGGATGATGCGGTGCTCGGCGTCGATCAGCGCGATCGGCACAAGCAAGAGGATGAAGGCGACGTTGAGCGCGATCGTGGCTGAGCTACCGCCTGCGAGCACAGCGCCCACGCACAACAGAGCAGCAAACGCCTCGACGAGCGGATAGCGCTTGGAGATCGGGGCCGAGCAGTTGCGACAGCGTCCGCGCAGCAATAGCCACGAGACGACGGGGATGTTGTCGTAGGGCTTGATCGCCGTCCCGCAGGCGGTGCAGTGCGAGGCCGGGCGCACGAGCGACTCGCGGCGCGGCAGCCTGTATACGACGACGTTCAGGAACGATCCGATCATCGCTCCAAACACCCCCGCAAAGGTTGCTGTCTCCATGGACGGATGATCGGCGGGCGGCGCGTCGCACTTGAGCGCTTCTGCAATCGTTCGCCCAATATCGCCCGAGCGGCCCTGGCGCGATGGCATTCTGAGACGCTCGCCGGAGGACACCCAATGCTGGCGGTAAAAGGTACCCAATACCGCCCAGACGCAGAGAGGGCGGCCATATGGCCGCCCTCTCCAGCTGTCCTGATAACACCTGCGCCGAGAACCGCTGCGCCCCGGGGTCCTACCAGGACCCGGTCGGGCAACCACCAGCATTGCTTGCGCTCGCGGCTTTACATGTGCGCGTGACGGCGCCCGCTTTGTTGACGAGCTTGAATGTGTCTTTTGTGCCCGGAGCTTCGGTTTCCAATTCGTAGCCGATGCCGCTTTCGAGTTCTTTTGCGACCTTGAGGTAGCCGTTCTTACCGGTTGCTTCCGTGATCGGGATCGATTTTTCGTATTCGTTGATCTTGGCCTGCGTGACTTCTTTGTAGCTACCGCTGTAGTCGGTCGCGATCGTCTCGGCAGCGACCTGGGACTCATGCACGAGTTCCTTGGCGGAGGCGTCGCTGGCCTTGCTCTTCTGGTTGAGGAAAGCGGGGATCGCGATCGCAGCCAGGATGCCGATGATCAAGATCACGACCAGCAACTCGATCAGCGTGAAGCCCGACTCCCCCCTTACCCGCAAATGTCGTTGGTGTCTCACCGGCAACTCCTAGCCTTGCTTGATGTTCGTGGATGCCAGTGCCCGTGTGTCGCCCATTTGCGACCCGGCTGTGAGAGCCGTCGACTTTGTCTTCGCAGTCCGTGCTTGCCGTACTACGTGCCTGACTGCTGAGTGATCGGCATTTCAGCACCGAGAGCTTGAGCTTCGATGAGCAGATGCAACATATCTTCCTAACGTAAGACAAACAACGGGGGCGACCAATGGCCGCCCCCGTTTGCAACTATGCTTTTCCAAGCGACAAAGCCTGGATACTGTTGACTACCAGCTACCGGTCGGGCAACCGCCCTTGTTGCTGGCGCTCTTCGCCACGCAGGTACGCGCGATTTCACCAGCAGTGTTCGTGATGATGAATTCATCTTCCGTGCCCTTGGCTACCGACTTGATGACATAGCCAGTGGCAGATGCAGAGGTAACCGAGAATTTAGCCGTTGTTTCGTCCTTGAGAGTAGGCTCAATGGCCTGCAACTTCGCGATTTCCGCGCCCAAATAGCTGCCGTTGTTTTCGGTCGAGTACGTCTCCATCGTGGTCTGACCGGTCTTCACTTGTTCCTTGGCAGCCGCATCGCTGGCCTTGCTCTTCTGGTTCAGGAACGAAGGAATGGCGATCGCGGCCAGGATGCCGATGATCAGGATTACCACCAGGAGCTCGATGAGCGTGAAGCCACCCTCATCTTTCGAGCGCTGGCGCAGTCGATATAGCATTTTGCGTCCTCTTTCTTATCTAGGGCGCCAGCCCCGATTCAACCGTCTCTCAACGACGGTGCGTCGCCTCGCCGACCATTACGATCGACAGAGGATCCGCCGGCTTTGCCTTACACCCTCTGTGGGCGTTTGCCTTGCACCGCGGTCTGGCTTGTCAGCGCCTTCATCGACCGCTCGGAGGGGGCGCTTTAGCGCTGCATCCAACGTGGACACATTGCACTTGAGGCGAGCTTTATTTTTGGAGAAACCGCTGTCAGTCGCCCGATTGGGCGACCTGCTGCTGGTGGAACTCCTGCGCGTCGAGCCCGGTCAGGCGCTCGCCGCCACCGCGACACCAGGGACAGGTGACCTCGCTGGACTCGCCGCCAAGGTTGGAGATGACCTTGCCGCTGCCGTGGCAGGGCATGCAGGGGCGCGGCTCCTGAGACTCGGCTGCTGTCGTCTCGACCTCGTCCTGCTCGCCTTCGTCCTCGGAGGAGCCGCGGCGCGGACGCTCGGCGCCCGCCGGCTTGCGTTCGTCTGCATCGCTCATGGGGCCTCACACTACCTACCCGCGCACGCTTCTGGCGCGCGCGGGCTGAGCGCGTGGGGTCGTCCTGGATTAGCGTTGCGGGCGTGAGGTCGCCCACAATCCCTTTGCGCTGGCTCGCCCTCGCCCTGATCACAGCGCTGGCGGCGACTCTCAGATTGGTCGATCTCGGCGCTGTTCGACTCGACCCGTTCTACGACGCCGCTGTACGCAGCATGGGTGTCTCCTGGCACAACTTCTTCTTCGGCGCCTACGAGCCCGGGGGTAGCGTCTCGATCGACAAGCCACCTGTCGATCTGTGGCTGCAGGTGGCAAGCGTGAAGCTGTTTGGTTGGGGTTCGACCTCGCTGAAGCTACCCGAGGCGCTTGCCGGCACGCTCTCGGTGCCGCTGTTGTACGCCGCCGTCAAGCGTCCGTTCGGTGCGATCGCTGGGCTCGTGGCGGCGCTTGCGCTCGCGGTGCTGCCGATCGAGGTGATCACGGCGCGCAGCGACACGATGGACGCGGTCATGATGCTGCTGCTGGTACTCGCCCTGTTGATGGTGGTGCGCGCCTGCGAGAGCGGCAAGACAGCGTGGCTGCTGGCGGCAGCGGCGGTGCTCGGAGTGGCATTCAACGTGAAGTTGCTGGAGTCGGTTGTGGCGCTGCCGGGCTTGTTCGTACTCGCCTGGTTGGGGCTGCCGCGCACAAGCGAGAGCGGCCGCAGCAGAGAGTTTGCACGCCGCGTCGCCAGGTTCGCCGCGGCCGCGGTCGTTTATGTCGTGGTCGCGCTGCTGTGGCTGAGCGCGACACTGCTGTTCGGAGCGCACGAGCGCCCGTACGCGATCGGCTCGACCAACGGCAGCGCCTGGAACGCGGCGTTCGTCTTCAACGGCAGCGAACGGTTGAGCGGCAAAACCGCGGAAGTGGGTACGCCCGTTGCGCCCCACGGTCGTGGCAGCGGCGAACTCACATCGACAGGCACGCCCATCACTCCCCCATCCCCGACACGCCTACTTGCCCGCAGCGGCCAGTTGCCGGCCAAGTGGCTCGGTTGGGAGGCTTTGATGGCGCTGTTGCTCGGCATCGCCGTCGTGATCTCCGTGCTGCGCGGCAAAACCGGACGCGTGCAGCGTGCGACGGCGATCGGCGTGTTCGTGTGGCTGCTCACCGGGCTCGTCCTGTTCAGCGCGATGGCGCGCCTGCACCCACGCTACGTCGAGAGCTTCACACCGGCCGTCGCTGCCATGCTCGGGATCGGTGTCGGCCTCGTAGCGGCCCTTCAAAGCCGCGCGCGACTGCTCGCGTTGCCGCTGGGGGCACTGCTCGCCGTCCCGCTCGTGGCAAGTGTGGAAGCGGTCGAAGCAAAGAGCAGCGACGCCGGCAACGTCGGCGCCTTGAACCCGATCGAGCAGCGAGCACTCAGCGCCTATCTGCTCGCCCACCAGGGGAGAGCCCGCTACGAGCTGGCGGCGGGATCCTCGACGAGCGTCGCCTCGTTGATCGTGCAGGACCAGCGACCTGTGCTGATGCTCACCACCTACAACGGCATCCCCTTCACGACGGTGCCTCAGCTGAAGGCGCTGATCGCTCGGGACGAAGTGCGCTACGCGTTCCTGGACTCCGTGTGCACCCGCACCTCGCCGCATACGGCAGCCGGCTGCGCCCCGGTCGCGCTGTGGATACGCGCCCACGGGACCGACATCTCGCGTCAGGCGGGCCTGCGCGGGGGCGTGTTGTGGCAGCTGCCAAGTCCGATGCCCCGCGCGCGCGGGCGGGAGATCGGCTTCGCACGCATTGGCAAAACCGCTGGGCTCCGGGGTCCGCGCAAGGCAGTAGCGTAAGTACCATGGACGCAACCGCTTCGATGCACATTCTCGTTGTGGACGACGAGGCCCCTTTGCGCGACACGCTGACGCGGTCCTTCTCCAAGGAGGGCCACACGGTCGAGGCCGTCGCGACCGGCGCCGAGGCGATCGAGCGCGCAGGCGGCGAGCAATTCGACGTGGTCCTGCTCGATGTTGCGCTCGGCGCCGGTCCCAACGGCTATGACGTGTGCCGCACGTTGCGCGAGCAGCGCAACATCGTGCCGATCATCATGCTCACCGCGCTCGACACGGAGGCCGACGCCGTGCAAGGGCTCGAGGCCGGCGCCGACGACTATGTCACCAAGCCCTTCGGCCTGGCCGAGCTGCGCAGCCGCATCCGCGCCGTCCTGCGCCGCTCGGGCCCGCGCGCGATGGGCCGTGAGGTGCTCAGCATCGGGCCGGTGACGCTCGACCGCAGCCATCGCGAGGCGACGGTGGGCGGCGAGCAGGTCAAGCTCACCTTCTCGGAGTTCGAGCTGCTGGCCCAACTGATGAGCGAACCGGGTCGTCTCTTCAACCGCCAGGAGCTGTTGCGCGCGATCTGGGGCGACTCGGCCTATCGCGACCCGCGGGCGATCGACGTGCACATCAGACACCTGCGCGAGAAGGTCGAGGAGAAGCCCGAGGAGCCGAAGCTGATCTTGACGGTGCGTGGCGCCGGGTACCGTTTCCAGGAGCCGTGAGCGAGCCGCCCGAGCGGCCCGGTAGCGACGCCAAAGCGCGCGCCGGCCTGCGTCGGCACGTTCTGGGGCTTCGGCCCAGAATGCTCGCCGCGCTGCTGCTCTCGAGCGCCGTGACGCTCGCCGTGGCGGCGCTCGCGCTGCTCTCCCCGCTAGAGCAACGGCTGCGCTCGGAGGGCGAGTCGGGCGTCTACGCCGCCATCTCCTCCTCGCGCCCGGAGTTCGAAGAGATCGGGGTCGATCCCACCACTGGACGCCCGGACGCCGGCGAATTGGCGATCACCGTTTCGCTGCTGCGCCATCGCTCTGGCGCCGAGGTGACGGTACTCAACAACAAGCTCGACACGATCTATGCGCCCGCCGACCAGGACCTGGACGTGCCCGACTACTACGCCCAGGCGCGGCGGGCTCTACGCACCGGTAGCGGCGTACACACTCTGATCGGCGACGATCTGGTCGCGGTCGAGCCGATCCAGATCGGAAAGGGCGGCCCGATCGACGCGGTCGTGCTCGTACGGCGCCTGGAATATGTGATCTCGACCGTGAAAGTGGTCAAGAAAGCATTCCTCGAGGCGGCAGCTGTCGGGCTGGGTATTGCGCTACTGCTGGGAATCGCACTCACCACGACGCTGCTGCGACGCTTGGAGCGCCTGCGCGAAGCGGCCGGCGAACTGGAGCGCCACGGGCTCGACGCGCCGATTCGTCTCGACGCTCGTCCCGATGAGATCGGCGACCTGACGCGCGCGTTCGCGAGCATGCAGGCGCGCCTGCGTCGCCAGATACAGGCGCGCCACGCGTTCGTGGCAACCGCGTCGCACGAGCTGCGCACCCCGCTGGCCTCACTCGACGGTACTTTGGAGCTACTCGAAGACGACCTCGATCCGCAGCGGCTCGACCTGGCCGATGCGCGTGAGCGTACGCTGCGCGCCCGCGAGCAGTCGCGCCGGCTTTCGAGCCTTGCCACCGACCTGCTCGACCTCAGCCGCATCGACGCCGAGATCTCGCTGCGCGCCGAGCCGGTCGAGCTCGGCGAGCTGTGCCGGGCGGTGGCCGCCGAATTCGAGCGTCGTGCCGCCGAGCACGCGGTTCGGCTGGAGGTGCGCCAGCCGCCACAGCCGTGTTGGGCGATGTGCGATCCGGGCGCGGTGGCGCGGATCGTACGGATCCTGCTCGACAACGCGATCGGGATCGCGCCGTCGGGGACACGTGTGTACACCCAGGCCGCAAACGAAGGGTCTTGGGCGCAGGTGAGCGTGCGCGACGCCGGTCCTGGCGTGCCGGCCGGCGAGCGCGAGCGGATCTTCGAGCGCTTCCAGCGCGGCAGCGCCTCCGCCGGGCGCAGCGGTTTCGGCCTCGGCCTGGCGATCGGACGCGAGCTCGTGACGCGCATGGGCGGCACGCTGACGCTTGTGGACATTCCGCCCGCGCGGACAGACGGCATTGGCGAGTCCGAGACTGCGCCCGACCCCTCCGGCGCCTGCTTTGTCATGCGCCTGCCGGCGGCACAGGTCGCAGAGCACGACGCCGCGTGAGCGCCCCACACAGCGAAACAGCGGACGATCGGCGAGGATAGAACGGTGACGGCACCTTCTGCGAGTACCAGCGACCCGGGCGCTACGAGCGTGCTCGAGCAGGTCGCGCAACAGGCACGCGCGGCCAACCAGATCGCACTCGACACCGAGTTCATGGGCGAGGGCCGCTATCGCACGTTGCTCTGCCTGATTCAGCTCGCCGTCCCCGATGGCCGTGGAGACGAGCGCATCGAGATCGTCGACCCACTCGGCGGGCCGCTGCAAGGCGAACCGCTCGCCGAGGTGCTGGCCGATCCACAGATCGAGGTTGTGGTGCACGCCGGGCGTCAGGACATCGCGCTGCTGCGTCGCACGCTTCGCTGCGAGGTCAGCAACATCTTCGATACGCAGGTCGCGGCCGGCTTCCTGGGCATGCCGGCGCAATCCTCCTATGACACCCTGCTGGCCGAAATGCTGGGAGTCAGGCTCGCCAAGAGCGCCAGCTTCACGCGTTGGGACGCGCGTCCGCTCTCGGCCGAGCAGCTCTCCTATGCGCGAGAGGACGTGGTGCATCTGACCGCGCTCGCCGCCGAGCTGGAGCGCCGCCTACAGGAGGCGGGGCGCCTGCAGTGGGCGCGCGAGGAGTGTGAGTTCCTGGAGAAGGTCAGCGACGAGCGCGACCTCGACGCGATCTTCGCGAGGCTGCCACGTGTCAGAGGCATGAGCGCGCCCTCCCAGAATGTTGCCCGCGAGCTGGTCGCCTGGCGTGAGCGCACCGCCCAGGAGCGCGACAAGCCGGTGCAGAGCGTGCTCGGCGACGCCGCGCTCGTAGAGATCGCGAAGCGCAAGCCGACCTCCGTGCGCAAGCTGGAAGACATCCGTGGCGTCGCCCAGAGCAGCTTGCGCAAGCGCGGCGGTGAGTTGCTGGAAGTCGTGGAACGCGGCCTGCAGGAAAGCCACGAGCCGCTGGTGAGCGACCCTCGCCCGCCACAACCGCGTCCCGATGACGTGCCGCTGATCGCGCTCTGCGAGGCGCTCGTCAGAGCCCGCGCACGCGAAGCGGATCTCGCCTACGAGCTGTTGGCAGCACGCGCCGATCTGCAGGCGATCGTGATCGCTCAGCGCGCCGGCGAGCGAGCCGACGTGCGCACCCTGCGCGGCTGGCGCGCCGAGTTGGTGGGCAACGAACTGCTGGAGCTACTCGACGGACGGATCTCTCTTTCGGTGAAAGACCGCCGCCTGCAAGTCACCCCCAAACCGTCCCCATAGCAACGCGCGCCCTTGGCGCGTGCGGGATCCAAGGGCGATTATTCGATGTGGTTATAGACGGTGAACATCGGCATGTACATCGAAATGACGATGAAGCCGACGATCGAGCCGATGACGATGATCATGATCGGCTCGAGGATCGAGGTGAGCGCTTTCACTGACGCTTCCACCTGGTCCTCGTAGAAGTCTGCCACCTTGGCGAGCATTGCATCGAGCGCGCCCGTCTCCTCGCCGACGCCGACCATGTGCGTGACCATTGTCGGGAAGATCGTCGTCTTGGAGAGCGGCTCTGCGAGTGTGCCACCACGCTTGACCGACGCGATCACGCCGTCCATCGCTTCCTCGACGGCGATGTTGCCGCCGGTCTTGCCGACAATCTCAAGCGCCAGCAGCAGTGGCACGCCGGCGCTCATCAGCGAGGAGAGCGTGCGCGACCAGCGCGCGACCGCGACCTGCTGGACGATCGTGCCGATCTTCATCGGCACGCGCAGGCGGAAGCGATCCCATTGCGGGCGGCCCCACTTGGATTTCTTCCACTTGATGAAGGTGAATGCCAACAGGCCCGCACCTCCGAACATCGCCCACCAGTAGCCCAGGACAGCATGGGACATGTCCACTGAGACCTGGGTGATCGCAGGCAATTTGCCCCCGAACTGCTTGAAGACGCCGACGAACACCGGCACCAGGAACGCCACCAGCGCCATCATCACGGCCACCGCGAAAGTGATGACGAGCACCGGGTAGATCATCGCCGAGCGGATCTGGCGACGTAGCGACGCTTCCTTCTCCAGCTGGTCGGCGACCTGCATCAGCGAGCCCTCGAGCAGACCGCCTGCCTCTCCTGCTCGCGTCATTGCGACAAACAACGGGTTAAAGACCTTCGGATGCGATTCCATCGCGCCCGACAGCGAGAGTCCCGCCTCGACGTCCTTGCGCACCTGGACGACCGTTTCCTTGAGGAACTTGTTCTCGGTCTGTTCCTCGAGCACGTACAGCGCGCGCAGGATCGACAGGCCAGAGGAGATCATCGTCGCCAGCTGGCGCGAGAAAACGGCAAGCTCTCCAGCCTTGACCGTCTTCATGAAGCTGAGCTCGATCTCGCGCGAGGCGTGCTTGTCGGCGATGTCGAGCACGATCATGCCACGCGACTTCAGCTGATTTGAGACCGCTTCCTTGGAGTCGGCGTCGATCTCACCGCGCGCCTTGACGCCGGCGAGATCCATCGCCTTGAAGACATAGGTGCTCATCTCATGCCGCCGCCAGCGATCCGGAGCCGAGAAGACGACGCAGCTCCTCCGGTGCGGAGGAGCGTTCTTCGGCCAGTTTCTGGGAGACCTTGCCAGTGCGCACGAGCGAGACCAGCGCAGCGTCCATCGTCTGCATGCCCTGGGCCGAGCCGGTCTGCAGGACCGAGTAGATCTGGTGGGTCTTGCCCTCGCGGATCAGGTTGCGCACAGCCGGGTTGGGTACGAGCACCTCGCATGCGGCCACACGTCCGGAGCCGTCGGCGGTCGGCAGCAGCTGCTGGGTGACGATGCCCTGCAGGGCGACCGACAACTGCACGCGGACCTGGCCCTGCTGCTCGGGCGGGAACACGTCGATGATGCGGTCGACCGTCTGCGCTGTGTCCTGTGTGTGCAACGTGGCGAACACGAGATGGCCTGTCTCAGCCGCGGTCAAAGCCGTGGAGATCGTCTCCAGGTCGCGCATCTCTCCGACCAGTATCACGTCGGGGTCCTGGCGCAGTGCGGCCTTGAGCGCATCGGCGAAAGAGTGCGCGTCGGAGCCGAGCTCGCGCTGGTTGACGATGCACTTCTTGTGCCCATGCAGGAACTCGATCGGGTCCTCGATCGTCATGATGTGCTCCTCGCGCGTGGCGTTGATCTCGTCGAGCATCGCCGCGAGCGACGTGGACTTGCCCGAGCCGGTCGGGCCGGTGACGAGCACGAAGCCACGTGGCTTGCGCGTCAGGTCGTGCGTGATCGCCGGTAGGCCGAGCTGGTCGATCGAGGTCAAGCCGAAGGGGATCAGGCGGAAGGCCGCGCCGACGGCGCCGCGCTGGAAGTAGGCATTGACGCGGAAGCGGGCGTGACCTGGGATCGAGTAGGCGAAGTCCAGCTGCCAATTGGTCTCCAGGCGCTGGCGCTGGTCGCCAGAGAGGATCGAGTAGACGATCTCGCGCGTGTCGGTACCCGACAGCTCGGGATAGCCCTCGAGGCGGTCGAGACGTCCGCGCACACGCACCGTTGGCGGTGCGCCGGCGGCGAGGTGCAGGTCTGAGGCTTTGCGCGCCACGACCTCCATCAAGAGATCGGCAAAGTCAATGCTCATCGTCGCGCCCCTCTGTAGCTCAAGCGGTCGGTTGCAATCCGCGCACGTGTCCTCATGGGCCCCTTATCGGCAGACGAGCGCCACATCTCAACTACTGCCGATCACGCGGGCGATCTCTGCGATCGAAGTCAGGCCCTGACGCACCTTCTCAAGGCCATCGTCGCGCAGGCGGCGCATCCCCTCGCGGACCGCCACCTCACGAATCTCCTCGGCGGAACGGCGCTCCAGCGTGAGGTTGCGGATCTCAGAGGAGAGCGTCATCACCTCGTAGATGCCGAGACGGCCGCGATAGCCGGTGCCGGCGCAGCGTCGGCAGCCGTTCGGCTCGTATGCCTCCAGGTCGACCAGCGCCTTGTAGCCGTTGTCGCGCAGCACCTCGGCGGACACGATCGTGCGCTGCTTGCAGTTGGAGCAGAGCATGCGCGCCAAGCGCTGAGCCAACACACAATCGAGCGCCGAGGCAACGAGAAACGGCTCGATCCCCATCTCCGTCAGGCGTGAAATCGCCGACGGAGCGTCGTTTGTGTGAAGCGTGGAGAGCACGAGGTGCCCGGTGAGCGCCGACTCCACCGCGATCTGGGCGGTCTCGCGGTCGCGGATCTCCCCCACCATGATGATGTCGGGATCGGCGCGCACCATTGCGCGCAGGCCGGTCGCGAAGGTGAGCCCCGACTTGGCCGAGACCTGCACCTGTGTGAGCCCGGCGATCTGGTACTCGACCGGGTCCTCGACGGTGATGATGTTCTTCTCGGGCGTGTTCAGCGCCAACAGCGCCGCGTACAGGGTCGTGGACTTGCCCGAGCCGGTCGGGCCGGTGACGAGCACGGCGCCGTGGGTTTCATGGAAGGCGCGTTCGAAACGGTCGCGCTCGGCGTCGGCCATACCCAGCTTCTCGAGCTTCATCACGACCGAGTCCTTGTCGAGGATGCGCATCACGATCGACTCGCCGTGCACGCTCGGCAGCGTGACGACGCGCAGGTCGATGTGACGGCTGTCGACGGTGAGGCTGACGCGACCGTCCTGGGGCAGGCGTCGCTCGGAGATGTCGAGTTCGGCCATGATCTTCACGCGCGAGACGACTCCGGCGGCCATGCGCCGTGGAACGGTGGTGATGTCCTGCAGAATTCCATCTACGCGCACGCGGACGCGCACCTCGTGGCCGTCGGGAGCGAGGTGCACGTCGGAGGCGCCAAGCTCAACCGCCTGGGCGACGATCTGATTGACCAGCTTGACCACCGGCGCGTCGTCGGCGGTCTCGCGCAGGTTGACGATGTCGGCGCTCGATTCTTCTGCCTCCTCGGCTGTGGCGGCGTCGCCGGAGACGACGTCCTCCAGGCGCGCCATGCGCGAGATCAAATCGCCGATCGCGTCAGGCGAGGCAACGGCGACCCGCACCTCGTAGCCGGTCATGATCGCGACGTCGTCCACCGCCAAGACGTTGGAAGGGTCGGCCATCGCCAGCAACAGCGTGCGTTTGTCGACGAACGCAACCGGCACCGCCTGATAGCGCTTGGCGGCACTGTTGATTACGAGATTGGCAGCGCCCATGTCGACCGGGAAGATGTCCAGGTCGAGGTGGTCGAGGCCGTAGCGCTCGGCAAGCGCACGGGCAAGCCCGTCGGAGGTGATCGCTCCGCTTGCAAGCAGCACGCGCTCGGGCGTGATGCCTTCGTTGCGCGAGGACTCGATCGCACTGTCGACGCGCTCGCGCTGAGCGAGACCCATGTCGACGATCACGTCAGTTAGAAAACGGCCCGAGGAGCCGCGGCGACTCGGGCTCGTGACACCGGCTATCTCCTCGGGCTTGTCGCGATCGGACTGCTCGACGCCTGAGCCGTAGTTCGAGGCGTACGGGTCCCCTACGTCTACGCCTCTATCCACCCCACCCGTGAGGGGCCGTCCATCCACGTCGCCCGGCATCTCGCGGGAAGGCTCGTCGCGGTCGATCTCGACGCTCACCCTTGGTTCGGCCTCGCCGAAGATGTCGTTCTCGTCGCGCAGGCCATTGGGAGGGGTGCTCATCGCCCTCGCCCTTGGCCCAGGAGGAGGCTAACCCGTTGCGTCCTCGATTCCAGCCCCGCGGCGCATCGCCTCGCGCGGTGCTGCCCTGCCGGTCCAGTGCTCGAAGCTGAGCGCACCCTGGGCGACGAGCACCTCGAGACCTCCGACCGTGACCGCTCCGTGGGCTTGGGCGGCGGCGAGCAGTGGCGTTGGGCCGTCTCCATAGACCAGATCGATGACATAGGCATACCTACCGACGTGATCGGCGGTCATCTCCAGTTGGTTGAGCGCCTCGGCCTCAGTGGCCGACCGTTGCAGTCCGACCGACGTGCAGTTGATCAGCAGGTCGGCTGCAAGCGGCTTTGCGACCGCATCGGCGCCGAGATCCTGCGCCAATTCCCGTGCTCGCTCATGGCTGCGATTCCATACCGAGACACTGGCGGCGCCGGCGTCCTGCAGGGCCCAGACGGCGGCGCGCGCACTGCCCCCGGCGCCCAGCACGAGGACGCTCGGGTGGGCCGGCATCCCAGTCAAGCGCCCGAGCGCGGCGATCAGGCCGGGCGCGTCGGTGTTGTGCGCCTCGATCGTTTCCCCTGCACCGAAAGTGAGCGTGTTGGCGGCCCCGATCGCGTGCGCCGGAGCGCTCGCCTGGTCGGCTAGCTCCAGTGCCGCGTGCTTGTGCGGAATCGTGACGTTCGCCCCGAGGAAGCCGCTTGCGCCCAGCGCGCGCACGGTCTGCTCGAAAAGCTCCTCAGGCAACGGCAGGGCCTGATAGCTCCAGTCTCTCATCGCGCAAGCCTCGAACGCCGCGCGGAACATAGCCGGCGAGCGGCTGTGGGCTATCGGCCAACCGATGACACCCAGCTTTGGCATCAGCGCACACCTATCCTCGTTGCACGTCTCACTGTGGCGAGGCGGTGCATCGCTCAGCCCTTCTTGTCGCATGCGGGCACGCGTCCACCGTTTTTGGCGATCGCCTCACGGTAAGCCGCGGCGTTCTTTTCAAACTGCGCGTAGCTAGTGGAGAAGACCTCCTCGCCGCAGCCGTCGGCGCCGGCGACGTAGTACAGGTAGGAGACGTGTGCTGGGTGCGCCGCGGCCTGGATCGCGGCGACTCCCGGGTTTGAGATGGGCGTCGGCGGCAGGCCTGTGTGCGTGCGCGTGTTGTAAGGGGAGTCGCTGTGCAGCTCGGCTTCGGTCAGCGGAGTCGAGAAGTTGCGTAGCGCGTAGCGCAGCGTGGAGTCGATTCCCAGTGTCATGTTCAGACGCAGGCGGTTGTAGATGACCGCCGCGACCAGCCGACGATCGTGCGGGATCGCTGCCTCGCGTTCGATGATCGAGGCCACGATCAGCAGCTGATACTGGGTGATCCCAAGCGCGCGCGCGCGATCCACCTCGCCGCCGCCGAAGTTTTCGCGAAACGCGCTCAGCTGCTCCGAGACCAACTGAGAGGCCGGAGCGCCGACATACATTTCATAGGTGGCGGGAAACAGGAACCCTTCGAGGTTGGGGGTGCTCGTCGGTGCGCCGTAGTGCGCGAAGTCGATTTCACTGGAGTGCTTGGACGGCAACAGATAGCTGCCACTGAGTCCGTCTCGATGTGCCAGCACCGCGATCTGGGCACGAGTGAATCCCTCGGGGATGACGATCTTCACGATCTTGGGGATTGGGGGGATTTTTGGGCGTGCCGAGTGGTGTGAGAGGCGCACTGCACCAAAGCCGATAGCACCGAGCACGACTATCAGCACCAGCGCGATTCCGGCACGAGCCGCGAATTTCCGCGAGCCTCGCGCCTGTTTTCCGTACAGATGCGGGCGACGCAGGCGCGAGCCGGCGGGTAGGGGCGCGGGCACTACAGGTGGCTGCCTGGCAGGCAAGGGCGCGGGCATCGCAGGGCCCCTGGCGGGTAGCGGTGCGGGCGTTACAGGTGGCTGCTTCGATGGGACATACGTCGGTTCGGCGAGCTCTGACTCGACCGCGGGAATACCGGCGTCGTAGATCGGCTCTCTCGATGGGGCTGTATCGCTCAACTCGGGACCGGCGAGCGGCGGCGGTAGCGGCGGTGTACCTGCCCCCGCCTTTTGCAGACGGCGCCGCTCGCGCTCTTCACGGGCGCGTTCGCGCTCCGCTTCGGTGCGTTCTTCGGACATGTTCGATCCGCGATCCCTGGCCAAGCGCGTGACCCTACTGGGATCTAGCGAGCCAATCCTCCAGCAGCACGGCCGCGGCGCGCGAGTCCTCGCTGGTGCTGGGCTGCTCGACGTGTGCGGCGATGCGCGTGGTGAAGCGCTCGTCGTAGAGCTCGACCGGGACGACCTCACCGAGGCGACTGGAGAGCGTCGCGGCGAAGTCGCGCGTCTCGCTTGTCTGCTGCGTATCCTCACCGCGCAAGGACAGCGGCAGTCCCACGACAACGCGCTGCACCTCGCGCTCCTGCACGAGCCGTGTCAGCTCCGCGAGCCCGCGGCGACTAGCGGGCCGCGCGACAACGGCGATCGGCGTGACGATCGTCCCGGTCGGGTCGCTCAGCGCGCAGCCACAGCGCGCGCTGCCGTAGTCAAGCGCCAGGACACGCATCCGTCAAAGGGCGATCGTGCCGTAACCGACGATCACGTCGCCCTCGTACAGGCATGCGATCTGACCGGGAGCGGTACGCTCGATCGGGTCGAGCATCTCGAGCTCCAGGCGCTCGTGCAGACCTGCATTTGGCTGGTCCTGCACCCTGCAGGGCATACGTCGGCCTCGATAACGAACCTTAACCGCGTCCACCTGGCCGCCATCGCGGTGCAAGGTGACCTCGCGCACGCTCACCGCCGCGGTGCGCAGTTGCTCGCGTGGGCCGACCGTGACCGTGTTCGAGTGTGCGTCGGTCGCGATCACATACAGCGGGCCCCCCACCCCTTCGATTGGGCTACCGCCGATGCCCAGACCGTGGCGCTGGCCCACGGTGAGCGTATGAACGCCACCGTGCTCGCCGAGCTTGCGTCCCTGGCCATCGACGACAGCGCCCGCCCTCCGCTTTATGCCTCCGTGGCGCTCCAGGAAATCGCTGCTGCGCGTTCCCGCCAGGAAACACAAGTCCTGGGAGTCCGGCCGGCGTGCAACCTCGAGGCCCGCTTGCGCCGCATGTTCGCGCACTTCAGGCTTGGTGAGTGAGCCGAGCGGGAAGCGCAAGCGTGCGAGAGAGCTTGGTGCGAGCGCGGCAAGCGCATAGCTCTGGTCCTTGCCCTCGTCCACCGCCATCCGCAGCAAAGGCTCGCCTTCCCCGCTCGACTCGATGCGCGCGTAGTGTCCGGTGGCAAGCTTTTGTGCGCCGAGCCGGTCGGCCAATTCGAGCATCGCGTCCAGGCGCACCTTGCCGTTGCAGCGCACGCACGGGTTGGGCGTGAGGCCGGCGGCGTGGTCTGTTAGCCAGCCGTCCACGACGCCGGCGCGGAACTCCTCGCGTAGGTCGATCGAGAAATGTGCCATTCCCATACTGTGCGCAAGCGAGCGGGCCGAGCGTACGGCCTGAGCCGAGCAGCAACTGCGCTCGCCGTCGTTCTCGGGATCCGACCACAGCTCGAGTGTTACCGCCACCGCCTGTCCGCCATGCTCGGCAACGAGCATCGCCGCAACTGCGCTGTCGACGCCGCCGCTCATCGCCACCAGCGTGCGCGCATCCGAGTAGGCGAGCCCGGCTTGTTCGCGAGCCGCCCAGCCGAGCGCGCGGTGCAGCGCGTCGGCGGCCAGTTCGGCCGCATGCTGCTTTGCCGGGCTGAGGCCACCGAGCTCGGCCGCGATCTCGGGGGCGCCGATGCGTGCGGCGTTCAGCAGGCTTGCACCGCCGATCAGTTCAACGGTCGCGCTGCCCGCGGCAATGGCCGCGCCACAGCCGCTCGCGTCGAAGCCCGCGTCGAGAATGCGCCCGTCTGGACTTGAGCGATCGACGGCGAGCGAAATGCGGACCAGGTCGCCGCAGGCCGCGCCACCGGCGGCGGCGCTACAGGCATCGACAGGAGTGTGGCCACGATGTCGCGGGAACTGCAAGTGCTGGGTGAACATCTCGACGTTCATGTCCGTCGAGTGTAAGAGGCCGCGCTCGGCTGCGAGTACGCGGCAGAGGCGAGCGCCTCACGTTGAGCGCGCACATCTCACGTAGCCGCCGCGGCTCTTCAGACTATGGCGCTTTGCGCTTCTTGCACTGCTTGTTCGAGTGCGAACACGTCGGTGAGCCCTGTTAGCGTGCTCACGACTCCGTGCTTGTTGACGATCAGGATCGTCGGCGTCTGGTAGACGTGGACGACTTCGGTGATCGTGCCGAACTCGCCCACCTGATTTGCCAATGCCAGGTGCAGCGTGAGCGTACCTTTGGAGCGCGCAACGAGCGTTTTTGCCTGGGCGACGTTCTGCTGGTCGACGGTGGAGCTCGGAGTCCAGAAGAACAGCATCACTGTCTTGCCCTGGGCGAGCTCGTGTTCGACAGCCACCTGCTGAGCAGGCTTGGTAGAAGAGTGCTTGACGGTGCTGTGCACGCGAATCGTGGGTTTGTCGGTGGGCGCCGCGACTCTGTGTACAGGGGTTGCCTTGTGCACCGTGGTGGTGCTTGTGTGAGTAACGGTCGTGGTGGTTCCGTGCGCTTGAATGCTCGTCTTGCGAGAGCTCGTGACCCTCCTGCGCGCGAGGCTGGGCGCGGCATTCGTCTTGTGGGTAACCGTCACGCTTTGTGAGGTCTTGCCGGCGGCCGTCGTGTGCGTCGTCGTCGCGGACGCCTGAGCTTCGCCGGTGAGCGCCTGGGCGTGGCCGGCCTGCTCTTGGACGTTGCGCTGCGACTCGGCTACCGCGCCGTGCGCTTTGGCGATCGCCTTTGTCAAACCTTCGACGCCCGGCGCGGCGCCGTGGTAGACGTTGGTGGGTGCCGCTGCATTGCCGCCCGAACTGCCGTTGGCCGACGCGCTGTTTGTCGGCGTTGGGGTCGAGGCCGTGGGTTCGCTCGGGTTGGAGCTGTGGCCGCGCAGTGCAACGGCCCAGATGAGGCCGAACACGACAACGACGCCGAGAATGATCTGGTAGGGACGTGAAAGCTGAGCCATCGCCCCTCACTTCGGCAGAATCGCCGCGCGAGTTGAACGGCGACATCGGCCGTGGACTTCTCGCAAGCGCAATTTCACTGCGTTGCTATGTGAGGTCGCGCAGGCGTCGCAACGCGGCGTGCACGACCGTGCCGGTCTCCAGCGTCTCCTCGGACCCGTCCTGCATGTCGCGCAAGACCGTCTGGTGCGGCTCGACGAGCGCCAACAGGCGTGCGCCGATGCGATTGGCATGACCGCGCTGCCCCTTCAAAGAGCGGCCGGCCATCTCCATCTGAGCGTGCAAACCTGCCGAGCGAGCCTCGCTCAAGATCTCAAAAGCGGCCGCCTTGACCTGTGGGTTCGAACCATCCCCTCCCCCATCCGCCAGACCCACGTACAGGTCGACGGCACGAGCGTCCCCTCCCAAAGGACTGCCTGCAAGCAGGATCCGCTCGATGCCGGCCGCCCAGCCCATGCCAGGCGTTGCGGGGCCTCCCAGCTGCCTGACGAGCCCGTCATAGCGTCCGCCACCGCCGACGCCGCTCTGCGCGCCGAGGGCCTCGCTCGTGAACTCGAACACCGTGCGCGTGTAGTAGTCCAGGCCGCGCACCAGCGTTGCATCGACCTCATAGGTCATGCCTGCACGATCGAGCAGTTCGCGCACTGTCGCGAAGTGCTCGGTGTCGTCTGGGTCAAGCTCGTCCAGTAGTCGCGGCGCCTCGCGCATCACGGCCACAGTGCCCTCGTGCGAGGAATCGAAGGCTCGCAGCGGGTTCAGCTCGATGCGCCCGCGCACCTCCTCAGACAGACTCGCTTCGTTTGTGCGCAAATGTCTCTGTAGGCGCTCCCGGTAGCGGTGGCGACTGTCGCTGCTACCCAAGCTCGACAGGCGCAGACGCACATCCCTGACGCCCAACTCCTCGAGCAAAGTGCCGAGCAGCAGGATCGACTCGGCGTCGAGCGCCGGGTCCTCGGAGCCGAATGCCTCGGCCCCGACTTGCCAGAACTGGCGCTGGCGACCCTTCTGGGAGCGCTCGTAGCGGAAGAAGCTGGACAGGTACCAGAGCTTCACCGGTTGGGGGAGCTTGTGCATGCCGTGTTCGACGTATGCCCTGCACACCGGTGCTGTCCCCTCCGGACGCAGCGTGAGCGAGCGTCCGCTGCCGTCGGTCAGCGTGTACATCTCCTTCTGGACGATGTCGGTGGAGGAGCCCACCCCACGCGCGAACAGCTCGGTGGCCTCGAACGTGGGCGTCTCGATGCGCTCGTAGCCGGCGCCCTCGAGGATCGTGCGGGCACGCGCCTCCAGTGCTATCCGACTCGCCGCCTGCTCACCGAGCACGTCGTAGGTGCCGCGTGGTGCTTTGATCTGCTCCCCGCTCAAGACTACGATGCCCGCTGCCGCGCCGGCGTGCGTTCCACTTCGGCCGGCACCTCTGGGCGCCTCACCGCTGCTCCCGCGCGCCCGACTGTGCCGGCACGGGGCTCATCGCCGCGGCACGCAGCTCGGCAAGAAACGGGTTGGTGTCCCACTCGCGGCCGAGCGTCGTCACGCCCATGTGCCCTGGATAGACGACCGAGTCGCGCCCGAAGCGGTTCATGAGCATGCCGATCGAGTGCTCGAGCGTCGCCCAGTCGCCTCCCGGCAGGTCCACGCGACCGACCGAGCCCTGGAAGAGCACATCGCCCGAGAGCAGCGCAGGCTGGCCGCCCGCAGAACCCTTCTCATCCTCCACAGAGGCGGGACTCTCCGCGGCGCCGGCGCTGTCGATCGCATACGTCACATGGCCCGGGCTGTGGCCCGGCGTGAACAGCACCTCGATATCCATATCTGCGAGCCTGAGCCGTTCGCCGCCCTTGACGGTGTGCTCGGCTTGCCAGCTCTCGAACGGTCCGAAGCCCGGCATCGTCCATTTCATGATGTCTGCAAGCACGCCAAGCTCGATCTCAGGACAGTAGACGGGTGCGCTTGTGGCCTTAGCGACCGGCGCCACGGCGCCGATGTGGTCGAAATGGCAATGGGTGATCAGGATTGCCTCGATCTCGACGCCAAGCGCCACGACCGCATCGAGCAGGCGTTGCGGCTCTTCGCCCGGGTCGATCATTAGCGCCCGAGTCGCCTGCGCATCGGCGCGCACCAGGTAGGCGTTCTCCTGAACTGGACCGACCGTGAAGGCACGGACGTCGATCACTTCGAGCCGGCCTTACCCGCCTGCCTGGCCTTGCTCGCCATCCGGCGTTTGTACAGCCAATTGTCGGTGTAGTAGCTGATCGGCACGTAAGCGATCAGCACGATCGGGAACAGCGCGATCGCCTCGTTTGGCTTTTTCAAGAGCACGATGCTGATCAGCAGCATCAGCACTGCCGCCGCCATCGCCCGGTAGAACGCTCCCAACCAAGTCGGCGGCTTTTCCAGGCGCTCTTGGCGCGTCAGCTTCGGCGTCGCTGCCTTTCCGGTCTTCTCCGCCTCGGTCGGCTTGCGGCCTGTACGTCCGCGCGACTCCACCACACCCGCCGCGTTGCCACGGTGCTTTGTCTGCCGCCTACGCTTCGTCTGAGCCATCTCGCGCCCTATTTTCTTGGTCTCTACACGGATAAATCGCAGCCCGTCACAGGACGGGACACCTAGAACCCTAGTGCGTTCTCGATCACGTGCGCTTCAGGATCGAATCCGGGCAGCGGAACGTCCTCGGGGAAGCCCTCGAACGCCGCCCGTGGAGCAAGGCCGACCAGCTCCGCGCACGCTATCTCGGCATGCCGCCGGACCGCCTCGACGATCGCTCGCAACGGCAACTCGAGCGGGCGCTCGACGTTCATCGAGAGCTGGGCAACAGCCTCCCCAGAGGACATGCCCCCCGCGCGCGCGGGGGGCATGTCGCTTTCGGACTCTGTGCCTCTACGGCTCAGCGACACGCCAATCGCCCGCAGCCCCGGTAGTCCCTCGGCGCCGCCCTCCCGGACGAGGCCGGCGATGCGCTTTGCGTCCCTGACGCTCGCGGGAGACGCCAACTCGAGGTTGAACGCCACCAGCGGCTCCCTGGCCGCGACAAGCGTGGCGCCTGCGGTCGGATGCATACCTGGCGGGCCGAAGTCTGGGTGCAGCTCGCCAGTACTCAAGCGCTGCGCCAAGCCCGCTACACCGCCTCGCCGCAGCTCGGCGCGCGTGCGGCCCAGCGCCAGTTCGCCATACAAAAGGACCGGCACGCCGAGATCCTCGCCAAGCTCGGAGGCCACGACAAGCGCTTCAGCACATGCAGCGCCCCTTTGGCTCGCGTCGAGATAAACAAGCGGCATGACATCGAGCGCACCCACGTGCGGGTGTACGCCGATTTCACCGGCGTCGCGGCCCTCTCCAACATCGATACGCTCAACGGCCACCCGCGCGCCGGCGAGCAGGGCGCCAGACAACGAGCCCTGGGCACCCGCGAGCGTGAACACCGAGCGGTGATGGTCAACATCGGAATGGACGTCGAGCAGGCGTGCTGTTCCAGCTGCCGTGAACGCCTGACAGATTGCCTCGATTGTCGCCTGTCGTCGGCCCTCGGAGACATTTGGGACGGCTAGCAGGGGCTTATCGGGCATGATCTGGACGAGTCGTGACGCTGCCTGAGGCGAGAGCCGGGCGCTCCTGCGCAAGAGGCTAAACTCCCCGCTCCCGCCGGAGTAGCTCAGTTGGTTAGAGCAGCGGAATCATAATCCGCGTGTCGGGGGTTCGAGTCCCTCCTCCGGCATCACCGAAATCCCTGCAAACGCAACAAAATGAAGTCTACCAGGGGTTGCGGATAGAGCCAACGATTTCCCCAACGATTTCCCTGGAGGGCCGCGTTGCGGGCGCGCCGGGTTCCGAGGGGCGTTTCGAGGGCTTTGCAGAGACGCTGGTGCCCGCCCAACTGGACCCATCGAGAGCCCACCAAATCCATTGGCCGCTCCAGACCGTTGGGGGTCTGTAGGGGGTATGCAAGTACCAACAACAGCGCAGACGCCGGCCTTCTTGACGGAGGATCGGCTCCTCCGCCCGGAGCAAGCGGCTTGGTATCTCAACGTCAAGACAAGCTGGGTCTATGAGGCCGTGAGAGCTGGCCGCCTGCCGTGCCATCGGGTCGGTCGACACATCCGCTTCACGCGGCCCATGCTTGACGACTGGCTATCTGAACAGCCGCGACAATAGCTCGCCGCCTACGAGAGTGGGATATCGGCGGGTGGCGGCGACGTGCAAGTTTGCTCGTTCGCAGCCAAAAGCTCCTCCCCGAGCCGAAGTCACTCGAACCCTCCGGCCCTTGGTATCGCCCAAACGGCCTTCGGGTCACGGATGATGGTCCATACTCGACTAGCGGAGAACAACAAGAGCTTGACTACTGCGCTTGCTACAACACGAAATCTCCCGCTTTCTCGAGTCGACACCGTTCTCGAAGACTTCGACTGGCCTACCGTGCGCTGCGGATAGTCAGTGAGCTTACCGCGCGTCTTGGTTGTAGGCTGTGCGTCTTATCCCCCCTCGCCTTATTGTCGGTGGCAATTGACATGAGTTCCCAGTCTCAATTTAAGAGGATCACGCGGGCCCTCGGACCGAACGCCGGGAACCCCACCGCACATATGTCGCGCTTCCTGCAAGGAACCAAAGCGCTCCTTACACGGCACCCTACGGTGACGGCGATGGTGATCCTCACATGTCTTGCATGGCTCATATGTGGGACACGCGTACTCCACGGTGACTTTATCATGGACGACTGGGCACTCCGCGCAAATGCTCACTTCACAGGCTTCACAGGCACCTTCCATATTTTGCTTCAACAGGACGCGCGTCGTCCCGTTGGCGCACTCTATTTTGCGACCATTTTTGCCTTGGTCGGGCACCATGTCCGGGCCCTTCTCGCGATATCGACGATAATGCACCTTCTTCTCGCTGGTGCGTTGTATAGCCTTTTGCGCGAGCTTCGCTTTGTATGGTTCGATGCCCTTATGATTGCCATACTGGCATTGTTGTTTCCAAATGCGGACTCGACCTGGATGTGGCCAAGCGCCTCATCCGCCTCTTTGGCCATCACATTTGTGCTTATTGGATGTGCGCTGAACCTACACGCCATGCGCGATAGAGGTCAACGGGGTGCCGCGTTCCGGGTTGCTGGACTTCTACTCATCTCAGCGGGTATCTTGACATATGAGCTGGTCGCAGCTATCGGTCTCGCAAGCGGAGCGCTCTACTTTGCATGCGTTCCTCGGCGCCACGCACTGCGCCGATGGAGCATCGACGCAGCCGTACTAATAGGCGTCTTGTTCCTTTTCACCTTTCGCATAGTACCTGTATTCCACGGCGGAGATAACCACGAAGTCGCGACCTTTATGCAAATGCACGAACATGCGCATGTGATTGTCACCCAATCAGCGAGACTTCTGACCCTCTCGCTGCTACCGTTTGGAACCCCACGCAACTCTACTGTACTGGGCCTATTCGCCGCGCTCCTAATACTTGCTATTGTCGTTGCATTCATACTTAGCCACCATGACGATGCACGTCGACAATTGGTGACGTGGCTAACAGTAACTGGAGTCGGTGTACTGACTATTGGACTAGGTTATATTGGGTTTGTACCGTCGAATATCTACTATGTACCGCTACAGCCGGGCCTCGGAAACAGGGTAAATTGTGTGGCGGCCATCGGATACGCTCTAATCGTATATGGATCGGCGAGACTGGTCGGGACTTTGACGTTTCGTGGACTACCGTATTCACGGCACCTTATAAGCTTGCTAGCGGTAGGCGTCGGAGTGGTTATTAGTCTTGGCTACGTTCGGCAGATCCATCACGACACCGTGGCGTGGAATCAGGCAGGGATATTGTCACGAACGGTTCTACAGATGCTCGACAAGCATCTTCCGACACCCGCGCCTAACACCAGTATCGTGACGATCGATGCTCCTGTCGAAACGGCTCCTGGTGTGCCAGTTTTTGATGCTAGCTGGGACCTAAACGGAGCGGTCCAGCTACTTTGGAACGATCCAAACCTTAGAGCATACCCGATGGCGCCCGGAATGAATATAACCTGTACCTCTACCGGCCTGGACGTGAACGTCGCCAATGGACAACCATCTTGGCAAACACCATATCCGACGAACCTAGTGAATGTGTCTACAGGTAGGGTCTTTTTCGTGAGCAAAGAGACTCGCTGTGCCATTGCAGCAACCAAGCTTGGACTCCCCGAGTCCAGTTAACGAAGTATGTTTGCGATTCTCAGCGGCGCCGGCATTATCCTCACGTCTGTTTATATGGGTTAGGCCCCTCGACGTATCGACGCCGTTGCCCGAAGCGTGAGGCCCACTTGATCTCATCAGGAAGTGCATTGTGCGAACGGTCCACGAAGCGATCGATTACATATCCAAGAACACCGTCTATGCTGTAACCCATATCGGTGGCCTCTAGCTCGGAACGGGTCACGTACTGATCCATGAGCGCTGGATGCGTAGCCGAAAATATAGGACTCCAACCTGGGCGAGGGTGCTTCCGCACGTAACCGAGGATCGTCTCTTCAGGGACCATAAGAGAGGAGTTGAACATGTCAGAATCTCGTGCAAGAAGCTTCCTCGCTCGCCCTGCGACCGCACGAGCCGCCCAGGATCGCGGCATGCCTTCTGGCCAGCCAAGCGGTGCTGCGGCCCACCGAATCTTCGCCTTTAGTCTGTGTCCCCTTATTGGCGTGACTTTCAAAATGTCCGATGACATGCGGCCATCTCCGTCAAGGTAGAGAGTAGCGAGGTTCTGGGCAGGGAGTGTCCAAACGCCTCCGAGCGCGATATCAGCAGCAGTGCGATCAGACTCAACGATGTAGCTGTGGCGCCATTGCCCTGTATCAGTCCTTCGCAGCAGGACGGCGGTACCCCAATCAATCTCGTTCCGTGGAGGGTGGCGTGGGTTGATCGGATAGCCCTCGATAAACCCGAGGGAGGCCACAAACACTGTCGCATGGTGCAAGGGATCGTCTGCCCCTGCAACCAATACGAAGTTGCCAGTATCACGGTCTCGGCGCAACTCAAGCGCCTGCAGCAAAGGTAGCGGCGCCTCCTCGACGTAGCCCAACGCGTCGTATCCGTCGTCGAGACCGCCCTCGAACTGGCTACAGAAGTACCCACTCTTGCTCGCTATTAGTCGTCTCGTGCCAGGTTGGGCGAAGCTGTGCACGAGGCCAAGGTCATATTCGAGAGAGAAGCCCTCTGGTGGTCGGCGATCATTTGTCACTAAGCGTCTGGTGCCGTCTAGCGAGCGATGGCGCACCAATATCTTAGAATCGGGCGGCACCCAGGTAGCGCCCGAAGCCCAGCGTCTCATATTTTTTTGATCGAGCCCAGGAAGCCGGGGAGCTTCCCAGGCATTGGTGTTCTGGATGAATTGCTCCCCAGCCGTCTCAGCGGGGATGAAACCGAGCTCAAGCGTCATATCGAACGCCACTCCACTGGACCGTCCACGTGCCACTGCATGAGGATGTCCTCGATCGCGGATGGTGTGGCCCCCAATTCGACGGTATAGCTTTCGCCTAGGCTTCGCCGCCAGGCCACCGCACAAGGGATTGCATTCGTGGCCTCATCAGATGTCAGGAGACTAAGCCTCGGCCCCTTTCGACCGGCAACATCCGCTAGTACCACTCGCGCTAACTCTCCATCGCTCCAGAATAGACGAATAATTTGCTCGACAAACGTGAATCTACCGATGGTCTCGATCGCCTTATCATTCGCGAGCACAACAAATCTGCCCCGTGCACCCTCAATCGCGGTGCGCAACGATTCGAGTTGCCCATCGCTACTCTGGATACACAAGTCCTTTGTGTTATTTAGCGTGAAACCTACACAGCTCGTCTCGAAATCTCCGCAGCTCTGAGATTGAAGGGACTCCACAATGCTGTCCCATTTGTCATCTGACGCCGCGTCACGACTATTCATTAGAACAAGTGACAGCGCTGGTGCCCAAGTGGCCTTAATTTGGTCTCGCCGTTGTCCGTAGAGGCGCGGATGACGTCGCGATATGCGATCGTGGAACGATCGAGGCCCATACTCGGCTGCATTCACTCGACTAAAGCCTCGCTTGCGGTACTTGAACACTGCATCCTCGGCGGCTTCTCCCTCGATACCACGCTCAGCCATCTGTAGCACTAGATCCCAGTCCTCGTGACCAAAGACTATATCCTCCGCATAGCGAACACCAGCGGCGAATACCCTGCTATCAAAAAGCGAGGTTGCCGCACAGAAATTGTTGTTTAGCAGCAGGTTGAGATTGTACGCCGGGGGGCGATAAAAATCGTGTCTATTGCCAAAATGCTGGACATTTGGATATATAAAGCCCACTGATTCTGGGGCGCTCTCCAACTGCGCCACCATCTCCTCAATTGTGGTAGGGAGCAACATATCGTCTGCATCCACAGGTAGTATGTAGTTCTCCGTCACTTCGGCGAGGGCCCTGTTGCGAGCGACACTTGGACCAGAGTTTCTTGCAAGGCGTATGACTGTGACAGTCGGATTCTGATCGAGCTTGTCGAGCGCCTCAGTAGTCTCAGGATCTGCTGAGGCATCATCCACAACAATGACCTTCTTTGGCGGTAGGGTTTGCTCGCGGATCGATTGTATGGCCTCCCCCAAATACCTACCGTGCTGAAAGCAAGGAACGATCACGGCGACGGTGCGCTCGGGCACCGGATTTCGCGGAAACGATACACGGTCGAAATATGGAGTGGAGCCTTTCTCTGGGATAGTGACATCGCTGTTATGACTTACACTTGTCGGCCTATTGAGGATCAAGTCATCGTACAGGGCTTCGTGGCGAGACGCCATGTCAGAAAGAGAGAAATCCTTTAGCATCCGATCACGTGCCGCGGTCCCAATCTGTCTTCGACGCTGATCGTCGCATAGTAGCCCCTGAATAGCATTCGCGTAAGCGTCCACATCGTCGCGTGGGTCTATCAATATGCCGCCTGATGTGCCCATAAGCTCGATATTACCGGGTAGAGCTGGCGCTACAACGGGTATCCCCATCGCAAGGGCCTCATAAATTACGTATGGCACTCCCTCAAATACGCTAGTCATAAAGAGGATGTCAGAACTCCGATACCAACGAGCCATTTCGTGAGAAGGCGGGTGCCAGTAAATTAGACGGCTAACATCTAGTTCACTTGCCCTAGCCATTACTTCGTCCTTCATCTCCCCGTCGCCTACTATGTGTAGGGAAAATATCACGCCTCGATCAGCCAAGAGCTTGACTACATCAAGCGTGAGCATAGGGTCCTTCTGCGCGGCCAAACGTCCTGGCCACAGGATGCGAGAACCGGGCACTGTAGGGAGATCAAGCGGGACAGTGCTATCGGGGTTGAACTCATCTATGCCGTCGACGCCGGTTGGAATCACCTGCATACGAGAATACGGCACGTCGTAATCTGTCATCGCATCCGCGAGTTGCTGGCTTGTAACCGAAAAAGCATCGACGAGATTTCCGTAACGAGATGCTACGTATCGCACATAGCCCGAGCGATCGTGCTCCTCGGCATGATGTTGGACTACAACTACAGGGGGCTCAGCGAGGCATCGCATGTCTGGCATAAGATCAAAACCGAGACGCGAATTCATTATATGCACGATCTTTATGCCGCGTGTTTCTATAAAACCCAGAATAAACGCTGGGAACTCTGCACCCCGCATAAGGTTGGGGAGTGGCCACACCTCATCGGCATAGGTCTCAAGTGCCGGCAACCATCGATTATCCGAAGGTTGGGTGGTAATAATTGTTGGTGCCCATCGCGAACGATCGATGTGCTTGAACCAGTCGATGGTTCCCTTGTCAGATCCACCCAAGTCAACCCACGGTGCCAGGTAGAGAATGGGAACAGGCCGCGCGTCGTGAATTGGTGCAACCGAAGGCGGTCGAATTCCATCTGCGTCTTGCGTATTTATAACCTTTTGAGGCCGGGTTGAAACGACCTGATATCCAAGCGGGAGAGCTTGTCTGCTATCTAGCGGCGCAAACTCGATAAGTTCAGTGGCGATTTCATCGAGGCGCTGAAACGCCGCTTGACGGCTCTGTTGAGAGCCGTTTTCTGCTTCACCAAGTGACCATCGAGCGTTGCGCAGAAGCTGTGCCAATGTGCTAAAGCAATCGCCTCGCCCGGTGATTTCGATGTGCTCAAAACCGACCTTCTCGAGAATATGCGCGAGCCCAGAGCGTGTATAGCGGAAATAATCGTCTGGCTTCTCATGTTCCTCCCACACCAACGGCGCCGTCAAAAAGAGGACTCCCCCAGGCTTCAGAAGCCGAAAGAACTCGGTAAGCGCGTCAACCGGCTCAGGAAGGTGCTCCAGCACTTGGGTACAGACGATCGCATCGACGCTCGCCTGCTTGAGCGGGATATCATCGGCTGAGGCGACGAGATCAAAATCGTTGGCTGCGCCGTGCAGGGACCGCGCGCGATCTACAGTCACATAATCTGTATGGGAGAAGAGCTCTCGGAAGGGTGCAGAACCTGCGCCTACGTCTAGGACGAGGCTTCCTGTCGGTAGGCTCGCGGCAGCCGCGGCGACAAATTCTACAATCGATTGGCGCTCAAGTGGTGCCTCATCAAGGTATTGCCTCAACTTCTCAGAGTAGTCGTGCGGCTCGTCTCGATCAGGGCGCGGATCTAAAGTCATGGGCAGGAAATCTAAGCGATCCTAGAGTATTAGGTCGAACTGCTGCACTGCTGGAGTAGGGAAGTACAGGCCCACCGCAGCAATGCCTTCGGACTACGGTAGAGACCCGGCAGCCTATCTCAAAGAGATCGCGCGGATGCTGGCGCCCCACGGTACGGCCCTATATCGAGGCCGGAAAGCGAGCTTGTCAGTGGACGAGTCGGGGCTGCATGGCCCTCGGGAGGCTAGTCGCGTGCGCCGCAGGAAAACGACAGACTATCCCCAGGCGTCGGTGTCGAAGTGCCTCCGGTGTGGCTAAGCGCTACTGCTTGTAGCCATGCGGGCGATATGTGCGACTCGTCCCTGGCTGAAGCACCACTGAATTCGAGCGTCGGATGAGGAAGGCCGCTGCGCTTTGCGGGGAGCGTCCAGCGGAAGTCTCGGTCACGAGCATCAGCTCGTCGGCGACTCGGCGTTCTAGCCCGCGACGCAGGCGATATCGCCGCTGAGCTTGGCCCGACCGGTCGCGCTGCGCTGGAACCCGGGCCGTTGGCTGCATGTTGGTCAAGACGCCGATATCCCCCCGACCAGCCACTACGGAGAACAGCACGCGCTCGCGGCGCGATCGCTCCGAACCACATACCCCTCTACCGGCTGGCCGAGAGCTTGGGGAACGGGGGCACCTCTTCAGGTGCGCCGCACCGAGACCTCCAGAACTCGTCCTGAATGATACGTATAACCCCTTCAACCGCGTCACGGACGTCAGGGTCAGGCACGACAGTCGTAGGAAAGCTACTTCCGGTGCTGACACGCACGAGTGTATCTCGGTCAGTGCGTGCGATCAGTTCGGCGCACCACTCGCACGCCAGCCACTCGTTATGCGAGACGCCTAGCTGGTGGCCCGGAAGCACAAATGCTTCCGGGTCAGGATCGGCCTTCTTGGCAGAAGGGTAGCGCCACCTCGGTTTTGGGCTAGCGCAGAAGCTGCAAACCAGCCCTCCTGCGGTGCTCTCAACTAGCGTGCGCAGTTGCATTTCATCATAGTTGGCGCCAAGGTGGACTCTTCCGCAGCGAAGGATGATCAGTCCGCTGACTTCGAAAAGCCACTCTTGTTCGGGGCTCAGCACCAAGTCATCCCCGCTTCGCAGCCGGATACTCTGCACGTCCTCACTATACCGCAGAGCAAGTTTACGCGCTATGGGGGTCGTTTCGGCCCGTCCTCTCGCCATTGGCTACGTTAGGAAGTGTCCGCGATCAGTGGCGTACAAATGGCTCGGCCAGGCTTCCATTCGTCGCTACCCAGAATTGTTAACGCAATTTGGTTGCGCGAGCATGGGCCATCAAGGGATCGCCAAGACGCCACCCCAGTCGGAATCCCGGCATCACACTCGCGCAAAGCTCCATCCAGTTATTCGCAGCCCGCTTGACAAAGGCCATATTACGAGAGTGCAGCGAAAGTCCACACGCCCTTGTCGTTAGTGTCGCTACCAACAGCAATGCACGCTGTGGTGGTACACGCTACACCAGCGAACTGGCTAACGGTGGCTGGCTCGTCCGGGGTGGTCGGGCGAGTCCATTTACTCCCGTTCCAGTTGTACGCGACTGTAACTACGTTGCCGCTACTTTCAGTCAGGCCACCGACAGCGGTGCACGATGTCGAAGAGGTACACGAGACTCCAGCGAACTGG
>DATHMQ010000092.1:0-10758 GCA_035486935.1 Solirubrobacteraceae bacterium
AGGGTCGAGGTGGCGATCCGGGCCAGGGCGGTCTCGTTCGAGACCTCGTGCTCGTAGCGGCCCCGGTAGATCAGGTAGGTGGTCCCGGCGGTGCGGACGTCGGCGTCGTCGAGCGTCTCGAACACGGTCGGCGTCTCTTGGGACAAGTGGGCGCCGTTCATGTTGTAGACGGTGTCGGTCAGCTGGCGCGTGAGGCCAACACGCTGGGATGCGCGGAAGCTGGAGCCGTACTCGACATAGCGTTGCTCAGTGCGGTCATACCAGCACATGCCGGGGATGTGGTGGCGGTCCTGCCAGGCGCCCGTGACGATCGAGGCAGCACACACCGGCGTCACCGAGGGGAATGCGGCGACGCAGTCAGGAACATAGAGCCCGCGCTCGATCAGCGCGGCAAGCGTCGGCGCCTCGCCGGAGGCCACCGCACGCTCGAGCATTGCGGGCGCCATCGCGTCGATGACGCAAAGAACGAGCTTTGGGGGCGCTTCCGTGCTGGTGCGCGTCACTGGCGCCCTCGTGGAGCAGCCAGCGCAACGTCCCACGAAGGGAGACCTCGCGCGCTATCGCACGGCGCGTTTCCGATTGGCGCCACTACCTGCGCAGGATCCGCAGGCCCGCGTACTTCTCATCCGAGCGAGCTCTCAGCCGCCAAACGAACCATGCAAGCAACGCAATCGCCACGTAACCGAGCGGGTGCAGTAGCGCGACGAGCACCGCCACCAGCAACGAGGCGGAGTCGAGATACAGAGTCAGCGCTTCGCGCGCGCCGCGGTCGGGCAGACGCTTGCGAGCTCGCGCGATCACCGGTCCTGAGGCACGCTGGGCCAAACCGGCTGCCAGGAAACCGCCGAGCAGCCCAGGCCAGGAGGCATCGCCGTGCGCGGCCAGCGTGCCGGCGAACAGCAGCGCCCCGGCGCCCACGCTCAGACCGGCAAGCGATGCCGCAAGCGGATCGGGACGGGCTGAGCGGTCACTCGGGTCGATCGTCGGCGCAAGGCCGAGCAGCATCTGCAGCGCATAGGCGAGCGCAAACGCGACGGCGACCACGAGCAGCCACCAGTCCGCTTCCAGGAAGCTGAAGGCGCCAGTGCTGAAACTGACACCGAGCGCCCCCGAGCTGGCAAGCCCGCCGGCAAGCAGCAAGGGCAGGAAAGGCCGCAGGCCGCAGGCGGCGGCGAGGCCGAGGCCGAGGCCGATGTAGAAGACGAGTCCGTTCATGGGGCAGCCGTGATCGTTGCAGGAGATGAAGTCGTTTGAGTGGTGCGCTACCTTGAGACGGGTCATGACGATAGACGACCCCTCCGGCGGCGGGGATTCCCCCAAGCACGGGAGCACCCCGAAGGCCATGACCAAAGGGCACATACCCACAGGACAAGCGCGAGCGGGCGGACGGGCCCGGCCGACGGCCCACGAACTGGCGCGCTACGAAAGCCTGTTCGCCGAGCGCACGCACGGCATGCGCTCCTCGGCGATGCGCGACATGATGTCGCTGACCGAACGCCCCGAGGTGATCTCGCTCGCTGGCGGCCTGCCCGAGACGAAGACCTTTCCCCCCGAGCTGTACGCGAAGCTGATGTCGAAGGTCGCCGCCGAGTCGACCGCGCGCGCACTGCAGTACGGGCCGACCGAGGGGATGGCGTGCACGGTGCAGTGCATCTTGCAGGTGATGGCCGAGGAAGGCACGGCGGTGGATCCGGACGAGGTACTGGTCACGACCGGCGGACAGCAGGTGATCGACCTGATGTGCAAGGCCTTCATCGATCCGGGCGACACGATCGTGGCGGAGGCGCCCACCTATCCGGGCGCGGTCCCGACGTTCGACGCCTACCAAGCGAACGTCGTGCAGATCGAGATGGACGCCGAGGGCATGCCGATCGACGAGCTCGAGGCGACGCTCGATCGGCTCGAGCAGGAAGGGCGTAGCCCGAAGTTCATCTACACGATCCCCAACTTCCAGAATCCGGGCGGCGTGACGATGTCGCTTGCACGCCGGCGGCGGCTGGTGGAGGTGGCGCGCGAGCGCGAGATCCTCGTGCTGGAGGACAACCCTTACGGCCTGCTGCGGTACGAGGGCGATCCGCTGCCAACGCTGCACTCGCTCGACGCGGCAGCGGCCAAACGTGGAGGCGCCTCTGACTTCGTCGTGTACCTCGGGACCTTCTCCAAGATCCTCTCGCCGGGCGTGCGCCTGGGTTGGGCCGTCGCGCCAAGGCCGATACTCGAAAAGCTGAACCTGTGCAAGCAGGGCGCCGACCTGTGCTCCTCGCCGGTCACGCAGCTGTTCGTGGCGGCCTACTTCGAAGAGAGCACGCGCGGAGGCGCGCGGCGCGGCGGTGGGGCTCTCAGTGCCGCTCGCGACGAGGACGAGCCGCTGTGGCTGGCCCACCTGGATTCGCTGAAGGCGCTGTACCGCACGCGACGCGACGCGATGCTGGACGCGCTGGCCGAGCACTTCGGCCCGGCCGCCAACTGGACCAAGCCGCAGGGCGGGCTGTTCATCTGGGCGACGCTGCCCGAGTACATCGACACGACCGACCTGCTCGCGCGGGCGCTGGAGAGCGAGGCAGTCGCCTTCGTTCCGGGCCGCGCAGCCTACCTCGACGGGCGCGGAGCCTCCTCGATGCGGCTCAACTTCGCGGGCGTGGCCGAGGAGGACATCCGCGAGGGGATCAGGCGCATCGGCAAGGTGGTGCGCGAGCAGGTGGGCCTGTTCGGCACGCTCACCGGTGCGGAGCCCGCGAGGGCTGAGCGGCCTGTACAGCATGGGGACGCTGGGATGGCCGAGGTCGTGGAGCTGCCGCGACGCGAGCAGCGCGGAGCGCAGCGCGGCAGTCATTGATGTAGTTCACCCCCGCACATGTGCGGGGGTGCCGATAGGCGCATGCGCCTATCGGCCAAGCGCGCATGCGCGCTTGGCACAGCAACGATCCACTCAGGAATCGCCGGCGGCGAAGTCCTCAGGGGTTACCTCGTCGAGGAACTCCTTGAAGCGCTCGACAACATCCTCGGACTCCTCGATGTTGTGCTCGAACTCGATCGCCGACTCGGCGATCACCTCCTCGGCGGCAAAGATCGGCGCGCCCGCGCGCACGGCGATCGCGATCGCATCGCTCGGGCGCGAGTCGATCTCGAGCTCGCGCCCGCCGACGTTCAGCGTGATCGAGGCGAAGAACGTGTTCTCGCGCAACTCGGTGACCGCCACCTGAGTGCACTTGACATCGAGCTCGCCGAGCATCTCGCACAGCAGGTCGTGCGTCATCGGCCGAGGCGTGCTCGCGCCTTGCAGCTTCATCAGGATCGAGGCGGCCTCGGGGTGCCCAATCCAGATCGGCAGGAACCTGTTGCCGTCCACTGTCTTCAGCAACACAATCGGCTGCTTGCCGACCATGTCGAAGCTCACGCCATAGATGACCATCTCCTGCACGACGTTCCTCCAGCGGGGGAATCCAGAGTATAGGTACCCAATCTCGCGCTCCGACCCATCGGACAGAGCACGAAGCCCGGTCAGTGGCGCATCCGGAAGCTCCAGAGCTTGTTGCCGAGGAAGTTGAGCGGCATCGAGGCCGCCACGGCAAGCGCCTCGGCCGGCACCTTGGCGAGCCCACCGACCTCGACGAGCAGCGTGAGGACGAGGAACCCGAAGAGGGCAGCGATCAAGCTCACCACGAAGAAGCGGACGGCCTGGAAGTGGGCCCTGCCTGCCGAGGCGTCGAACGTCCAGTGGCGGTTGAGCACGAAGTTGTTCGTCACGCCGACCAGCCAAGCGAGCACGTATGCCGGCTGATAGGCGACATGCAGAACGTGCACGCACAGCGTGTAGACGACAAGGTTGAGCACGAAGCCCACGCCGCCGACAAGCCCGAAGCGAACCAACTGCAGCCAGTTGGCGGGCCGGCGCATACCGTGCAAAAGGCGCATGTGCGCACGCGCTTCGGGGCGCTGGCTAGCGCCGCCGGGACGAACATCCACGACGGTCTCCTGTGCGGGCATCCGACCAGGGTACCGAAGGTGGCCACGGAGGGCTCTGTTTGGGATTGGCGTACGACCCGCACGTGCGGCGCTAGCCTGTCGGTGGGTGAGTACGGGGTCCGACACCACAGTCCAGCCTGGCTCGCGAGGGGGCTTGCCGCTTTCGTGGCGTGCGCTCGCGGGCGTACTCGCCGTCGTCGCGATCGCCGTCGTCGCGGCTTTGCTGCTCAGCGGCGGCGGTCACTCAACACCTGCGGGAACCGCCAAGGCAAGTGTCGCGCAGGCAGGCAACGGCGCGGAACGGCGCCATTCCTCCGCCCAACGCGCTGGACAGACCGTCCGAGCAACCAAGTCGGGGACTGCCAACACCGGTGCCGGGACAGGCGCAACGGGCGCAACGCATTCCGGCACGAGCACCCACATCAAAAGCGCGATCCCGAGCGCCACCGGCGGTGGCTCGCCGGCTACCGCGAGCACCGGCGCAGCCAAGGGCGTGGCCGTTGCCGAGGTGCGCGATCCCGAAGAATCCAAAAGCTTCCCGCTGCCCGCCTCTGTTCACCACGCTCGCGCGAGCACACCAAGCGTCGCCGCCGAAGCCGCAATCGCTCCCGGAGCAGCCTCAGACTCTGAAATCCGTAAGGAGCTCGGCGAAGAGGAAAAGGCCAAGGCCCAAGAACAGGCGGCGCAGCGCCGTGTACTCACCCCCGTCGCCGGAGGCTTCTCGGTCGGCGGAGACGGCACGATCCCAATCCCCACGAACGTGCCTGAAGCAGTGCAGCGCGTGGTCGCCGGCGGCAACGCGATCGCCGACTTCCCCTACATCTGGGGTGGTGGCCACGCCTCCTTCGTCGCCAACGGCTACGACTGCTCTGGCTCAGTCAGCTATGCGCTTGCAGCCGGCGGACTGCTGAGCGCACCGCTGGTGTCGGGCGACCTTGCCGCTTGGGGCGAACCTGGGCCGGGACGTTGGATCACGATCTACGCCAACGCGGGACACACGTTCATGGATGTTGACGGCGTCTGGTTCGACACCGCCGGGCGCAGCGGTCCTTACGCGTCGCGCTGGCTTGTCTCGCAGCCCTCGCTAGAAGGCTACGCCGTGCGCCACCCGCCGGGCCTCTAAGATCTCGCCCTCCCGACCAACCCAGCGCCTGGTTACCGAGCCTGGCCCTCGTGAGGAATATGAAAGCCTTAGGGGTTGAGCACGACGGTGCTGAGCATCGTCGTGCTCTGCGGACTCTGACGCGACGCGTTGCGCGCAAATAGGCGCAGTGTGACCTTCAGTTTGTGAACGTGCTTCAGGCGGGCAGCAGCACGCGAGGTGAACTTCACGCGGATCGTGCCCTGACCGGCCTTTGTCGTCACGAGCACGGCCGTGCCGACGACGATCGACTTCGGCGTGCCGGCGGGCAGGCCCGTAGCCGTGGCGCCCTTGATGCCCAGGCGCTTGGCTGTGCTGCTTTCAAGCAGAACCTCGATGTTGCCGGCCACCTGCTCGTTGGTCGTGTAGCGCACGGGGAGGCCACTGCTGAGCGCTTTTTTCAGCGACTTGGAGGTGACCGAGGCGCCGAGCACCGGGGGCGGTGTCGATGTGGTGGTGCCGGTTCCACCCGAGCCGCCCGAGGACCCGGAGCCACCTGAGCCGCCCGGCGTGGTGGTGGAAGGTGTCGGTGCAGGTGCGGGCGCCGGTGTTGGCGTCGGTTCAGGTTTTGGTTCAGGCGGGCCGACGACCGTTACCGACTCCTTGACACTGGCCGTGTTACCGCCTACATCGGTGACAGTGAGTGTCACTTCGTAGGTGCCGCCGTACTTATAGGAGTGATAGGCGCTGGCCGCGCAAGGCGCTTCCCATTGGGCGGCGCCGCATGGGGAGACTCCTGGGGAGTTCACTAGCGGGGCGCCGGGAGCGAAGCCGACTACAGGGGCCGAGCCGTCGCCGAAGTTCCAGGCGTAAGTGGCGTAGCCGGTGTGCGGTTCGCCTGTGGGGGAGAAGACGGTGTCGGCGCCCAGCGAGGTATCTGACTCCATTCCGTTGAAGCCGACTATTTCGCCAGCGTTTACCGTATTTGGCGCGGTGAACTGCGGTACCAACGCGACGCCCGAAATACAGGGAACACCCGGATAAGGCAGCCTGAGCGCGGACAAATTGAAGGCTGTGTTTAGGTAGTAGACGTTGCCCGTAAGATTCTGGTTGTAGAGCGTACCGGCAAATGACCCTTCCTGAGCGCCGACATTACCACCCTCAACCGGAGCGAACCAGTTGCGGCACTCGTCCGTAGCCTCATTTCCGCTTGGATCCTGCCAACCGTCGAGCAAAGGATCGGTCACGATGTTCTGCTGCTCCACCGCGATCTGGTTGACGATCAGATCTGCCAGGCCCGTATCGCAGAATCCGTCCGGACTGGGGCATTTCACCTGATTTGGCTCCTGCGGGTGTGCGCCTTCGAGCAATTCCGCTTCCATGATCTTTGCCTGTTCTTCGGGTGACTTTTCTTCATCTTCTTTCTTTTCCTTGGTGCCCTTTACTTTCTTTTCCTCATGCTTCCCAGCTGGCTTACTGCTCGGGTCGTAGCCTCCGTCCTGACACTCGTACGCAGACGTCTCATCTCCGCCGAATAGAAGATGCCCGTCGCCGAGTCCACCTGCAGTCCATGGAATCATGCCGTAGAGGATTGTGTCTTCTCCTCCGCTCGAATTACTTGCATCGATGGCAGAGTGGTAGCTGCAGAAACTACGCTTGTAGCTCTTGTAGCTTTCGGGTTCAACATATGCTTTTGGTGGATTTTCTTTTTCGGCTTTTTCTCTAGCCCGTTCGTCGGCTTCTATTTCACCTATTTCGCCTTCGAAATCAGAACAGTGTCCTGTGGGTCCACCTGCGTCGAGGCAAACCGTGACCCCGGGGGGTGTCATCAGATAGAAGATCGTTCCCATACCCCTGGTAAGGCTGTGCTGGGCGATAAAGGCCGCAAGCTCTTCTTGGATTTGGGCATCCGTTAGGCAGATCGGAGCATGTTCATGCGATTCCGGTTGCCCTATTTCTGCTCCGATCAGATCCAGCGGGTTCATCGGATGGGGATCTGTGCACTCCGAGGCCGGGTAAGCGTCCGTGTCGGTATAGGCACCTTGGAAAGCGGCCTGGTAGAGGGCGTGCTGATTCGCCTTGTCGGTGTATTGGGCGTCGACCGCGAACACCCCACCGAGATCATTACTCGCGCCCCCCATTTTTTGCAGGAACGTGTCGATGACGCCCTGCCAGTCGCCGTGATAGTGGTCGGTCGGATCCCAGTAGATCGCGTAGATCTTGCTGGTATTGACAATGGCGTTTCCCTGCGCGTTTTCGAATTTCCACGGATTCTGTGGATATTCCTTGATGTTGAGCGGGCTCCCGTAAAGCAACGTGCTGCGTGGCTGAAGTCCGACCTTCGTGCCGCTCGTGCTCAGCACAAGCGCGCCTGCCGGCGCGGCGGCGAACAGCAAGGCTGCCATGAGCAGCACCGCAAGCGAGAGGGCGACAGGCAACGCCACAGCGCGCAAGGGGAGCGGACGGGAGGTAGTTGCCACGGAGCCATCATCGGCACGGGCGCCCAGTTGCCTTAGCCCCCGAGGACGGGTTTGCAGCGCGGCTTGCAGTCGGAGCTCAACGGATGATCGTCCTGCCCCCGGATTTCGTATAAGTGGGTCGCTGCGCCACTGACAAGCGGCCTGCGGAACTTGTACATGACGCGGAGAGCCATCATGCTGTTCGGAATGGCCGATAGCGAGTGCTCTCCATGAGCGAGACCGAGCAATCCTCCCCCGCGCCTGGCGGCCTCAAGCGCGAGGCGCTGGAGCTGTTCGCACCGCTACCGCGCCACTACGACCGCGTGGCGGCAGTGCTGAGCTTCGGTCAAGATCCGCGCTGGCGGCGGGCGATGGTCGATGCAGTGCAGGCTGGCGCGAGCGATCGTGTGCTCGACGTAGCCACGGGCACAGGGCTCGTGGCACAAGAGCTCGTGCGACGCTACGACTGTGAAGTGGTGGGACTCGACCAAAGCCCGCAGATGCTGGCCGGCGCTCAGGCGAGGCTGCAAGCGGACCGGGGGCTGGCCAAGCGAGTATCGCTGGTGTGCGGCGAGGCCGAGCAGTTGCCGTTCACAGACGAGCAGTTCAACCACCTGACCTTCACCTACCTGCTGCGCTATGTGGAGGATCCGCCGGCCACGATGGCCGAGCTCGCGCGCATCGTCAAGCCCGGCGGGCGGATCGCCTCACTAGAGTTCGCAGTGCCGCCGCGAGCGCTGTGGCGGGGCCTGTGGAGCTTCTATACACATGTAGGACTACCTGTCCTGGGTAGAGCCGTATCGCGCGAGTGGGCGTACACGGGGCACTTTCTGGCCGAGAGCATCCCGGCCTTCTACGAGCGCTATCCGATGGCACGCGTGGTTGAGCTGTGGGAGCAGGCTGGGATCGTGGACGTACGCGTTCGCCGCATGAGCCTAGGTGGCGGCGTGGTGATGTGGGGCACGAAGCAGAAGCGCGAGCCTGCCACGGGCGCCGCCGTTGTAGGGAGTGACGCCGTTGCGAGCGGCACCGACGAGAGCGGTCAACCGGCGACGATCTCTGGAAGGGCAAACGCCCATGGCCACGCCGAGCCAGCTTGAGCGGCCGGCATTCTATGCGTTGCGGCCTGGCGGCGGGCGCGATCTGCTGACGCTGCTGCATCCCCCGTACACCGCTTGGCACCTAAGTTATGTGGCGATCGGCGCAGCCGTGGCGCCACGCCTGGACGGCCATCGCCTGCTGTGGACGCTGCTCGCTTTCCTGCTCGCCGTCGGCGTGGCCGCACACGCACTGGACGAGCTGCACGGACGCCCGCTGCAGACGAGCATCCCCGATCGCGCACTGATCGCGCTCGCGGGCATCTCTTTGGCGGGAGCGGTCGCGATCGGTGTTGTCGGCGCCCTGTCGATCTCCTACTGGCTGCTGGCGTTCGTCGCCGTCGGTGTGCTACTGGTGCTTGCCTACAACCTCGAGCTGCTTGACGGACGCATGCACTCGGATATGTGGTTCGCGCTGGCGTGGGGCGCGTTCCCCGCGTTCACGGCCTTCTGGGTGCAGGCAGGCGAAGTGCGTGTCGACGGTGTACTCGTCGCCGCGGCATGCCTGATGCTGAGCATGGCCCAGCGACGCTTGAGCACACCGGTCCGCGAGCTACGCCGGCGAACCCTTTCGCTGCAGGGGGAACAGCAATTGAGCAACGGACGCACGATCGAGCTAGACGCCGCACGGGTCGCGGCACCGATGGAGGGCGCACTGATGGCCTGTGCCACCGGGCTGGTGCTGCTTGCGGGCGCGCTGGTGCTGGGGAGGCTCGCGTAGATGCCTTCTCACGGCGACCCGAGACACCCGAGACGTTGGCCCACAGCGCGTCGAACTCCCGCTCCTGGATGTCGACAGGCCCGCAGCGGTCTTGGCTCACGGCCGCAACCCGTCGCGGGGGTAGAAATCAGTGAAAGATCAGTACCGGGCGTAGCGTCCGTCGCGACCGACGACACTCGACTGGACCGAGCGCCGTGCCCGGTGATCGCTCCCGGCCAACTGCCGCTCCAGCCGCCGATCGTTCTCCTGCTCGAGAATCCACAGTCGAATCTTGCCCTCTACCGATCTCGCTTGCTCTCTGGTCATGTGGACATATTCGGCACTCTGCCCACGCAGCGCTTTGGACGTTCGTCCCAAATAGGCGGACGACCTCTGGACAGTCGCTAAGGCCCACTTGCAGGCACGAGTATCGTTATCGGAAATGACCGATATCGGCGACAGCCTGTTCCACAAGGGTCAGCCCGTGTGGGTGATCCAAGGCGACGGCTCCCAACGCGCCGCGGAGTATGTCGGCGAGGGTGAGATGAGCGCCTGGTTCGGCGGATCGCCTAGCGTGATCGTTGTCTATCCCGACGACCACTCGGGCGGGATGGTGGAGGTCGATCGGGTCATTGCCCGGGAGGCATGAAATGGCCGCTGTCGACGCACAGAGTGGCCCCGCGCGTTAGCGAATCCGCAAGTGGGCGATCCTGGATTCGAACCAGGGACCTCTTCCTACCAGGGACGGGCGGGTTGTGCGGTAGATGGGTAAGAATGCCGCATGGATGCTGAGGATTTGCGGCTGACTGGCGGAGTAGGCCAAAACCCCAAAAGTCCGCGTTTTGCGGTCGATTTCGGGCGATATTGGCAGGGCTGCCATTTGCTCGCAGCCTGTCGCGCGACCCTCGAACCGCAGAATCGAACGGTAGGTCGAAGCCGCTCAGGCGGCGATGCTCGGGGCTAGAACCTTGATCTGGGCCTTGTTGGGGCCAAGGTTCAGCGCGGCGTAGATCACGGACGGGTCGAGGTCGGCGCCGCCGGGCCACGCGATGGTGCCCAGCTCGTCGTCCACCGTGACCTGCTCGAACACCTTCGGATCGCGCAGGGGGGCAAAGACTTCGGTGTCCAAGAGCGGCGTGATGTCCACGTCGCGGACCTCTCCGTCAGCAAACATCACGCGGACCACGTGCTCGGGGCGCGGCGTCGCCGCGATCATCTCAGGGGCGATTCCTGGCTCCATCACGATCAATCGTAGCGCCCGGTCGGATGCTGGTCTAGCTGCGCGCGTGCCCAATCGGCTTCCAAGGCCTCACGATGACGGCGGCACCATCTCGTGACTTCGCCTGCCTGCACGGCCGGAAGTACGCCGTCGATGAGTTCGCCGGTCTCGATCGAGAAGCGGGCTTCCACCGCGCCCCGCGTTCTGGGGCGTCCCATTCGCGCATGGACATGTGG
>DATHMQ010000093.1:0-3261 GCA_035486935.1 Solirubrobacteraceae bacterium
GATGGGACTCGCTTCGCCTGCTTTCCTGCGATGGACGGACCCCCCAGTGAGACCGGCCGCTCGCTGCATCGCGGACCGCTGCTTCTGGCGCGCGGCGATATCTGAGATAAGTGCCGCAACGTGAGGCGCATTGCGGGTCGAATGGATCAGGGCTCGAAGCCGTGTGAGCTCCGCTCTCAGATGAGCGTGGTCTCCCATGCCTTCGGCATTGCGGCAAACAGCATTGGCGACTGCGGCAAGATGCGCTTCAGCCGGCGATGAGGCGCTGCCACCACAGCCCCCGAGACCGGCTACGACACCGATCAACACGATCGCTAGTAGAGGACGTTGGCTCATGCTCTTTATTGTGGGCGACTCGTCAAGCGCAGAGAGCACAAACGCGCTTTAGATCGCGTCAGCGTCAGCGACGAGTGCCCTCCGATGTCGGCGCGCCAGGGATGCGCAACGTCCGAAAAAGTGGAGAGGGCCGTACGTTGCGCAAACCCCACCGTGCGCGCGCCGAGGCTGGCCCTGACGTAACGCGGAGGCAGGGGGCCGACGATGAGAGGCTGCGGGATACCTACGACTACCGCGCGTCGTGCGTAGCGCGCATCTCGTGCAGCATCGCGTCGCGTCGCCCCCGCCTGCGTTCGGCCTTCTTTGCGGACGACAGCTTGTGTGGCTTGCACAGCAGGCAGCCGGCGCGACGCTGCTTAGATCGCCCTCGCTTGTGATTCGCCATACGCCCCACCATGGTAGACATTCGTCTGCTGGTCTTTCTGGATGACTGATCCCACTGAGCCATCCCAAGCGCCAGTCATCATGGCGATGTGCCCAGGATCAGCTTCTTCTACGGCATCGCAATCACGATGTACTTCTACGATCACGAACCGCCGCATTTCCACGCCCAATACGCCGAGCACCATGCGGTGATCGCGATCGGTAGCGGCGAGGTGCTAGTCGGTGATCTGCCGACTCGCGCACTCAAACTCGTCGCAGAGTGGGCCGCTCTGCACCGCGACGAACTCGAAGCAGACTGGGCGCGCGCAAAGGGTGGCGGCGCCCCCGAGCCAATCGACCCGCTGCCGTAAAATGATGCGATGGACTTCGTGAGGGTCACCACCGCTCAAGTGCTGGGCCACTATCGGCTCAAGGTCGGCTTCAGCGATGGCAGCTCGCGTGATGTCGATCTCACAGGAGAGCTGCACGGCCCCGTGTTCGAGCCACTCGCCGACCCCGACTTCTTTGCCCAGGTTCGCGTGGACGACGAGTTGGGCACCGTCGTATGGCCCAACGGTGCGGATCTCGATCCTCTCGTGTTGCACGGCGACTTCGAGGCGGCATCACGCTTCGTTCATCGCTGATCGGAACAGACAGTTGTCAGTGGAGAGGGCCGTACGTTGCGCAAACCCCGTGGTCGTGCGCGCACTGCCGCTGAGCCTGCTGTAGCCGGCAGGCGCTGACGGAGCGAAGCCGCCGATATCGTCCGCTAGACAAGCTATATTGTCTAGGTGCGGATCGGTGAGCCAGCGCTAAAGCACGGAATCACCGAGCCGGACATATGGCATGCAGTTCGCAACGCGATGAGACGAATACTCCTGGACGACGACCTGACGATGCTCGTCGGCCCAGCAGCAGACGGGGCGCTGCTTGAGATCGGCGTCCTCGACATAGAAGGCGACGACCCAGTCGTGATCCACGCCCAGCCCCTACGATCAAAGTTCCACCGCATTCTCGAGACAATGACCCGCCACACAGACAAGGAAATCGCCCAGGCCGCGCGCCGTTTCGAGCAACTCGCCGACTCGCTGGACCCGGACACAGCCCAAGTCGAAGGCACCGACGACCTCCGCGAGATCGCCACCGCCGCCGAGGCAGTACGAGCCGATGATGCCCGCTTGCACGAGGCCGTCGTCCTCGCTCGCGCACGCGGCCGGTCCTGGAACCACATCGCGCTAGCTCTCGGGGTCTCCCGACAGGCAGCTCGACAGCGGTTCGCCGACAAGACAAGCGCCTGACCCCCCTTTAGCGCGGACGGACCCAACCGCAGGCAGTTGTCAGTCGAGAGCCGTGCGTTGTGCAAACCACATGATCGTGCGGGCGCCGACGCTGATGTAGAGCGAAGGGCCTAAGCTAAGACGAAGATCCCTCATCTAGAAACGTCCACGGTGAGGTCTTACTAGTCTCAGGATCGCTCGCCCGCACCTGAACGCGCGACTCGCGTTGTGTGGAGGCGACCTGCATCTGCTCCGCGTCTTTTTCTGCGCGAGCAAGGGTGCTCCGGGGCTCGCATCGCACCTGACAGAGCGTGACCGATGGATCGCCTGGGACTGCTTTGAGTTCCGTGTGCTGACGACGAGCCAGATCACACGCCTGTACTTCACCGGCACGAGAACCGCGGCTGCTCGCCTGGATGTCCTGTATCGCCTGCGTGCACTCGACCGGTTCCGTCCATCCCTGCCGATGGGCCAGGGCACCGCTCCGTATCACTGGATTCTCGATGAGGCAGGCGCGCTGATCGTCGCTGACCACCTGGACATCGAGCGCGCGAAGCTCGGCTGGCAGCACTCGATCGCCGCGGGCATCGCCCACAGCCAGAAGCTGCCCCACCACGTCGAGGTCAACGAGTTCTTCACCCGCCTCGCGGTCGAGGCGAACGTCGCCGGCGGCGCGCTGTCGGAGTGGTATGGCGAGCGAACCTGCCACCACTTCTTCTCCGGCTATCTCGTGGCCGACGGCTACGGCGTCTCGATCTCCCGGGCCGCGGGCCTTTGCACTTCCTGGTCGAGCTGGACCGAGGCACCGAGACAACCGGACGGCTACGCGAGAAGGCCAGGGCATACACGTCTATCCTGCCTACCAGCTCCCTAGGCAAGCTCGATCCGTTCGTGCTGCTCCTCGTCCCGAGCGTGAGGCGCGCGGAAACCGCCGGGGCGGCGCTCGCGTACAGCCTCGCGCCGATCGCCGTGGCCGTATGGAGCAAGGACAACACAAGCTCGGTGCTCGCGATCGTGGTCAACGCCCGGGAACGCCTACGGCGAAGCCAGCAAGCACCGGCACACGAGGGCTTGAGATCCGCTGCCGGTTCTGATCTCCTCGACCGTCCAAATGACCATCACGGCGAGCGATAGGAGACCTGCCATGACCCGCGTGTGCGCCTACACCCGCATCTCCACCGATGAGGAGAACCAGCCGACCTCCTTAGCTTCCCAGCATGAACGGCTGGAGGCGTTCTGCAAGTTGCAGGAAGACTGGGGGATCATCGCCCACCACGAAGACCGC
>DATHMQ010000094.1:0-6105 GCA_035486935.1 Solirubrobacteraceae bacterium
CAGATAGCTGAAGATGCCCATGTAGAACGAGAGGGGGCACGTTCAGATCCGGTCCGGCTTCGCCGCGTCGCGACGCGCTCCAACACCAGCATTCATCGGGGCGTACCCGCGGGGCAGTCTAGCGGACTCGCTTCCTCGCCCTCCACCTATGCCACCGGATTTGCAGATCTCGCGGGGGCCGCGGCACCAAGCGCGCAGGCGATGAGCCCCGCCCTGCTTGCCGTATCGCGTTGGTAGCTACCTCGCCAGCTCTGGGTAGATCTCGATGAGCGTCGACAGCGGCAGCCCGACGACGTTCTCCTCTTCTCCGTCGAGCGCCACCGCGAGCTTCGCGCCTGCTCCTTGGATCGCATAGCCGCCGGAGCGCCCACGCCACTCCTCTGTGCCGACGTACCAATCGAGTAGCTCGTCGTCGATCGGCCGGAAGGTCACGAAGGTGCGCGCGAGCGCCGTTCTCTCGGTCACTCCAGAGCTCTCGTTCGCCAACAGCAGCGCAACGCCGCTGATCACTTCGTGGGTGCGTCCGCCGAGCGCGGTCAACGTGGCACGGGCCGCCTGTGCGTCGGCGGGCTTTCCGTAGATCACCCCATCGAGCACCACGATCGTGTCGCAGCCGAGCACCGCCTCGGCGAGCCCCGGGCGGCACACCGCCCTTGCCTTGCGCAAAGCGTTCTCGACGGCCACCTGCGACGGGTCCTCGCCCTGCTCTAGCTCGCTCGCGTCGGAGACCCTGACGGTGAACGGCACACCCAGACGCTCGAGCAACACTCGCCGCTGGGGCGAGCCAGAGGCGAGGACCAGTGGCAGTGGCACGCTCGCTGCTACTGCAGCTCTCCGAAGAACAGCGCTGACTCGCGCGCGGCCGACTCCGGCGAATCCGAGCCGTGGACCATGTTGGCGCCCATCTCGACGGCGAAGTCGCCGCGAATCGAGCCGGGGGCTGCCTCCAACGGGTTGGTCGCGCCGATCAGCTGGCGTGCGGCCTTGACCGCATCGATCCCCTCCAGCACCATCGCCACGATCGGCCCGGATGTGATGAACTCGACCAGCTCGCCGAAGAACGGCCGCTCGGCGTGCTCGGCGTAGTGGCGTTCGGCCAACTCGCGCTCGACGGTCATGTGTCGCATGGCGACGATTCGCAGCCCCTTGCGCTCGAAGCGAGCGATGATCTCGCCGCTCAGCCCCCTCGCGAAGGCGTCGGGCTTTACGAGGATCAGTGTTCGGTCCATGGGTTCCTTTGTCTGGGTTGAGATGTAATTCAGGAGGTCGGGCGCGGGCGACTGCCGCGGCGCCCCGCGCGTGCGGGGCTTGCCGACCTGCGCTCGCTCGGCGCGGCTGCCGGCTCGGCGGCCAGCGCCGGCTCGGCGGCGGCGTCTTTTGCGTCCTCGCTGGGCGTCGACACCTCGACGTCCGTGAGCTCACTCTCGAGATCAGGGGCGCTGGCGCGGCGGCGACGCGAACGTGGCGTTGACAGGCCAGGCACATCTGCCTCGCAGTACGGGCAGATCGTCCACGCCTGGTCGAGCGGGCGCGAGCAGCTCACGCAGCGCTCCTTGAGCTTGCGCAGGCAGCTGGGACAGCGGATGAAGTCGTGCTCCACCTGATAAGAGCAATACGGACACAACGCATGCTCAAGTTGACGAAGGCGTGCCTCGGCCGCCTGCGTCTCCAACTCGCGCTCACGCACATCCCCCAAGAACTCAGGCGGCCGCAGGATCATGTAGACGATCGTGCCCACGAACGGAAACAGCGACGCAGCGGTGCTGATGAGAACCAGAAATGGATCGGAGATCCGGCGGCGCGCGTCCGCATACGTCCAGTAGATCAGCGAGCAGTAGACGACAATCAGAAAGACGATTAGCAGGTCGATCGCCAGGTTCAGGCCGCTGCTTTCGATTCCAAAATAGGCGAAGGTAAGCATTGGCCGGCTGAGTTTAGAGAAACAGCCGGCCAAAACCATAGCCAGCAGCGAAGAACACGAGGATCACAAGCGCGACGATCAGCGCAACTGCGCCGATCATGGTGAGCACGGCTGGGCCGTCGTCGTTCATCTGGCGGAGCTCTCACGGCCTGCGCGCAGCGCCGGCAGGGCATCGGAGTCAGCGAGTCCGCCGAGCAGATCGCCGACGAGATAGACAGAGCCGGTGGCCAACACCGAGCCACCGTGCTCGGATGCCCATGTCTGCGCTTGCTCGAGAGCGCGTGCCGGTCGTGCCTCGGACACACACGCATCGAAACCTAGCTGGCGCGCGAGCGACTGCAGCACCGCCGGCGAGAGCGCACGGTTGCCGGGTGGGGCGGTGAACCACGCCCGCTCGGTACGCGGCAACAGTACTGCGAGCATGCTCGCAGCGTCCTTGTCGTCGAGCACGCCCAGCACCAGCGCGAGCGGCCCGGTGGGGATCACCTCGGACAAGGACTGCACGAGCGCAGTGACCGCGTCGGGGTTGTGGGCGCCGTCGAAGATCGTCAGCGGCTCGCGCGCGACGAGCTGCAGACGCCCGGGAACCTCTGTGGAGGCGGCGGCCTGCGCGACGGCCTGCTCGCTCGGGACTATGCCCGCGTGCCGCAGGTAGGCTTCGGCCGCACAGCGAGCAAGGGCGAAGTTGCGCCGCTGAAACGTGCCGCGAGCCAGCAGCTCGGGCACGACGGTGGCGCTCCGAGGGCTGACTATTTGCGCCTCGCGTTCGCGCGCGACACGCTGGGCGACCTCGAGCGCCGCCGGCGCAAGATCATCGCCCAAGACCAGCACGGCTCCTGGCCGCAGCGCAGCAAGCTTCTCCTCGGCGATGTCTCTGACGGTCGGCCCAAGCCAGCGGGTGTGCTCGAGCCCAACGTTCGTGAGAACGGTGACGCGTGCATCGATCACACTCGTTGCGTCGTAGCGGCCTCCCAAGCCTGCCTCTATCACGGCCACATCCACTTCCCGACGAGCCATCTCCCATAGCGCCGCGGCAGTGAGAAGTTCAAATTGGGTTACGTGATCGTCCTCGCCGAGCGTGCGATTGACACGCTCGGCCGCCCAGGAGGCGCGGGCGACGGCAGCGGCAAAGGCATCTCTGTCGAGCTCTTGCCCGTCGATGAGCACGCGCTCGCGGTAGGAAACGAGGTGGGGCGAAAGATACGCCGCCGTGCGCAAGCCGTGGCGCTCGAGGATCGACGCGGCCATGCGCGTGGTCGATGACTTGCCGTTGGTACCGAGTACATGGACTGCATCGAAGGGCTGGCCGGTCTTCAATCGGTCGGGCGAGCCGAGAACGGTCATCATCCGTCGCATCCGGTCCAAGCCGAAGCGCATGCCGAACAGCTCCAGCGAGCGCAGCTGACGCTCGGCCTGAGCCTCGGTCCAGATCGTGTCCTTCGACGAATGCATGTTCAGTGCCCTCCCCCGAGGCGCAGGCCACAGCGCGGGCTAGGCGTCAGGGTGCTTGCGCAGGTAGTCGATGAACACTGGGCGCAGCGCCTCGCCCAGCTCGCCGTCGCCGCTGTGCAGCGCGTCGAGGATCTTGCCTTTGGAGAACTGGATATCGTAGTGGGACTCGCCCTGATCGCCGCTGAGCGCCTCCGCCGCAGGGATCAGCTTGAGCAGCGTCCAGAAGAACTTGACGTCCAGATGCTTCTCCGCGCGCGCCACCGCGCGATCGTGCAGCTCCTGTGTGGAGAGATCGTCGAGAGCTCCGTCCATGCCGCTGTCAGCTGTCTTCCTGTTCGTCGTTCACGCGCGGGCTGGGCGGCGGCACTTGCGGCGAGCCCGTCCACCACGCGCCAGCCCCGCCACGTCGCGGGCAATGCCCTTGAGGTCGAGCTTGCCGGCCAGCTTGCGCAGTTCCGCTCGCTCCTTCGCGTTGAGGTTGCCCCAACGCCCACGCGAGTCGCGAGCAAGGGACGTCAGCCTCGCACGGTCCTTCTCCGAGAGCGAGCTCCAGTGCCTGCGGATGACCACGAGGGACTGCAGCAACGCTGCCCATGGCAGTGCCTTGGCGCGCTCGCGCTTTGACTTGGACTTGGGAGAGCTGGTTGAACGAAACACAATCGCGATGGTAGCGCTCGGACGCGGGCGCGGACGGCCAGCCTGCTGTTCAAGCAGACTCCTCGCGTAGCGAAGCGTCGTCGGCCTCCTCGGGCGCCGCTTCGGTGACGAGTGTCGGCGTCAGTCCCTTTTCGACGGTCTCCTTGGTGACGACGCACTTCTTGACATCGCGCCGCGAGGGCAGCTCGAACTGCACCTCCAACAGGATTTCCTCGATGATCGAACGCAGGCCTCGCGCTCCGGTTTCGCGCTCGAGCCCCTTCTCGGCAACCGCCGTGAGCGAGTCCTCGGAGAACACCAGCTCGATCCCGTCGAAGGCGAAGAAGCGCTGGAACTGCTTGACGAGGGCGTTGCGTGGCTCCACGAGGATCGAGACGAGATCCTCGCGAGTGAGCTGGTGCACGGCGGACATCACCGGCAGGCGGCCGATGAACTCCGGGATCAGCCCGTACTCGATCAGGTCCTCGGGCAGGCACTGCTCGAACACTTCCCCGGTATCGCGCTCGGCCTTGGCCTCGATTGCCGCAGCGAAGCCCACGCCCTTGTGGCCGATGCGCCGCTCGATCACCTTGTCGAGGTTTGCGAAGGCGCCACCGCAGACGAACAGCACGTTGGTTGTGTCGATCGTCAGGAACTCCTGGTGGGGGTGCTTGCGTCCCCCTTGGGGCGGAACCGACGCCTGCGTGCCCTCCAGGATCTTCAACAGCGCCTGCTGCACGCCCTCACCGGAAACGTCGCGCGTGATCGAAGGGTTGTCGGCCTTGCGCGCGATCTTGTCGACCTCGTCGATGTAGATGATCCCCGTTTCAGCCTTCTTGACGTCGTAGTCGGCGGCCTGAATCAACTTCAGCAAGATGTTCTCGACGTCCTCACCTACATATCCTGCCTCTGTCAGCGCGGTGGCATCGGCGATCGCAAACGGGACGTTGAGGATCCGTGCAAGCGTCTGCGCGAGCAGCGTCTTGCCGCAGCCGGTGGGCCCCAGCAGCAGGATGTTGGACTTCTGCAACTCGATGTCCGAGTCGCCGGACATCATCATCTGCACGCGCTTGTAGTGGTTGTAGACGGCGACCGACAAGGTGCGCTTGGAGGGGTCCTGCCCGACGACGTACTCGTCCAACACGTCGTATATCTCGCGTGGCTTCGGCAGGTTCTCGATGTCGAACGCCGGCGGCGCCGAGAGCTCCTCGTCGATGATCTCGTTGCAGAGGTCGATGCACTCGTCGCAGATGTACACGCCCGGCCCGGCGATCAGCTTCTTCACCTGCCGCTGGGACTTGCCGCAGAAGCTGCAAAGGAGCTGCTCGTTGGAATCTGTCGGTCTGGCCATATAGAGGTCCTCCCTCCCTGCCCTTGTCACTTCTACTCGCCAGGAGAGGCGGGCTGAGCAAGCGAGGCGCGCGTCGGGGTCCCTCCCACCCGCGTGGCGTGCTTCGCACGCGAGCGACCCCGAGGACAAAGCCTCGCGCCGCTCAGCGCGACTCTCCTAGTGCTCGGAGATCACACGATCGATTATGCCGTACTCCTTGGCCTCCTCGGAGCTCATGAAGTAGTCGCGCTCCGTGTCTTTGCTGACCTGCTCGAGCGATTTGCCGGTGTGCTTGGCGATGATCTCATCTAGGCGGTGGCGCACGTCGATGATCTCTTTGGCGTGGATCTCGATGTCGGTGGCCTGACCCTGAAAGCTCGAGGAGACCTGGTGGATGAGGATCTTGGCGTTGGGCAGAGCCATGCGCTTGCCCTCCGCGCCGCCGGCTAGCAGCAGCGCCCCCATCGACATCGCGATGCCGACGCAGATCGTCTGCACGTTGGGCTTGACGAACTGCATCGTGTCGTAGATCGCCAGGCCGGCGTAGACGGAGCCGCCGGGCGAGTTGATGTACAGCGACACGTCCTTCTCGGGATCCTCTGACTCCAGGTGCAGCAGCTGGGCGACGATCAGGTTCGCGATCTGATCGTCCACGGGCGTGCCGAGGAAGATGATTCGCTCGTTCAGCAGCCGGCTGTAGATGTCGAACGCGCGCTCGCCTCGCGAGGTCTGCTCAACCACCATTGGCACAAGTGGGCTCATGGTC
>DATHMQ010000095.1:0-2079 GCA_035486935.1 Solirubrobacteraceae bacterium
GCTTGCTATTTTGTGCTTATTGTGGCACAGTCGTGCCATGTATATCGAATCGATCCCCAACCGAAACTCACCGCCCGCGATCCTGCTGCGCGAGAGCTATCGCGACGCCGGCAAGATCAAGAAGCGCACCATCGCCAACCTGTCCGATTGGCCGACCGAGATCGTCGAAGGGCTGCGCACCCTGCTCAAGGGCGGCAAGGTGGCGCCGGCCGATCAGGAAAGCATCATCGTGCGCCGCGCGTTGCCGCACGGCCATGTCGCGGCGGTGCTGGGCACGCTGCGCAACATCGGCCTCGACCGCATGCTGGCGCCGCCGCGCAACCGCTGCCGTGATCTTGTCATCGCCATGATCGTGGCGCGGCTCATTGCTCCGGTCTCCAAGCTGGCCACCGCCCGCATGCTCGATCCGCTCACTGCGTCATCGAGCCTCGGCGAGGTGCTCGGCCTCGGGCCGGTCGACGAGGACGAGCTCTATGTCGCGCTCGACTGGCTTGGCGAGCGCCAGGAGGCGATCGAGAAGGCGCTTGCGCGCAAGCATCTGCACGACGGCACGCTGGTGCTCTACGACGTGTCCTCGAGCTATGTGGAGGGCCGCTGCTGCGAGCTGGCGCGGCTCGGCTACAACCGCGACGGCAAGAAGGGCAAGCTGCAGATCGTCTACGGCCTGTTGTGCGCCGCCGACGGTTGCCCGGTGGCCATCGAGGTGTTCGAGGGCGACACCGGCGATCCGCGCACGCTCGCGGCCCAGATCGACAAGGTCAAGAAGCGCTTCGCGCTCGAGCGTGTGGCGCTGGTCGGCGATCGTGGCATGATCACGCAGGCGCGCCTCGATGCCGAGATCGCCCCGGCCGGGCTCGACTGGATCACGGCGTTGCGCGCGCCGGCCATCAGGACGCTGGTCGAGGCCGGGGCGTTGCAGATGTCGCTGTTCGACCAGCGTGACATGGCAGCGATCACGTCGCCCGACTATCCGGGCGAGCGGCTGATCGTCTGCCGCAATCCCGATCTCGCGCGCGAGCGCACGCGCAAGCGCGAGGACCTGCTGGCGGCGACCGAAGCCGATCTCGCCGTCATCGCCGCCGCCGTTCGGCGTGCGCGCAATCCACTGCGCGGCGAGGCCGAGATCGCCCTCAAGGTCGGCGCCGTCGTCAACCGCCACAAGGTCGCCAAGCACTTCGAGCTATCCATCGGCGAGGCGAGTTTCTCGTTCCATCGCAAGACCGAGGCGATCGCCGCCGAGGCGGCGCTGGACGGCATCTACGTCGTGCGCACCAACCTGCCCAAGAAGCTGCTCGATGACGCGGCAACCGTCGGTGCCTACAAGAGCCTGGCGCGGGTCGAGCGCGCGTTCCGCTCGTTGAAGACCGTCGATATCCATCTGCGTCCGATCTTCCATTGGACGACGCCGCGCGTGCGCGCCCACGTCCTGCTGTGCATGCTCGCCTATCATGTCGAGCACCACATGCGAGCCAGGCTTGCGCCGATGCTGTACGACGAGACCGATCACGAGGCGGCCGCCGCCATGCGCGCTTCCATCGTTGCCAAGGCCGAGCGCTCCGAAGCCGCCAGGCGCAAGCAGACCACCGGCCTCACCGACGACGGCCTGCCGGTGCACAGCTTCCAAAGCCTGCTTGCCGACCTCGCCACCTATGCGAGGATCCAGGCGACCACCGCGCTCAACGACAAATACGTCTTCACGCTCCACACCAGACCAACTCCGATCCAGCAGCGCGCCTTCGAGCTCCTCGCCCTCAACCCGGATCGTACCCAGTAAAGCGACCCGCGCTCGCGACAAACGGCAGCGAGCTCAATGCCTTATCGATTCGAAAGAAGGAAGTTCGGTCTAGGCGAACGCGAATAGACCAGACGTGCTTCTGTTCGAGAGGGTTTTTCTGGCCGACGAGCAATCCCTTATTCCAAGGCCGTTGGTCTCTGCCGACAGGACGTACAAGCATGGGCGCCTCCGCCACCCCGCCCTCCGCATCGCTCCATCGCGAGCGCATTATTTATAACGACTGAGCAGTCAGGCTCTCTCCAAACACATTCGCGAACGGCCGCTGCTGGCTCAAAGCGGCCCTT
>DATHMQ010000096.1:0-25498 GCA_035486935.1 Solirubrobacteraceae bacterium
GCTACAAGATCAGCTTCCCCTTCTTCGACGCCGACTTCCTCGCAGCGCCCGACAACCACATCGAGCTGTTCCGCCGCGTCTTTCACCCGGAGATCGGCGGCCTTTACTTCATCGGTCTCTTGCAACCGCTCGGCGCGATCATGCCGCTGGCCGAGGCCCAGAGTGCTTGGGTCGGCGATTACCTGCGCGGCGAGTACGCGCTGCCGTCGCCTGCCGGGTTGCATCGCGACATCGCCTCCGACCAAGCGGCGATGCGCAAGCGCTATGTAGCCTCCAAGCGTCACACGATCCAGGTGGATTTCGACGACTACATCTATGCGCTGGACGCCGAGCGCCGCGCTGGGGCCGAGCGGGCGCGAACGCGAGGTTTTGCCGTGCCGATTCCGGCGCGTGCGAGCATTACGACGCATAGCGCTTGAGCGCCTCTGTCTCGCTAGCGTTACCTACGTGAGCCCTACCTTCTGTCGTCATAATCGCTTTGTCGATCGCTGCCCGATCTGCCGTGAGAGCCTCCCGGGGCGGACATCGACACCTCGTGCAACCAAGTCCAAACGTGGGACGGGGAGCGATGTACGGTCAGGCGCAGGTCGAGCAGCGACGTCGCGCGCCGGTGGCGGCGCGCGCGTCCCGGCAGGGCGAACCTCCACGCGCCGCAATCAGGAAGTGCGCGTCCACCGTGAAGTACGCGCCCAGGACGACGGCTACCGCTGCGAGTTGGTCCCCGGCCTGCACTCTTCCGAGGACGCTCGGCGGCTCGCTCGTGAGATCGACTTTGCAAGCGGACGCCTGCTTGCGCTCGGCGTGGCTCCTCCCAGCTTCTACGTCGAAGCGCGCGACTGCGAGGACATCGAGCAGGCAACTTGGATGTGCGTCCTGGCGGCCTACCTGTCTCCGCTGCAGACGGATCGGCCGTTCGAGGGGATCCGTGAGGCGCTGCTTTCCTGCGACTGGGCATCAGGCTCCGTGCCCGACCTCCAGGGGATACCGCTAGGGCCCCGCACCTCTCACGATCCAGTTCGTGGCGCGGAGACACTGAGCGCCTATCGACGCTTTGTCGAGCATGCGGGTTCGCAGCAGCGAGCTTTCGCCGGCGAGCCTGAGTGGACACCGCAGCGACGCTTCGCGCGACTGTTCGAGCGCCTCGCGCTGCCCGGCCTCGGACGTGTCGGGCGCTATGACATGCTGGTGACACTTGGGCGGCTTGGGCTCTACAACTTGCGCGCCGACTCGTTGCAGCTCGTCACACACTCCGGTCAGGCGGCGTCAGACCTCACCCTGCAGGCCGCCAAGCGGGTCTTCGGGATCGGCGATCAGCTGATCGTCGAGCGGCGTGCGCAGGCGCTTGCCGAGGCAGCCTCGACCCCGATCGAAGCGCTCGATCTGGCCCTTTACAACTGGAGCCTTGGGGCCCCGGAGCAGGAACGCGCAACGCTTGGCTTTCCGGCCGAGACACACGATGAGCATGCGGTCGAGCGGGCCGAGTCCGCGCTAGGGATCCAAGGCTAGGCCGCGCACGGCGCTCGTCTCCGGACGCTGCGCAGCTTGCTTGGCGGGGCGTTCGAGCCGCATTTCGGGGCGCCTACCGCGCGCCCGGTAAGCCGGCAAATTTGCCGTCCACACCGACGCCTAAAGTCCTGCGTGTCACGTCCCCTTCCCGCAAGACCAGGGAGCCACAATGCCGCTCTGCTTCATCGAGCCACACGACGCCATCAGAGTGATCGCAGATTCCGTCGGCCGCGAGGCCCGCCGGCAGCTCGTCGGCGAGGTTGTGCGTGCATGGGTCGACGATCTCCCCGACCAAGAGCTCACGTTCCACTACGAGCGCGCGATCGCCGGCTTGGATCAAGACGACCTGCATCTGCTCGCTGCCTGGCACGCTTCGCTCGAGGTTGGCCACCCCGTCCCCAACACCGACTTCCTCGTCGGCGTCTTCCCGAGCCTCGGCGAGAATCGCCGCGAGGCGCTGAAGATCGCGGCCGGCTTCAAGGGTGAGGAAGCCTTTCAGGCAGGCGTCGCCGAGGAACAGGCGCTCGACACGGTGCTTCCCCATCTGTCTCGTGCGCGGGCGATCGAGCTGGCCGAGGAGTGCATCCAGCTGTATCAGTGGGACCGTCTCGGTTCTTACAACTAGGACGTTCTATGGGCGGCGCCATGCTGCGTCCTCGGACGCTTGTGTGCGAAACACACTGCGCGGGGTGGGTGGGCCATCAATCCTTGCCTGGCTTGCCCCATAGAACGTCCTAGCCGCTAGAGTCGATAACCACATGTCTGATGAACCCACACCCACAGTCGATGACGTGATGGATGCCCTGTCCAACGTGATCGATCCCGAGCTCGGCCTCGACTTCGTCGAGCTTGGCCTCATCTACGGCGTCGAGGTCTTAGGGGGCGACGTGCATGTGACGTTCACGCTCACGACGCCGGGCTGTCCGATCGGGCCTCAGGTGACCGAACAGATCGACGAGTTCGTAGGTGAACTCGACGGCGTTGCGACGATCGAGTCGGAGATGGTCTTCACGCCCCCGTGGTCGCCCGAGAAGATGTCCGAGGACGCGAAGTTCGCTTTGGGCTATTAGCCCGCTTCTTGCCGTTTGATCTTGTTGTAGCCGTGCTCCTCTGAGCTTCGGAGGCCCGCTTTTCGCGGGCCAACTCGACCAGTTCCGCCAGCTCCGCTTTGATGCTCTCGCCGATCGAGTCGATGTCCGGCAGCGCGTCGAAATCGCCGAGCAGGCCGAAGTTCATCTCGCCCGCGTAGGACATGATCGCCACCGCGAGCGCGTGGTTTTCGGGCAGGAACGCCACTGGGAACACACGCTCCATGCGACGCCCCAGCACGTACAGCGGGAACTGCGGTCCCGGCACGTTCGTCACGATCAGGTTGAACAGGCGCGTGGAGAAGTTCAAGCGGGAAGCCTGCGCGAGGATCGTGGGCGGCGCGAAGTTCTGTGCTCCGGCGATCACCTCGGCGCCGAGGGCCTGCTTGGACTCCTTCAGGCCGTCCATCGCATGGCTGACGAAGCGCAGGCGCTGCAAGGGGTCGGCGATGTACACCGGCAAGGGCCCTCGCATCACGACGATCCGGTTGCCGCCCTCGTGACGCTCGCCGACGGTACGCACCGACACCGGCACCAGCGCTCTCATCTCCATACCCTCGGTGCGCACACCGCGCGCGATCAAGAACGAGCGCAGGGCGCCGGTCACGACGGCGAGTACGACATCGTTGACCGTGCCGCCGAACGCGTTCTTGACGAGCTTGAAGTCGTCCAGTTGCGCTGCGATCCCGACAAAGCGCCGGTGCGGCCCGATCTCCACATTCAATGGCGTCTCGGGCGCCGGGTTCAGTCCAGCCCACACGATCTCGCCGACGCCCTCGGCAGCCTCGCGCGCTCGCTCGAGCGTGCGCTCGGGATGGGTGAGCGCATGCATCGCGCCACTGAGCATCTCTGTGCCGGCGCGCACCGCTCCGCGCACGCCTGCCGCCACAAGCTCGGTCACATCGGGTTCCGGCTTTGGTTTCCACGCTCTACCCGAATGGCGCAAAGGCTCCGGGTCGGGTGAGATATCGAACAAGACCGTTGCGAGATCGACGCCCGCGATCCCGTCGATCAGCGAATGGTGGGTCTTTGAGATCAATGCGAACTTGTCGTCCCACAGGCCCTCGATCAACCACATCTCCCACAAGGGCTTGGAGCGGTCGAGTGCCTGAGAGAAGATACGCGCCGTCAGGTTGCGCAACTGTTCCCAGCTACCCGGGGCAGGCAGAGCTGTGTGGCGTACGTGGAACTCGAGGTTGAAGCCGGGGTCGTCCACCCACACTGGGCGCCCGCTGTCGAGCGCCGTGTAGGCCAGCTTGTGGCGGTAGCGAGGTACGAGATGCAGACGCTTGCGGATCTGCTCGAGGAACTCCTCCATAGCTGGGGGTGGACCCTCGAGCAATGTGAGCCCGCCCACATGCATATGTGAGTTACGCCCCTCCTGGTGCAGGAAGGAGGCGTCCACCGCTGTGAGCCTGTCGAGGTGTCGCTGTGCCATCGGTTGCTCAAGGGTACTGGCCGCGCGGCCCCTTGCCCAGCCGGGCTCGCGCGTCGCACATGGGTCGATCGTGGCGGCCCTACAATGGGTGTGGTGGTCAACACGGTCGAGAAGCTTCTGCTTGCAGCGCCACGCGGATATTGCGCGGGCGTCGATCGTGCTGTGCAGACGGTCGAACGCGCGCTCGACCTGCACGGGCCGCCCGTGTACGTGCGCAAGCAGATCGTCCACAACAAGCACGTGGTCGAGTTGCTCACCGCCCGTGGCGCCGTATTCGTCGAGGATGTCTCGGAAGTGCCAGAGGGGGCACTCACCGTCTTCTCTGCCCACGGCGTCTCGCCGAAGGTACGCAGCGACGCTCAGGCGCGCGGACTGGAGACGATAGACGCCACCTGCCCGCTGGTGACGAAGGTTCACCGCGAGGCGGTCCACTTCGCACAGGGTGGCTACACGATCGTGCTCGTCGGTCACGCCGGTCACGAGGAGGTGCAGGGGACGATGGGGGAGGCCCCGGAGCACATCGTGCTGGTTGAGAACGAGCGTGATGTAGACGAGCTTGTCGTGGAGGACCCCGAGCGCATCGCCTACATCACGCAGACGACACTCTCGGTGGATGAAACGACGGCAATCGTCAAGCGACTGCACGAGCGCTTCCCGGCGATAACCGGTCCGCGCACCGACGACATCTGCTACGCCACCACCAACCGGCAGGCCGCCGTCAAGCAGATGGCCGGCGACTGCGATCTGATGCTCGTGATCGGCTCGCGCAACTCCTCCAACTCGGTGCGCCTGGTCGAGGTCGCGCGCGACTGCGGCACAGAGGCCTACTTGATCGATCACGCCGGTGAGGTGCGCGAGGAGTGGCTTGCCGGCAAGCGCGTCGTGGGTGTCAGCTCCGGGGCCAGCGCGCCCGACGATCTGGTCCAGGACCTACTCAACTTTTTTCGCGCGCGTGGAGTGCAAGACATCTCCGAGTTCCACGTCGTTCGCGAGGATGTGCGGTTCATGCTGCCGAAGCCAATCCGCGAGGCAGTCGCCGCGGCGTCTTGACGCGCACGCTTGTAGTTTCAGATCTGCATCTGGGCGCCGGCTCCGGCGCCGATGTGTTGCGTCGTTCCGGGCCCCGCTCCGCGCTGATCGATGCGCTCGAGGACATCGATCGGCTCGTCTTGCTGGGGGATGTGCTCGAGCTGCGCCATGGCCCGCGTCGCGACGCGCTTGCCGCTGCACGTCCATTTTTCGAGGAGCTTGCCCAAGTGTTTGCCGGGCGAGAGATCGTGGTCGTTGCCGGCAATCACGATCATGCGCTCATGGAGTCCTGGTCGCGGCGTCGTGACGAAGCGCCAGAGCTCCTACCCCTTGGCTTGGAGCAGCTCTTTGCCGCGGAGGAAGCCTCTTCGATGCTCGCCGCGCTTGCCTCGTGGGCAGAGCCAGCGAGTCTGAGCGCCGCCTATCCCGGTTTGTGGCTACGTCCTGACGTGTACGCCACGCACGGTCATTATCTCGACTGCCACCTGTCGATTCCGACGATGGAGCGGCTTGGCATCGGCATGACTGCGCGCGTGCAGAGCCGACCAACCGATGCGTTTGCGACGGTCGCGGACTATGAGGCCGTCACTGCGCCTGTGTTTGCGTGGATCGACGCCGTTGCGCGTCAGGCCCCGACAGGATCTACGCTCAACGGACAGTCAACCGTGCGCGCATGGCGTGCGCTTGCGGGCAAAGGGCGTAACGGCAACGGCTTCGATTTGCGTGCGCGGGCGCTGGCCGGCGCCTTCCCATTCGCAGTCGCGGCGCTCAACAGGGCGGGCATCGGCTCCTTTCAAGCCGACATCTCGACGGCCGAGCTGCGCCGCGCGGGCTTGCGTGCGATGGGAGAGGTGGCCGCGCGGCTCGGTCTCGGCGACGCACATGTGATCTTCGGGCACACGCACCGCGCCGGGCCACTCAGCGGAGACCTCGACGCTGAGTGGCGTGGGCCTGGCGGTGCGCGTTTGTTCAATGCCGGCTGCTGGACCTATGACTCGTATTTCGTCACCGACACACCCGGTGAGAGCCCGTATTGGCCGGGGGGAGCCGTGCTCGTCGAGGATGACGGTCCGCCGGTATTGCGACGGCTGCTCGACGACCGCTCGAATGCCGAACTAGCCGCCGTGCGTCACTGAGTGGGAGCTTCCCAAGCTCGAGGCCGCGGGTTCGAGGCCGTCCTGTGGAGATCGCCCAGCGCGATCGTCCTTGAAATCCTACGCGCCGAACACGGCGAGGGTTGGTGAGAGCAGAGAGAGCATTTTCCGGGACAGTGGCATTGCGTGGCGGTTGATCGTCCTCCGCGGTTGTGCGGAAGATCAAGGTAAGTATCGACAGTGACGGCGAAGACGATGACGGTGAGTGACCGTATCTTGTTGCGGCGAAGTACTGGCTACATTGACTCGGTCAATGGGTGGAGGAAAGCCCGGTGCCTACTGTGTGCATCAACGATGTTTCTCGGCAGATGGGGGGGACGTTCGATTCATTGATGAACACGGGCGCCATGACGCTGCCCGGAGATAGGGAGTGGGGATGACCGAGCAGGTGGCCCATCTCATGGACGACTGTCAAGCAGAACATGTTCCAGTCATTCTGTATCGTCGTGGGAGTCGGCCATTGCCAGTGTGCGAGCGAGATGGTGCATTGGGTGTAGGTGTTGGCTGGTGCTTCGAGGTCGTTCGGGCCTAGCGAAGAGTTGAACGTGACCCAACCGTCGGTCGTGGGGTCGAGGCCAGAGGCCAGAGGCATGTTGGTGAGGACCGTTATCTGACCGGCGCAGGGCACAGCACTCCAATAGCGCTTTGCGACGGTCGTGGCAAGCATCGCCAGGTTATGACTGGTGAGCATGCCATGTGCCCCCTGTCGGACCGGGGTCTTGCGGTGCTGGGGGGTTGAGGCGTGAGGATGGTAAGTCCGGTGGTTGTGAGCCTCGACGGATGCTGGGATGAGGAGTGTCGCCGCTATGAGGAGGGAGATGATCAGGAGGCGAGGCATGCCTTACATGCTGCGCCAAGTTGCCGCTCCGATTTTCCTCCTCTGGGGTGATCTTGGGGGGAGGAGACGGGGGAGGAGAGGGTGAGGCTCGGCTCACCCTCTTTATCCTTGCTGTCGATGAAGACCTACGCGGGTATCCGCGCTTGGACCGCCTATGCCGCCACAGACACCGATCACTGTCGTCCTCGCTCGCTTCGACGATCTCCTTGCCAGCGGACTGCGCGAGTTGATCGAGAGCGATCGGAGCCTTGCGATCGTGGCGAGCGACGTGGAGCACAAGCGAATCTCCGTTGTTCTACGTGCTCACCTTCCAAACGTGGCAATCCTCGATGTTGGCGCCTTGGCAAAGTTGGCGGAGGTACGGGAGCTCAGCGAGCGATACCCGGCTACTCGACTCGTCCTATTCGCCAACAACCCCTCGATGGTTGTAGGTGCCCAGTTGCTCTCATTCGGAGCCAGCGCTTGTCTCGGCCGGGATACCCAGTTGCGAGATGTGCTCAGTGCGATCCATCTCGCATCTCGCGGTCTTCAGGTGACTCCGCGTGCGACACCGAATGTTGGCGGTGCGATCGCTGGTGGGCAACTGTTGACCCGGCGGGAGTCTGAAGTGCTTCCTCTGCTCCAAGAGGGTCAGTCGAACGCTCAGATAGCTCTTGTCCTTCGGGTTGGTATAGAGACGGTTCGTACCCACGTACGCAACATCTACCGTAAGCTCGACGTCTCATCTCGCCGTGAGCTCTCTGCGCCAACCGTTCCAGATCCAGAACTCAAGCGCGGTTCGACAGTGCGGCCTTCGAGGCACCATGCCATTACGCCACCAACGAGCCTCCGACGTGGGCATGACTTGCGACGCCGTTGAGGGTTGGTTCAGGTGAGCTCAGAGCATCACGGCCACCTAATAGGTAGGACCATTCTTCGAATTGACCTATTTATTAGGATTACTCTGGCGATGTGTTGAGTTGTTCAATCTCGGCTAAGGCCATGGCAGCGAACTGTCGGTTTACATAACAGGTCGAAGAGGCCGGGGAGCGATCCCCTTCTATCGCGGTGGTTTGACGCCGCAGTGAGGAGGCGCCCATGAACAGTGGCGTCCCACGAACGCAAGAGTCGCCTTTCAGTGGCTCTCTCGCAGCAAACCGACGTTCAGTCCTTCGGAGGAGCGGCAGGACCTTCCGGGTGGGACTCATCTTCCTCGGGTTCCTATATACCCTTTTCTTTGCGGGCAACGCCTTCGGCGCTACCGCAACCGTGGGCTTGGGGGGAGCAGCCAGCTTCTCGGTATTGGCAGGCTCGACGGTCACCAACACCGGTCCAACGACGATGTTCGGCGACTTGGGCCTGAGCCCTGGTTCAGAAGTGACCGGTGCTCCGGTCGTACTTGGGCAAACGCATGTCGACGACGCGGTAGCGATCGGAGCCAAGAACGCACTGACTACCGCCTATAACGACGCCGCTTCTCGTCCAAGCAACGGCTCAGCCGGAACAGACCTTGCCGGGCAGACATTCTTGCCAGGCGTTCGCACCGCAAGCGAATCGTTGCTGCTCTCCTCAGGAAGCGTCACGCTCGACGCTCAGGGAGATCCCAACGCGGTATTCATCTTCAAGATCGGCTCCACGCTCATCACCGAAGCCAATACCACGGTCCTACTTGTCAACGGCGCGCAAGCGTGCAATGTCTTCTGGCAAGTCGGGTCCTCGGCAACATTGGGTACAGGTACGCACTTTGTCGGGACCATCATGGCCTCGGCAAGCATCACCGCCACTACGGGTGCCACGATCCACGGCAGGCTGCTGGCGCAGACCGGCGCGGTGACCATGGACACCAACACCATCACCACGTCCAACTGTGCCTCCAGTGCCAGCGGTAGCGGTGGCGGCTTGGAAACGACCACAGGCGGAGAAACAACGACCGGCGGTGAAGCAAGCACGGGCGGAGGAACGACTGTTGGTCCAGTAGCACCCGCAGGCACGGGAGCAACCACGACCGCGGGAGTGACCACACCCGTTGGGGCCAGCGGCTCAGGCACGAGCATCGTTGCGACAGCACAGCTACCACCGATCGGATCCAGGACCACCGGGAAGCACGGACATCCGCTCTCCTCGCGTCATCACCGTGGTCACAAGACACGACGAACAGCCAAGCGGCACTCGCCGGCACGGCCGGCGCTTCCCCATAAGCCAGGCGCGTTCACGGGCTGAACGATGCTCAGTGATCTGGGTGGCAAATGGTCACCCAGATCGCCGTGACCGTAACATAATGATCATCCGATCTCCTTATGTCCGGCTTCTCTTGTCGCGTGTAGCCCTGGGTTATCAGTGGCGCGGGCGCGGCCTGATCGTCGGTTTGGTTACTGCATGCCTGCTCAGCACCATGGCCGGCTCAGCTGCTGGTATCGGTATCCGGGCTCGCGTGCAGGCGACTCAGCAGCTCGCGGTCCTTCTCACGGCGCATCGTGCTTACTGGCACCCCGAAGCCCGATCCCGTCAAGTTGCGCTCGTAGCTGCCCATAGGCCGATCACTGGTGAGCGGACCACCCTGCCTGTAATCGGATACTCAACCGGCCCTGGTGAGGTGAGGTGGCTGGAGGTCATGCTTCCCGGTCGCCCTGATGGCTTGACTGGCTGGATCGCCGCTCAAGGTACTCGCAGGCGCGTGACCGGCTGGCATATCGTGGTCGACCTTGCGAGGCGTAGCGTGAGTGTCTACCACGACGGGCGCGTTGCAAGGACCTTTCAAGCGGTGGTGGGAAAGCCCTCGACGCCGACCCCAACCGGCCGATTCTTTGTTGAGGAGACAGTACAGATGGCCCCTGGCCAAGCAGGGGGGCCCTTCGCGTTGGCTCTCAGCGCTCGTTCGAACGTTCTGCGGGAATTCGAAGGTGGCCCGGGCCAGATCGCGCTGCACGGACGCAACAACCTGGGAGGAGTGTTGGGTACCGCTGCCTCGCATGGTTGCGTCCGCCTGTCCACAGTGAGCATCGACTGGCTGGCCGCTCGTATTGGCCCAGGGACACCCACAACGATCTACGCGGGGTGAGCCGCAGCAGCGTAATTGCTCTCGAGCTATGAGGCACGCTCTTGCTTTGATCGTGGCCGAGGCTGATCGGTCTAGGGTTAGATGAATGCCTACTGATCGGCTGAGCGTAGTGCTGAGGGAGATTGTGGAGGCCGACGTAGACGGCTCAACTTCGCTCGTCGATCGTGTATGCAGTGCGGCGGTGAGCTTGCTCTCGCTCAGAGGTGCGGGACTTTCGCTGATGGTGGACGGAGAGTTGCGTGGGACTGCTGGGGTATCTGAGCCGGGCATCGCGATGGTGCAGGAATTGCAGCTCACGCTGGGCGAGGGGCCATGCGTGGATGCGTGGAGGAGTCGGGCCCCCGTGTTGGAGGCGAACCTTGCCGATCCTGTAGTCGTGCGCTGGCCGGCGTTCGCCCGGGCCGGCGTCGATGCCGGTGTGCTGGCGGTGTTTGCTTTTCCGCTCCACCTCGGAGCCATCCGGATTGGGGTGTTGGTGCTCTATCGCGGCCACTCGGGCATGTTGAACGGAGACGAGATGGCATACGGACTGGTGCTGGCCGATATGGCCACGAAGGTGCTTCTTGCCCTACAGGCCGGAGCCCCCGCAGACGTACTACACGAGGTCTTGGCGAGTGAGCCTTCGCACTGGGCGGAGGTCCATCAGGCGACTGGGATGGTTTCTGTTCAGCTTGGTGTCTCTTTGGATGAGGCCTTCGTCCGTCTGCGCGCTCACGCGTTCGCCGAAGGGCTCCCGCTGCGAACCGTCGCCCGCGAGATCGTTACACGACGACGCCGCCTTCGGGAGTCGACGTGACGCACGATCACGACCTTAATTTCCGTCTAGTGGCAACATTCGCGTTCGCAGCCGAAGATATTGAGATCGGATCATGGCACGCGAGCACCGCATAGTTGAGACGTTCGTCGAGTTGGCCGACACGATGGTCGACGACTTCGACGTGATCGAGTTCCTGCACCGTTTGGCAGAGAGGTGCGTCGAGTTGCTGGACTGCGCCGAGGCGGGGCTGCTACTTGTCGACGCCGCCGGCGTGTTGCGGGTGATGGCCTCTTCGAGCGAGCGCTCTGACGCGTTGGACCTGTTGCAGTCCCAGAACGAGGAGGGACCGTGCTTCGAGTGCTACCAGCGCGGAGCACCTGTGTCCAGCGAGGATCTCACGGGCGATGCCGAGCGTTGGCCGACATTCGCGCCAATGGCGCTGCAGAAGGGCTTTCGCTCAGTACAGGCGATACCGATGAGAGTGCGTGGCGAGACGATCGGGGCGTTGAACCTGTTTCGCGCGAAGACAGGGCGTTTGGTCGAGCAGGACTTACCGCTAGGGCAGGGGATGGCTGATATCGCCGCAATCGCGCTGCTGCAGGAGCGCACAGTACGCGAGGCGCACGGCGTGGTGGAGCAGCTTCAGGGCGCGCTCAGCAGTCGAGTGATGATCGAGCAGGCCAAGGGTGTGCTCGCCGAGCGCGCACATATCGGAGTGGACGATGCGTTCGCTCTCCTACGCGCTCATGCTCGCGAGCACAACCTTCGCCTCAGCAACGTTGCTCGCGACCTCATCGACGGACACCTCGACGCTGCCTCGCTCTGTAGCCCTGCGTACGGCGCCTCAACGTCCAAGCGCTGACGCTCCGTCTTTCAAAGAGTTAAGGCGTTTTGGGCGCGGGGTGGACTATCCGGCGTTTGACCGACTGCGGAACTCAAGCCAGCATTCCCTGACAGTGGTGGTGCCCATGCTAACCGGGGACTATCCAATTGGCAGAATTTATCGATCTGCTAAAATCCCTGCCTGGATATGCTATGATTTTGACGTCAGCTGTCTGATCTGCTGACGCGTCGCTCCAGACCCCGGTGGCGTTGCTAGCCACGGGACCCTAATTTCTGGAGCGTAATGCTTGTAGATCAGATCCAACCCGTCGCGCCGGATGCAGTGGTTGCACCCGGGCCGAACGCTCGTAAGGACCTTCTGGTCTCGCCCTCGCCCTTCACCGCCTTTGCGCACCTCGAAGGTGACGGAGCCATCGTAATGCTCAAGGGCGAACTGGATATGGCGAGCATCGCAATCTTGATCGATTCAATCTTGATCGACTGTTTCGTGGGGGTTGCGTTTGCGGTGGAGGAGGTGGTGCTCGATTTCGCCGAACTCGATTTCATCGACGGGTCCGGACTGCATGCGATCGCGGCTGCCGCCCTACAAGTGACTGCGTATGGGGGCTCCATGAGTATCCGCTCGCCGCGCCCGCAAGTCCAGCGACTGCTCGACCTCGTTGACTTCAAGCAAATCATGACCATCGAGCCATGAATACCCTCGCAAGGAAGTGGAAGACTTCTACCTTTTCCACGGCGAACGACAACACTCTCTTCGCTGCGGTCGCCGCACTAAATGAAGAGGCCGTCGTGGAGACCTATGACCGGCACGTCAATGCTCTCGGTAGTCTCGCGCTGCTCATCTCTGGGGATGTGGAGCTCGCCAAGGATGCTGTCGTTGGGGCTTTCATCGCTCTCTGGCGAGCACCCACCAGTATTGACTTGGAGGAGCAGACCCTCCGCGCCGCATTGGCTGGCAACGTCTATACCCACTGCACGCACGAGCGCAAGACGCGAGGTGGACCTGGACAGCAAGCGGAAATCTGCTGGAGTTCACAGCCCGCAGCCCTAGCAAACCTCTTTCTCCCATCCCGCATTCAGCGGGATCTACTGGGCCTGATCCTGCTCGGTGAGCATAGTCACAGACAGGCGGCGCGTCGGGTTGGCCTCAGCGAGGACATCGCAGCAGAGATGATCACTATTGCAATTGAGCACCGGCAGCTCCAGCGACTGCTCGACCTCGTGGACTTTCAGCAGATCGTCGCCGTCTAGCCACGATCTGCTCTATACCACCGGTTTGACGTGGAGTATTGAAGGCGGGTGGCCGTCAAGTCGCCCCACAACGGGGGTGCCTGAGTCGAGAAGGTCTGCTCTCGTGTCAACATATATCGGCACAGAAACGCAGTACCTTGACGTGCATAGCGAGAGTCGGTATTAGTTGAGTTGTTGGATTACAATAGATGCGACGGCGGGCTGCGCACCTCCGGCGAGCGGTGTGATCGTGAGAGCCGGCGTGTTCCCCGCCGGGCTGCGAAGCTCAAGCGTCGAATTCGGGACATTGGTGGTGACCAGCGTATCGCCGGTAATCTGGCTCGTACCGGTCGCTCGACCATACACGGTATAGGGCAGTTCGACCATTGCGCTCCCGGAGTCGAGAGCAATGACCAACTGGCCCGGCTCGGTCACGGACACTGAGAAATCCACGCTGTATGTTCCGAGGCTGGACAGCACGAATTCGGCCGAATTGAGTCTCGTGATGCCGCCCACAGTAGGCCCATCGTGGGGGAACTGGACTGGAGTCCCGGCTGCGACCGTCGCCGAGTTGTCAGGTGGCATGAGGGCATAGAACTCAGCGTATGCCGGCGGGCTGGATGAGCCTTCGGCGCCCGCAGGTCCCCGAGATCCCATTTCGCCTTTGGGTCCTTCAGATCCGGTGGGACCTGCGACGCCGGCTGCTCCGGCTAGCCCCGCGGTGCCTTTTTCGCCCATTGGTCCAGCTAGCCCTTCAGGTCCAGCGGGTCCTGTTAGGCCGACAGGTCCTGTTAGGCCTGTCGGGCCGGCCGGCCCTGGAAGGCCGGTTGCTCCGACAGGGCCCGTGGATCCCGGTGCGCCCGTGGAGCCGGTGGGACCGGATGGTCCCGTGGCCCCCGGGAGTCCCGGTAGTCCTGTGAATCCGATCGGTCCGGTGGTGCCTGGGAGACCGGTCAGCCCAGGAAGCCCAGGGAGTCCGGATGACCCTGTTGGTCCGGGTGTTCCTGCGGGCCCTATCGGCCCCGTAGGGCCTGTGCTGCCGAGTAGGCCCTGTGAGCCTTGGGGACCGCCAGGCCCGGGTAGACCCGCGAAACCTGTCGGGCCACGAACGCCTGAGTGTCCCCGTGGCCCTCGCGGCCCAGAAGGTCCTCGCGCTCGGCTTGGGCACAGAGGCGGGTGTGGAGATTCGACCCGCCCCGTAAACGCAGCCTTATTGCAGGATCGAGGGGAAGCTGACCGGGCTACCGCGATGCCCGGAATCTCAGCTGGGAGTCCTGAGAGTCCCAACACACAGATAGCCACCAGCATTCTAGGAAAAGGTCGGTGAGTCAGCCAACTCGAAAGCTTCGCAGTAGTCCGACGCGTGATGTTGACCCGCATGGGGGGATGCGTTATCCTTGCTGGGGTTTCCCTCCAATTTGCTGAACGGTCTTGATATATAGAATTTGTCACGAGGTTTATGCAGTCGAGAATGCATCTCAACCGGCGCGGAATGACAGGAGTGGATACGCAATCTGAGGAAACCACAGGACCGCTTGGTGGTGGCCAGCTCTTGGCGGCGATCTCAACGAGCATCGTCGGTACTCTGCGTGAGCACTATGGGCGGGGGCCAATGAGGGCCAAGACGTATGTGCTTGACGACATCATTGTCGTTGTCATGCGCGGAAGCGGCTTCACGGCGCTTGAGCAGACGATCATGGACAGTGGTGAGCCTGATCGCGTCATCGCAATGCGCGAGGACTTCCAACGCGTCATGGCCAAACGGTACAAGGAGACGATTCAAGAGCTCACCGGACGCAAAGTTGTGGCATTCCTGAGCCAGGCCCATGTGGAGCCCGACATCACGATGGAGATTTTCTTCGTGGACGGGCCACTCGAGGGTTTCGGAGCAGTCGAGATAACAGAACCCGAATAGCAGGCCCAGCCGCATCGCGAATGCTCCGGTGGTCATTCTGTTCAGTGCGCCCTGGCCTCGGACACTGGCCGGGGCTTGCCGAGGTAGTAGCCTTGGGCGTAGTCGACGCCGTGCTCCTTCAATACCTGGACCGTCTCACTGTCACCGACGAACTCAGCGATCGTGTGCTTTCCGAGTCCCTTCGACATCTGCACGATCGAGTCAAGGATCAACTGATCGGTGCTGCTGGATGGCAGGTTGCGGATGAACTCACCGTCGATCTTTACGTAGTCGAAAGGAATGTGCTTGAGGTAGTAAAAGGAGCCGAATCCGGCGCCGAAGTCATCGAGCGCAAAGCCGCACCCTAGGGCCCTCAGCTTGGTCGCAAAGCCGCGCGCACGGTCCATATTCGCGATCGCAGCGGTCTCGGTCACCTCGAGTATGAGATTCGCCGGGTCGATCGCTCTATCTTCGAGGCCTTGCTCGATCAGCGCGAGCAGCTCGGGATCTCCAACGGATCGGCCGGAGAGATTGACCTCGAGGCGCACCTCGCATCCTGCGTCACTCTGCTCAGCGATCAACTGCATTGCCTGGCTCAGGACCCAGCGATCGATGTCCAAGATGAGTCCTGAGCGCTCCGCTGTGTACAGGAACTGTGCTGGCAAGATCAGCTCGCCTCCGTCGCCGGGTAGCCGCAGCAACAGCTCCCATTGGGAGATGCTGTCACTGGCGAGATTCACGATCGGCTGGCAATAGAGCTCAAACAGGCCATCCTGAACCGCGCGCCTGACACGCTCGGCCCAGGTGACTCTCGATCTCATTCGCTCTTTGGTGGCTGTGCTTGCTACGGCGACCCGGTCCTTGCCGGCTTCCTTGGCGGCGTACATCGCGACGTCGGCATCAATCAGGATGTCGTCGGGTGTCAGATCCTCACCAGGCTCCTGGAAACCTGTGATCCCCACACTAACCGTCACGCGTCGGCCTTCGCCGAGCGACACCACACATCCATCTCTTACCGCCTCGAGCAGGCTCTCGGATACCGTTTCGGCCTCGCTCACGGCTGTGTGAGGCAACAGGACGGCGAACTCATCGCCTCCGAGGCGAGCAAAGATGTCCGTCTCGCGAAGCCGTTTGCGCACGACACGTGCGAGATCGCTGATGACCTCGTCGCCGATGCTGTGCCCAAGCGTGTCGTTTACGTACTTGAAGTCATCGAGGTCGAGAAACAGCACCGCGCCTCCCTCGCCGTAACGTCGCGCGTAGGCAATCTGCTGCGCAAGCTCACGGACGAAGCCGCGACGATTCAGTAGTCCGGTGAGGGGATCGTGCTCCACGAGATAGCCCAACTCGCCCTCGTAGCGCTTGCGCTCCTCGATGTCCTGCAATTGACGGATGCAGTAGAGCGGACCCCCGGCCGCGTCACGTACCAGCGAGGCATTGACCGTGACCCACACCGCATGACGTTCGGCGTGGAGTAGACGCTGCTCGAGCTGAAAGCCGTCAACCTCGCCCTGGTTGAGCCTCGTCATCGCCGCGATATCGGTCGATAGGTCGTCGGGGTGTAGAAGCGCATGGATGCCCGTCAGTTGGAGCTCCTCAGAGGAATACCCAGTCAACTCACAAAGTGCCCGGTTGACCCGCAAGAAGCGGCCCTCGATCTCCGGGTCGATGCTGGTCAGTGCAATACCAATCGGAGCATCCTCAAACGCGCTACGCAGGTACGCTTCTACATCAGGTGTCGAGCGCGCGCCAGCGCCATCGCTCGTCTGACGTGAGCCAGACGTTGGGGTCGCCAACCGAGTAAATCCAGTGCGAGCAACTGATTCATCTACCGACCCAACGCGACTCTGTGGCATGACCAAGACCTCCGTAGGCACACAAACTTGCCGGCGAGGCGCGGTCCGCGAAAGGAGCAGTCACAAACGTGTCTGCCTGCACGTCCAGCAACCAACAGCACATAACCAAACCACTATTAGCATGAATGGAAATACGCTAACGTCGAAGGGTAGCACACTCAGCAACCTATAAACATGGGCAAGCGATGGTGACGTCGAAAGAAGTTAAGTCAGCGCGATCATTTCTTTCGATAATCGGGATAATTCGATTATTAACACAATATGGTGGATAGGTATCGGTTGCACGGTCATCTCTCATGAGGGCCAGCAATGGTTCGGATCTCCACCGTCGAGCCAAGAAATTCCTTGATTGATCTCCCTAGTGGTCCATCCCGTAAATCCACTGGTGTTTCCCGGCGTCTGCACGCGCCTGACGGCCCACGGTGTCCGCACACGTACTACCAGTACGCGCGCGGACACCTGAACCGTCAGATCACGCGCATACAACCGGCAAACCCACAGCGAATTCACGGGATGGACCACTAGGACGACCAGAACGGAGCAAGATTGGGGCGGTTGGGATCTAGGCTCAGGCGGCTCATAGTTGGATTTACTGGGATTATTCTGTATGTCTATATGTCGAGTTGCTTAGATTCAGCTAAGGTTGAGCCAATCAACCGTCGGGCTATAAGTAGGTCGTAGAGACCGGGGAGCCATCCCTGTCTATCGCGGTGACGAAGCCGCAGTGAGGAGACGCCTATGTTCCTTGGCGTCCCACAGAAGCAAGGGTTGCTTTTTCGTGACTCTCTCGGAGCAAGCCGGCGTCCAATCGTGCGGACCGGTGGCAAAGCCTTTCGAGTATGGCTTGTTCTGCTCGGACTGGTATCCGTCTTTATTTTCACGAGCGGCGCACTCGCTGCCGGGGCGGCACGGAGTTTTCGATCGGCAGCCAGTCATCATGTGCTGAGCGACTCGACAATCGCCAACACCAGTCGCCATGCCTAAGCCGCTCGATACAACGACAGAGACCCTTGTTGGCGCCGCGCAAGCGCCACCACATAGTGGCATACACGGCGGCAGGCGACGACGCGGGTGGATGCTGGTTGCTGGAGTGATCCTCGTGCTTGGTTTGGCGGTCTCTCTTGGCAGCGCGCAGCTATGGCGCTCGAATGTGCGCACGCACGAGAAGCAGACGTTCCAGACGACCGCGACCGATGTCAGCGAGACACTGGAGATGCAACTGCGCCGCGATACTGACTTTCTCACGACGCTACGCACCGTTGTAGCAATGCAGCCCAGGGTGAGTGCCGGCAGGTTCAATGAGTGGTTCAACGGACTGGAAGGCCGCCGGCGACAGGTGGGAGGCCTTGGCACACTGCTCGTCAGGTCGGTGCCGGCGGGCGCGCTCGCGGCTTTTCAGGCACGGCGTGACGCTGAGCCGGCATTTCGTGCGCTTGTGGGACGGAGGGTCGAGCCCGTCGTTGCGGACGGACGGGGTCGTTACTGCTTGCTTTCGGCTGGCAGCGTGAACACCGCGTACAGTCCGGGTATAGCGCGGCTGTTGCAGGGAGATTGGTGCAACGCAAGCTCCCCGATCGGTGGATATCCGGCGGGCGGAACCTCCCAAGCGGATCTCATGCGGTCAATCGCTGATAGCGGGCTGTTCCTTGTATATCCGGTGAGGGCAGACGGAGTGAGCACCTTCTTCATCGAAGGCGCGTCCTATAGACGCGGCGCAAAACTTACGAGCGTCGCACAGCGCCGTGCGGCTCTCATCGGCTGGGTTTCAAGCTCGTTCGACATCCATGCTCTTATTCGGTCTGCCATAGGCGAGCATCGCGGTCTTAGCGTGACGCTGTACCACAGCAATCCCGGTCGACGCCCTGAGCTCATGGGCCGTGCGGGCGCCCCATCGACCACTAAACCGTTTACCTACGACGCGAGGTTGCAGATCGATGGCACATGGAACGCCGAGGTGACTGGAGCCAGTGCGGCGAGCGGACTGTCCGCAAAGACACAGGGACTATTGGTGTTGCTGTCCGGCGCAATAGTGAGTGTGCTCTTGTGTGCGCTGGTGCTGGTGCTCACGCGCTCACGCGAGCGCGCTCTTGTAATGGTCAACGAGAAGACCGGCCAGCTTCGCCATCAGGCGTTGCACGACGCCCTCACAGGTCTACCCAACCGTGTCCTTGCGCTCGACAGAGCCGAGCAGATGCTCGCCCGTGCCAGACGCCAGAATATTCCAGTGGCGGCGCTATACGTCGACATCGACGGCTTCAAGCAGGTCAACGACACCTTCGGACATGCAGCGGGCGATGAGCTTTTGCAGGTCGTCGCCACGAGATTGACGGGTGTCGTCCGCGAGGGGGACACGGCAGCCCGCCTGAGCGGCGACGAGTTCGTCGTCCTCGTAGAGGGCTCGACGCTCGACGCGGGCGCTGAGCTCGTCGCCGAGCGCCTGTTGGAAGTGCTGCGTCAACCATACGACATAGAAAGGAGCGGAGAGCTCGGTCGCCAGCTTTCGATCACTCCGAGCATCGGCGTCGCCTCGGGCCTGAGGGGCAACGCCATCGAGCTGCTGCGTGACGCCGACCTCGCTCTGTATGAAGCCAAGGCCGCCGGCAGGAACTGTTATGTGTTGTTCGAGTCCGGTATGCAAACCGCCGCGCAGGACAAGCTCACGCTCGAGATGGAACTCGCCGAAGCACTTGAGGGCAAACAGCTGTTTCTGCTCTACCAGCCCACATTCGATCTGCAGTCAGAAAGCGTGATCGGTGTCGAGGCCCTGATCCGCTGGCGTCACCCCACACGCGATGTCATTCCACCCATCGAGTTCATCCCGATCGCCGAGGACAGTGGACTGATCGTGCCAATCGGCCGATGGGTGCTCCAAGAGGCATGCCGCCAGGCCGCTACATGGCACGAGGAGGGACACCGAATCGGCATGTCGGTGAACGTCTCCGGACGCCAACTCGACCACGACAAATTGATCGATGACGTGCGTCTGGCACTCGAGCACAGCGGACTCGACCCGAGCGCGTTGACGCTCGAGATCACCGAGACCACGCTGATGCGCGACGCCGAGGCCACCGCCCGACGCCTAAGGGAGCTCAAGCAACTCGGAGTTCGCATCGCGGTCGACGACTTCGGCACCGGCTACAGCTCACTGGCCTATCTACGTCAGTTCCCGGTTGACGCCCTGAAGATCGATCGCTCCTTCATCGGCGGTATCGCTGCCTCGAAGGAGGCGACGGCCCTGATCCGCACACTCGTGCAACTCGGCAAGGCACTCCAGATCGAGACGCTCGCTGAGGGCATCGAGGATCAGGTTCAGCTCGAGACCCTGCAGCGCGAACACTGCGACCACGGGCAAGGCTTCCTGTTCTCGCGTCCACTCGACGTCAGCGCAGTCGAAGCATTCCTCCAATCGAGCAACACCTTGACACAGCCACTGCCCACTCACTAGGGTCGACAGACCCCTTGGGCGGTCCTATTCCTGCTCCCCTGGCCAACTGGCAGGTGAACCTCAGAGGCCGACGACCGGCGGCCGCAGGCGCCTAGCCATTTCTGAGCTCCAGCGACCGCTCATCGCGGGCGGTGGTCGCGCAGCCCAGCCGCTCTCCCCAGATCGATCGACAAGCCAAAGGACTCAGGCCACTCCCGGCGTGAAGCAAGTTGCGAGGCACTCCACGCCCGTACCGGCCTCCAAGGTGAGCATGCCCTGGGTATGGCGCTCGTGCTCGACCAGCTTGTATGCGCCCGGGCATTCGACGCTCAGCGTCCTCTCCTCGGTAGGGTCGCCCTCGCTGCCGGCCGCGCTGACCGTCACCGTGCCAGAACCGTCGAGCACGGCCCAAACACTGCCGGCTTCATAGGGGCCCGACCATGCGCCCGCCTGCTCCGCGGTCTGGGGCAGCAGCTGGGCATCGGGTGCGTCCTCTGGGCGCAGCGGCTCGAGCGGCTCGCGCTCCACACCCAGTAGCTCTTGTATAGCCAGCTCGGTCTCTATGTAGGCGCCCTCGCCGTAGTGATACTCGAATAGGCGCGCATGCCCGTCGAACAGATAGCGCGCTGGCCAGCCGCGGTTCTCGTACTCCTGCCACACCTCGAACTCGCTGTCGATCAGAACGGGGTGGGCGATCTCCAGGCGCTCGACGGCGTCGCGGACGGCCTGCTCGGGGTGGGACGGCGCGAAGCCGGGGCAGTGAACGCCGACTACACGCAACCCGTCGCTTGCATAGCGCTCGTGCCACGCCTTCACGTATGGGAGCGTCCTGATCGAGTTGGGCCGGCAGAAATCCCAGAACTCGACCAGCATCGGCTGCCCCCGCTTGAGGGTGCTTACCTGGGCTCCGTGGGTGTTGGCCCACGGCAGCTTTGTGGGAAACAGCGGCGCAACGATTGTGTCGACTGGAGCGCGCAAGTCGCTGCGCGCTAGCCGATGCTTCCGACCATCTCCAGCTGGATCAGCCGGTTGAGCTCGACCGCGTACTCCATCGGCAGCTCCTTCGTCACCGGCTCGATGAAGCCGTTGACGATCATCGCGGCGGCCTCATCCTCGGTGAAGCCGCGCGAGCCCATGTAGAACAGTTGGTCGTCGGAGATGCGCCCGACCGTCGCCTCGTGTGCCACGGCCACGTTGGGGTTCTGGATCTGGATGTCAGGCCAAGTGTCAGAGCGCGATTCGCCGTCCATCATCAGCCCATCGCACTGCACGCGCGACTTCGAGCCGGCACTGTTGGCGCCCATCTTCACAAGCCCCCTGTAGCCCATGATCCCGCCGTCCTTGGAGATCGACTTGGCGAGGATGTTGGAGGTGGTGTTGGGTGCCAGGTGCACGACCTTTGCGCCCGTGTCCTTGTGCACGCCCTTGCCGGCCACACCGACGTTGAGGTGGTCGGCGCGCGCGCCCTCGCCCATCAGGAACGAACCTGGGTAGAGCATCACGTACTTGGCCCCCATCGAGCCGCCGACCCACTCGACCGTGCCCTCGGCGTCGACCACAGCGCGCTTGGTGTTGAGGTTGTAGACGTCCTTCGACCAGTTCTGCACGGTCGTATAGCGGGCCTTGGCGCCCTCGTGCACGAAGATCTCGACGACTGCGGAGTGCATCGAGTTGACGCTGTATGTCTGCGCGGTGCAACCCTCGATGTAGTTCACATCCGAGCCCTCGTCGGCGATGATCAGCGTGTGCTCGAAGGTGCCCTCACCGGCGCCCTCCATGCGGAAGTAGGCCTGCAAGGGCAGATCCACCTTGACGCCCTTTGGCACGTACAGGAACGAGCCGCCCGACCACACCGCACCGTGCAGCGCCGAGAACTTGTTGTCCTGCGGCGGCACGCACTTGTTCATGAAGTACTTCTGCACCAAATCCGGGTACTTCGTGATGGCGGTGTCCATCGAGCAGAAGAGGATGCCGAGCTTTGCGTACTCTTCCTTGAGGCCCTCGTATACCGGCTCCTGGCGCCACACGCCGACGACGCCTGCCAGTTGCTCGCGCTCGGCCTGGGGGATGCCAAGATCTTCATAGGTTTTCTTCATCTCCTCGGGCACGTCGTCCCAAGAGTTGAAGCGCCCGGCGGTCGGGGGGGAGTAGAGCACCAGCTCATCCAAGTTGAGCCCGCTCAAGTCTGGGCCCCACGTCGGGATCGGCTTGCGTTCGTAGATTTCAAGCGACTTGACGCGCTTCTCGGCCATCCAGGCGGGCTCGCCCTTGACCTTCGAGAGCTCGCGCACCACCTCGCGCGAGATGCCTTGGCGCGCGAGTAGCTGGCCCTGCTCGTCCTCGACGATCGGGCTGGGCTTTGCGATCTTGGTGCGGTCTAGCGTCGCCATAGGGCTCCCTTTGTGAATCCTGTGCTGTGGACTAGGAATTGTATCGAGCCGGTCATGCCGATCCCACCGGCCAGCTGTTATCGCCGGTGACAGCGCCCTTCACGACCTTCAATCCGAGCAGCGCGCACTTGCGTCGCGTCGCCGAAACGGGAATACCCAGGAGGTCGATCGCCCAGTCGGCGTCGAGCTCAGCCACCTCGTCGAGCTCCATCCCCATCAGCTCCTCGGAGGCGATCGACGCCGAGGCCTGGGAGATCGCACAGCCGTGGCCGTGGAAGCGCAAGTCCTCGATCTTCCCGTCCTTCACACGGATGTGCACACCCAGCTCGTCGCCGCACAACGGGTTGTGCTCCAGTCCCTCCATGTCGTGCGGATCCAGCTCGCCGAAGTTGCGCGGGCGCTTGTAGTGGTCGAGGATGTAGTCGCGGTACAGGTCGTCCATCACAAACCAAAGACCTTCAGGCCGGCGAGCAGCGAGTCAATCAAGGCATCCACGTCACTCACCTCGTTGTACACGCCCACGCTCGCGCGCGCGGTCGCGCCCACGCCGAGGCAGCGCATCAGCGGTTGCGCGCAATGATGCCCGGCACGGATACATACCCCGCCGCGGTTGGCCAGCTCGGCGATGTCGTGCGCGTGCATGCCCTCGATCGTGAACGACACGAGCCCGCCGCGATTCTCGGCCTCGGGCGGGCCGACGAAGCGCAGGCCCGGGACCTCCTGGAGGCGATCGAGCAGGTACCCGGTCAGCTCGCGCTCGTGCTCGCGCACCCGTTCCATCCCGAGCTCGGTCAGATAGTCGACTGCTGCCCCAAGTCCAACGGCCTCGGCGATCGGGGGCGTGCCCGCCTCGAACTTGTAAGGCAGCTCATTCCAGGTGGCGCCGTCGAAGTCCACCGAGGCGATCATGTCGCCGCCGGTCAGGAACGGCTGCATCTGATCCAGGATCTCCGCACGAGCATGCAGCACGCCGATACCGGTCGGGCCGAGCGCCTTGTGGCCGGTCCAGGCGTAGAAGTCGGCGTCCAGAGTGCTCAGGTCCACCGGCATGTGTGGCACCGCCTGGGCGCCGTCGACCAGCGAGGTCGCGCCCGCGGCGCGGATGCGCGCTGTCATCTCCGCTACCGGCACGATCGTCCCGAGCACGTTCGACACATGCGTAAATGCGACAAGCTTCACGTCGCCCTTCGATAGCTCCCGGTCGAGCTGGTCGAGCGATAGCTCGCCGCGCTCGTCGACCTCCAGGTAGCGCAACTGCGCGCCGCGTTCGCGGCACAGCACCTGCCACGGCACGATGTTGGCGTGGTGCTCCATCTGAGTGATGAGCACCGCGTCGCCGGGACCGACCTTGGCGCGACCCCAGGCGTAGGCCACGAGGTTGATCGCCTCGGTCACGTTCTTGGTGAAGATCGTCGTGCGCGGCTCCCAACCGACGAAGCCGGCAACCTTCTCGCGGGCGCCGTCGTAGGCGGCGTCCGACTCCTGTGCGAGCGCGTACACGCCGCGGTGTACGTTCGCGTTGCGCTCGCTCAGGTAAGAGGAGATCGTGTCGATGACGACGGCCGGCTTCTGCGAGGTCGCTCCCGAGTCGAGGTAGACGAGCGGCTGCCCGTCGAACCGCCGCGAGAAGATCGGGAAGTCGCCGCGGATGTTCAGCGCCAAATCGGGATGCCCCCCGCGTGCGTGCGGGGCATTGGCATTTTTTACATGCTCGGTCGCGGAGACTGTCATCGCGCCACCAAGCTCCTCATCGCGCCGTCGCGTACGCCTCGATGTCCTCTCGCGCTGCCGCGAGCTTCGTCGCGATCTTCGCGCGCACCAGCTCTTCCAGCGGCTCGTCCTCCAGCTGGCCCAGCACAGGCTCGAAGAAGCCCTCGACGAGCAAGCGCACGGCCGAGGGGCGATCCAGGCCACGGCTTGCCATGTAGAAGATCGAGTCCTCGTCCAGCTCGCCCACGGTCCCACCGTGGGATGCAGACACGTCGTCGGCCGAGACGAGCACCGAGGGGATCGCATCCAGGCGTGCCTTGGGAGAGAGCATCATCGTGTGGATCTGCAAGTAGGTGTGCGTTTGCTGCGCACCGGGGTCGATCTGGATCAAGCCCTCGAAGCTCGCTCTGCTCGAGCCCGTGGCGGCGCCACGCCAGTGCACGTCCCCACCGGAGGGACCCGTCTCGTGCAGGTCCACTGCGAAGGTGTCCAGATGCTCCTGTGCCTCGGTGAAGAACAACCCACGGAACGCCATGTCCCCGCCCGGCTCGCTCACCGCCAGCTCGAGGTGGTGGCGCACAAGATGGCCACCCAGCAGCGCCGGCAGCCAATGGCAGTACGCGTCGCGGCCCACTCCCACGAAGCGCGTGGAGGCGTCGAACACGTCGCCTGAGCCCCAATCCTGCACCTGCGCGAGGCGGCAGCGGGCGTTGTCCTGCAGATACAACTCAAACGCTCCCGCGTGTAGCGACTGCCCCTCATCGAAGTCCGCCGCGAGGTCGTGCTCGTGCACCTTGAAGTCGCTCCCGCGACCCCCGATCACAAGCGTGCGACCGTACTGCGCCACGCCCGCTCCGCCGATCGCATACACGATCTCGAACGGGTCCTCCACGCGCAGGTTCTCGGGAACGTACAGGAACGCGCCACCGGTCCAGAACGCCGCGTTGGCGGCCTCCAGCTTGTGACGGTCGATCGTCAAACGCTTGGAGTACCACTGCGCGAACAGCTCGCGGTGCAGCTCGGCGGCCTGCTCCAGCGAGCAGAGGACCACGCCCTGCTCGGCAAGCCGCTGGTCGAGCTCCATGTGCACCATCGCGTTGTCAAGCTGCACGATCCGCCCAGCCCGCGGGCGCTCGGGGATCGCGCTCGCCACAAACGGCGGCACACCCTCCTCGTGGCTGCGCTCGGTGTCCTCGCGCGGTACGAGCAGCTGCTCGTCGAGCTCCGCGAAGCTTGTCGTCCAGAAGCCCGAGCGGCGCCACACAGGCAGCTCACTGTCCTCGAACGCACGCAACGCCGACTCG
>DATHMQ010000097.1:0-29920 GCA_035486935.1 Solirubrobacteraceae bacterium
CGGATGAGACACCGCCAGATCTCATGGGCAGGCGAATCGAGAAGCTTGAGAGCGAGTACGGCAACCGCTACCGGCTCCAGGCACCGCCAGACAACAGGCTGCCCAAGAGCGGCATGCCGGCCGAGGACGCGCTCGGTTTGGTCGGCGAAGAGGTCCTGCTCGACGGCCAACCGATGCGCAACCTGGCGACCTTCGTCACAACCTGGATGGAGCCCGAGGCCGAGCGCCTGATCGCCGGATCGCTGCACACGAACTTCATCGACCACGCCGAGTACCCGCAGACGGCCGAGATCGAGCAGCGCTGCATCCGCATGCTCGCCGACCTCTTCAACGCCCCGGGCGAGACGACCGGTGCGCGTACGCAGGGCTCCTCCGAGGCGATCATGCTCGGCGCGCTCTCGCTGAAGTGGAAGTGGCGCGATCGTCGCCAGGCGCAAGGCAAGGCAGTCGACCGGCCCAATCTCGTATTCGGCGGCGACGTGCACGTCGTATGGGAGAAGTTCTGTCGCTACTTCGACGTCGAACCGCGTATCGTGCCGCTCGCGCGCGACAAGTACACGATCGGGCCCGAGGACGTGGAACCGCATGTCGATGAGAACACGATCGGCGTCGCGGCGGTGCTCGGGACCACGTTCACCGGGCATTCCGACGACATAACGGGGATCAACGACCTTCTGCTTCGACTCAAGAACGAGAAGGGACTGGACGTACCTTTGCATGTCGACGCGGCCAGCGGCGGCTTTGTCTGGCCGTTTCTCTATCCGCATACCGAGTGGGACTTCCGCCTGGAGCAGGTTCGCTCGATCAACGTGTCGGGCCACAAGTTCGGTCTCGTCTACCCCGGCATCGGCTGGCTTGTGTTCAGAGAAAAGAGCGACCTGCCCGACGACCTCGTCTTCTACGAGAACTACCTCGGCAAGCGTGACGCGACATTCACGCTCAACTTCTCCACCGGCTCGGCGATGGTGCTCGCGCAGTACTACAACTTCGTGCGCTATGGCCACGACGGCTACCGCTACATCATGGAGACGATGCAATACAACGCGCGCCTGCTCGCAAAAGAGATAGTGGATTGCGGCGAGTTCGCCCTGATCGGTTCAGAGCAGGACGAGCAACTGCCACTCGTCGCCTTCCAATTGGAAGGCGGGCACTCCTACGACGAGTTCGACGTCGCCTCCCAGCTGGCGGCCGAGCGAGGTTGGATGGTCCCCGCCTACACGCTGCCGCCCAACGCCGAGCACGTGAAGATCATGCGAGCACTCGTCAAGCAGACGCTCGGACACTCGCTCGTGGCGACACTCGGAGCCGACATCATCGAAGCGTGCGCAACGCTCGAGAAGAAGGGCCGCCTGCACGAGTCCGACCGCAAGCGGGTCAAGACGAATCCGGGTTACTAGCCGACACGCTCTACCGGACACGCCCTACAGCGCAGCGAGAGCACCACTCGAGCACAGGATTACAGCCATTTGCATCGAATCTCGTGACAGGTGTCACGAGGCACCCTTACCGAAGGAGTGCATATGCGAGGGGTAGGCAGTGCGTTGTTCGCCGGCATCCTGTTGCTGGTAGCCGGAACCATCAACATCATCTACGGCATCGCCGCCATAGGAAATGCGAGTTTCTTCGTCAACGACAACAGGTACGTTTTCGCAAGCCTGCACACGTGGGGCTGGATCACGATCATCCTGGGAGTCATCCAGTTGACAGCCGCGCTTTCGCTGTTCGGTGGCGGCGCTTACGGGCGCGTCGTCGGGATCGTCGCGGCGACGATCGGAGCCGTCGGTGCGCTGCTGTCGATCGGCGGTGCGTATCCATTCTGGTCGCTGGGCATCTTTGCCATCTGCCTGATCGTGATTCACGGACTCGCTGTTCTCGGCGAGCCAAAGACCGTCTGACTCGAGGCCACTCGGTTCCACGAGACGAGCCGGCGCGCGAACCGCGCGCCGGCTCGCGGCCTTAACCGAGGATCTTCGCCTTTGCGTCCGCAAACTCTTGGTCGGTGAGGACACCCGACTCATGCAACTGCCCTAGCTCCTTCAAACGCTCCATCGGGTCGGCTTCCTGAGCCGGTGGCGCCGGCGGAGCGGCATACGCTTGCTGCTGTGGCGGCGCGGCAGCCATCTGTTGCTGTTCTTGAGCGGCCCAACGTCCCTGCTGGCGACGACTCACACGATTGGAGACGGTGGTAGCCGTACCGGCGACGACGGCGGTACGGGCCATGGCGCGAAGTAGTGGCATGAGATACGCCTTTCAGTTCAGGATGCGCTATCGAGCGCATCTAGGGTGTCAAGGACGTCCTGCGCGGCGACCCGCTCGAACGCAAGCACCTGTCCGCCGTTGCGACGCACGGCAGTCGCGAACGGCGCCGCCCAGGCATTCTCGAAACAGATCATCAGCGCCGCTTCGCCGGGCTGGAGCGCCTCGCCGGCGGTGCTTGCATCTTCCTCGCCCAGCATGCCCGTGCGCGCGCCGGTGAAGACCAACAGATCGTCCACCCCGTCGCCGTCGAGATCGGCGATCTCCAGGCCGGAGATGTTTCCCTCGCTGTCCTTCTGGACCATGAGCACGTCGAGCACCCTGACGATTCCGCGATCCACGAGATCCACAAACAGCGGGATCGCCTCACCGGTGCGGGGCGCGTCCGGCGGATAGCCGATCACCACAACGTCGACAGGACCGAGCTCCAGCTCCTCGTTGCTCATGGTTGCTCCTCTGATTTGGCCTGCGCTCTGTCCAGTCCAACATGACCTGATCAGAGCACCGAAGATGCCCCCAACTCGGGGACTACAGCCGAGTGTAACGCCAGTCTCCCTACCCCGCCCTCCCCTAGGAGCAGTTGAGGGGAACCAGCGCCTTTTCGTAGCTCGAGGCGAGCTGCGTCAGGGAGGATTTGAGCTGCGTTTCAAGCTTGCTGAGCGAAGGTTTGGAGACCAATTCGGACAGGATCGAGCTGACCTGGGTTTCGAAGGTGTGGGTTGCCGCCTGGACCTGTTCCTTGCGCGCCGGCTCAAGGTCGGGTTGAGCGTCCTTGATCTTTGTGAGGTCCTTGCCAATCGCTTCCAGGCCTGTCTTGGCTTCGCTGGGGGCATTGACAGAAAGCGTCAGTTCACTGAGCGTCTTGACCTGCTTGGAGATGTCCGAGCGTGCTTCGCACACCTGGGCCTTTGCTTTTTCCTGGGAGGATTCGCCACAGGAGGCAAACGCAAACACGCTGAGCAGCGAGGCGATCACGACGAAGGACTGGCTGCGAGCTTTGTGGACCAAGAACATCTCCGAGAGATGGGTTGCCGTCACGACGGGAACGAACTGTTAGCAGTCTACAGCGGTCGACTCCCCCGACCTCAAAATTCGCACCTCAACGCTGGGCGCCAGGCGCGCGGCGTGCTCGGCGAACAGACGCGGTGGGTCCCCGAGGCGAGCCTTGTAGTTGCGTGCAAGCCCGATGGGCAACAGTGTGCCCCAATGTATGGGTATGGCCAGGCGCGGCTCGAGCAACTCGACAGCGTGGGCCGCCTGGAGTGGATCCATGTGGCCTGGGCCCAACTTCGGACCCCATCCCGCGACTGGCAACAACGCGACATCGAGCGCCGGCGAGAAGCCACCCATGCCCGCGAACATTTCTGTATCTCCAGCGAAATAGACCACATGTCTGCCCGCAACGAGATAGCCGAGCGCCTTAGCCTGCGGACCGCCCAGACGCCCGCCGTTGTGATGGGCAACAACCGCCGTGATCTCGAGTTCGGCCACCTTCAGGACATCACCGACGTCCATCTCCGACACATTGACGAACCCCTTGCTCGCCAGCCACACGCCGGCTCCTCTGGGCACGATCAAATGCCTGTCCTGACCCAGGCGCCGCAATGAGGCCAGATCGAGGTGATCGTGATGCATGTGTGAGATCAGCACCGCATCAGGGCCGGCGAACACGCTTTCGTCAACCGGCGGGACCTGGCGGCGCAGGTGCAGGACACGATCGCGCAACAACGGATCGAAGAGCAGGCGCACCCCCTCCAATTCGATCAGCACCGTGGCGTGCCCCAAGAAGACGATACGGTCTGCGGCTGTGCCTGTGTAGCGGACAGCATCCGCACCCTCGACCATCGACCAGAAGGTAGCAAGTGTCGGATTCAGCGATCGATGAGCGCAACAACCAACGCCGTCCAAGCGGCCTGCGGGCGTTGTTGGGGTTCTGTGTGAGGACGGTGGCAATGCTGGTCGTCCAGGCGCTGGCACTCCTGGCCATGACGGCGCTTCTGTCCGGTCGCGACACGCTCTCCTTCGACGCGGCGATCCTGGTTGCGGCCGTCATGGCGATCATCAACGCTGTTCTGTGGCCGCTCGTCATACGGGTTGCACTGCCCCTCACGATTGTCACGTTCGGGCTCGGCTCGCTCGCGCTCAGCGCCGGCATGGTTGCGCTCGCCTTCTACGCGGTGGACGGCAAGACGCCCTCGTTCTGGACGGATGTGGCGATTGCGTTTGGCCTCGCCCTCGTCTCAATGCTCGTGGCGCCGCTGCTCGATGTCGACGGTGACGCTCGCCACTTGAGAATCGTGCGCAGACGGGTCAAACGCACGAGAAGGGACAACCACACAGATGTTCCCGGGGTGATCCTGTTCGAGATCGACGGCCTTGGCGAGGGCGTATTGCGCGAGGCGATCCGCGACGGCCACACTCCCACGATCGCGCGCTGGCTTTCGGACGGCTCTCACCGCATGCTCGGCTGGGAGTGCGACCTGTCCTCCCAAACTGGGGCGAGCCAGGCGGGCTTGCTGCTCGGCAGCAATTGGGATATGCCGGCTTTTCGCTGGTATGAGAAGGAGTCGGGGCGCACGATGGTCTCCAACCATCCGGCCGATGCGGCCGAGATCGAGCGCAGGCGCTCGACAGGCGCGGGCCTGCTGGCCAGCGGCACCAGTCGCGGAAACATGTTCTCCGGCGACGCCCCGCGTTGCACGGCCACGATGAGCGTGATCCGCGACCGTTCTCGATCCAAGGCCGGGGACCTGTTCGCATACTTCTCCGACCCCTACGGGTTCATGCGCACAATCGTCCTGTCGCTTGCCGACATCGCATACGAGCGACAGGCAGCATTCCGCCAGCGTCGCAGTGGCGCGCCCCACGTCGACCGCAAAGGCGTGTATCCGCTGATCCGGGCCACGATCGCCGTGGTTATGCGCGACTTGGTGTGCGCCCTGCTGATGGCCGACATCGTCGAGGGTGTGTCCGTCAGCTACGCCACTTTCGTGGGCTACGACGAGGTCGCCCATCACTCTGGAATTCGCGAGCCCGACGCGCTGGCGGTACTCAAGCGACACGATCGCCAGCTCGCTCGACTGGAGCGCGCTACAGCCCAGTCGCCTCGCCCCTACCACCTCGTGGTGCTCTCCGATCACGGCCAAACGCAGGGCGCTCCGTTCCGTCAACGCTACGGCGAGACACTCGAGGATGTCGTACGCGGCGCGCTGGCTCAGGGCGAGGTGTTCGCGCCGGCGGCGGTCGACGAGGCCTGGGGCGACATGGGCGCCGTCCTGGCCGACGCGCGCCAAGAGCCGAGCGTCGGCGGGCGCATGCTCGCGCGAGCCACGCGCAGCCGGTCGGTCGATGGCACGGTCGCCTTGGGACCGAACCGTGAGGCCCTTGCCGAGCGCAAGGCGACCGTACCCGCGGGCGAGCAGCAACTGGACGACCGGCGGACAGGGTCGAGTGCTGCAGAGGCGAATGGGACTGGTGTAAAGGAGGCAATCGTGATGGCCTCGGGCGGGCTTGGCCTCATCTACCTGCCCTCCAGTCCGGAGCGGCTCACCGTCGAGCAGATCGGCGAGGCGCACCCACGCCTGCTGGAGACCTTGGCGGCACATCCAGGAATCGGATACGTGATGGTGCGCTCGCAAGAGCACGGCGCGCTCGTGATCGGCGGCACCGGACGGCGACGCCTGAGCGACAACACGATCGAGGGCGATGACCCTCTAGCCGATTTCGACCCGACGGCGGCCGATCACCTACGCCGTCACGACGGCTTTCCCCACTGTCCGGACATCCTCGTCAACTGCATGTACGACCCCGAATCTGAAGAGGTTGCCCCGTTCGAGGAGTTCATGGGCTCCCACGGTGGGTTGGGTGGCCCGCAGACCAAGCCGTTCGCCGTCGTGCCGGCGGAATGGAACGAACCGGAGTCGGCGATCGTGGGCGTCGAGGCTATGCACGAGGCGCTGCGTGGATGGGTGGCGCAATCGCAACTGCGTGCAGAGGAGCGGGCGGTATCTGCGTAAAACGCCTACTTGAGTACCGCCAACGGGATTCGAACCCGTGTTTTGATCTCGTTGACCCCGGCTCAACTGGACCTTAGACCATGATACGTGCCAGATCGGGGGTGACCCAACGGTCGTGAGTCCATCTCACCAGCGGACTCTATGTACTCAATGGCGTTGGTCAGTCCGCGAGGCGACTAACGGCGACTACGTGTGCAGCCCGGAGCCTCAGCAGCAGCTCTCCCTCCACGGCATTGCGTCGGCCGAACCGCTCGGCGTGCGCATCGCCCATGTACCGTGCCGCGATTCGGATCGCCCATGGGAGCATCTCGTCAAGGTCGGTGCTGATGGCGACCGGTCCGCTGACCGTCACGAACGAGAAGGGCGGGCTCTCGTCATCGACACAGAGAGACGCCCAACCGGTTTTGAGCAGTGAGCGTCCCTTGACCGTCTCGGCCCCCGTGTTGAAGACGAGATCGTCGCCATCGAGCACGAACCAGACCGGCACGACATGCGGGTGACCGTCCAGGCGGGTCGTCGCGAGCTTACCGGTGCGCGTACCGGCAGCAAGAAACTCCCTCCACTCGGTCTCTGTCATCCGCGGCAGATCGCCACTCCTTCCAAGCTAGCCCGACTGAAGCCGACATTCCGTTGCTGCGCACTTGATTGTGCCGCCGCCATCACAACGAATAGTGGCACACCGCATAAAGTGGAAGACTTGTATGACACGATCACGGCCATTCAAGAGAGGATCCGCCGATGTGCCGCTGGCTCGCATACTCAGGGTCTCCGCTCCTTCTGAAGGAAGCGCTGTACGGGCCCGCCAATTCGCTGATACAGCAAAGTCTTCACTCACGGCTTGGTGCTGAGACGACGAACGGTGACGGTTTCGGTGTTGGCTGGTATGGCGCATCGCCGACTCCCGGGGTCTTTCACAGCACCGAGCCGGCCTGGAATGACAAAAACCTGCACGAGCTCGCGGACCACATCAGCTCGTCGAACTTCTTCGCTCATATCCGTGCGGCGATCGGAAGCTCCGTCCAACAGACGAACTGCCATCCGTTCCGCCACGACCGCTGGCTGTTCATGCACAACGGCTATATCAACGAGTTCGCCGCGATCAAGCGCGACCTCGTGCTCGCGGTCGATCCATCGCTGTATCCGCAGATTGCGGGACAAACAGACTCCGAGGTGCTGTTCTTTCTAGCCCTCACGTTCGGCCTCGAGGACGACCCGCTCGCCGCGATCGAGCGTGCCGTCGGGCTTGTGGAGGAGGTGGCAGGTCGGCATGGGGTCGCCAATCCGTTCCAGGGAACGATCGCCACCACCAGCGGCGAGACCATCTGGGCATTCCGGTATTCAAGCGAGGGAAAGTCCCGCTCGCTCTTCTACACGACCGATGTGCCGACACTGCGCAAGCTCTACCCCAAGCGGGAGCTGTACGAACAGGTGTCAGAGGACTCACACATGGTCGTATCCGAGCCGCTTGGGGACATTCCGGGCGTGTGGAATGAAGTTCCCGAGGCGACCTGCCGGATCGTAGGTCGAGGCCAGGACGAGCAGCTGCCTTTCCACCCGAGGACGTCATGAGCGCGAGGGGGGTGCGGGCGCCGTGGCGGTCCCGTATCGCCGCGGTCGTTGCGCTCCTCGCGCCGGGGGTTATGGTTGTGGTGGCCGTGATCGCGCTGGCGGGCGATGTGCCAGTCGCCGTACTGGCGGTCGTGCTGTTGCTGGTCTGTAGCGCGTTCATCTGGTCCGCCCTAACACGTCGCGGCCCACGGCGAGCGCTCAGCGCCGCGCTGGCCACGCTGAGCGGGATCGGACTGATTGTGGTGCTGGTGGCCAACTGGCAAGGGGTGGTCGTGCTCGCCGCGCTGCTCTTGCTGTTGGCCATCTTCGGACTCGCGGCGCGCTACGCGCTGGGCTTGACCGGGGGGACATCTGCCAACGGCGTGGTTGGAAAGGTTCTGCCAGTGGACGCCGCCGGATCAGCGGTACTGATCATCAACTTGAAGTCGGGTGGGGGTAAGGCCGAGCGCTTTGACCTTGCTGCTCAAGCCCGGCGACGCGGCATCGAGCCGATTGTTCTGCAACCTGGCGATGACCTGTTCGCTCTCGCCGAGAGCGCCATCGCACGAGGTGCGCAGGTGATCGGGATGGCTGGCGGCGATGGCTCGCAGGCACTCGTTGCGACGGTTGCCGCTCGGCACGATATTGCCCACGTCTGTATCCCCGCGGGGACTCGGAACCATTTCGCCCTGGACCTTGGGCTCGACCGCGATGACGTCGTGGGCGCGCTGGACGCGTTCACGGATGGCGTCGAGCGGCGCATCGATCTTGCACGCGTGAACGACCGCGTGTTCGTCAACAACGCCTCACTCGGCGTATATGCCAAGGTCGTCCAGTCCGAGGCCTACCGCGATGCCAAGCTCGAGACCTGGACTGACATGCTGCCCGACCTGCTGGGCCCCGATGCGGAGCCGATCGACCTCGAGTTCACCGCTCCAGACGGGAGTCGCTGCGACGACGCGCCGCTCGTGCTCGTGTCGAACAATCCGTATCGACTGGCGACCCTCGCCGGCGCGGGCACGCGCGAACGAATCGACACGGGCCTGCTCGGCGTCGTCGCCGCACGCGTACGCAGCGCCGCCGACGTGTCAAAGCTCGTCGCGCTCGAGATGGTTGGCCAAGCGGGCCGCTTTCCGGGCCTTCTGTCGTGGTCGACACAAGAGTTCGAGGTTCGCTCCGCTGGCCCGGTGGAGGTTGGGCTCGATGGCGAGGCGCTCGTGCTCGATCCACCCTTGCGCTTCGCGTCGCTACCCGGCGCGCTACGGGTGCGGCTGCCCAGTGGAGTTGGCTTGCCACCTGCCGCCAAAGCTGTGACGCTGACCAAGGACAACCTGGGTGCGCTTCTACGGGTGGCGGCTGGCCGGTGAGCCACCCGGCCGCGCGGCTGATGCTCGGCCTGGCCGTCTTCGTGCTCGTTGGTTGGGGGATTGGGGAGCTCTGGACCTCGGTCGTGGAGTCGGTCGAGTTGAACGTGGTCCGCGATGTGGCTGCTCAGCGCACAGCGGTGCTCACCGATGTAGTACGTGTGATCACCTGGGCTGGCAGTGCGTTTCTGCTGATTCCGCTCGCTCTGATCATCTGCCTCGCGTTTGTCCGGGCCGGTCTGCGCCGAGAGGCTCTCGTGGTCGCGCTCAGTCTCGGCGGCGCGATGCTGATCTCAGGCGGGGTCAAGCTGCTCGTGTCGCGTCCGCGCCCACCCGTGGAGCACCTACAGGCGGTTACGGGCTCGAGCTTCCCCTCGGGCCACACGACGCAGGCGAGCGCCTTCTGGGTCTCGCTGGTGTTCGCGATGCCAGCGGCAGGTGCATCGCCGAGGCAAACCCGCGTGGCTGGTGGCCTTGCACTGCTGATCGTTCTCGCGGTGGCCACGTCCCGTGTCTACCTGGGTGTCCACTATCCCGCGGACGTGATTGCCGGTGCCCTCTTGGGGACGGGCTGGGCGACCTTCGTTGCAAGCTGCGTACGGGAGACCACAGTCAGATGAGGACATCGGGTTGCGCACGACGAACAAAGGGCCTTATCAAGGGGCTGGATCACCGGCTGATGAGCCGCTCTGTGCGCGTGCGCTCGCTTGAGCTGGACCGCGCGCTCGTTACGATCACATGGGCCGCGAACTACTCTCGGCTTTGGCTTCTGATCGCGAGCGGACTTGCCGCATTCGGAGGTCGGCGGGGACGGAGTGCGGCTGGTCGCGGCATAGTTGCGATCGTAATCGCAGCCGCCGTGGCGAACGGTCCGGCAAAGCTACTTGTGCGCCGGCGGCGTCCCTCTCGGCGCTCGTGGCCGACGCTCATCCGCATGCCGCGCTCGACGTCGTTCCCTTCAGGTCACAGCGCCGCCGCGTTCGCGTTTGCCACCGGCGCCTGCGCCGAGCTGCCGGTCCTTGCGCCGGCCCTCGCTCCGTTGGCGGGCGCCGTCGCCTACTCGCGCGTGCACACTGGGGTTCACTACCCAAGCGATGTCGCTGCCGGCGCCGCAATCGGGATCGGCTCTGGCCTTCTGGCTACACGCCTGCCGCCACGGTTTCTCAAGCGACGACGCGGCGCGTGCAGGCGTGCGGATCTCCTCGCATGAGCGGGCGGGTTTCGACTCGAACCGAGCGCTGGGTGCCGGGCATTCGCGTCGTCCGAACGTATCGGCGCTCGTGGCTGCGAGCGGATCTGGTGGCAGGGGTCGTGCTGGCGGCAATCCTCGTTCCGCAGGGCATGGCGTACGCAGAGCTGGCCGGACTCCCGGCGGCCACTGGTCTCTATACGACGATCGCGTGTCTGGTCGGCTACGCCGTGTTCGGGCCTTCCAGAGTGCTGGTGCTCGGACCCGATTCCTCGATCTCGCCTTTGATCCTCGCTGCCATCACCCCGCTGCTGGTGACCGGAGATCCCGCAAGCGCAATCGCCCTAGCTGGCATGCTCGCCATCCTCGTGGGGCTTACCGAGATCGGCCTTGGGTTGGGGAAGCTCGGGTTCGTCGCCGACCTCCTGTCAAAGGAGGTGCAGGTCGGATACATGAACGGCCTTGCGATCACGATCATCGTCGGCCAGTTGCCGAAGCTGTTTGGGTTCTCCACGCATGCCGATACGTTCCTCGCGGAGCTACACGCGTTCGCGGAGCACCTCGATCAGACGCAGACGACGACTCTCCTCGTCGGTGGCGCTGTGCTTGCCCTCCTGCTGGCGCTGCCTCGCATCACCACTCGGCTGCCTGCGGTGCTGGTCGGGGTCGTTGGCGCCACCGTCGCATCGGCTGTGTTTGGGCTCGCCGGCAAGGGCGTGGCCACGGTCGGCGCATTGCCTCAGGGGATTCCCACTCCCACGCTCCCGTGGACGAGCGCCAGCGACGTCGTTCCCTTGCTCATCGCCGCAGTGGGCATCACGCTCGTGTCCCTGACCGACACGATCGCCACCGCGACCAGCTTCGCGGCCAGGCGCGGTGAAGAGGTCGAGCCCAACCAGGAGATGATCGGCATGGGTGCGGCGAACGTCGCCGCAGGACTCTTCCAGGGCTTTGCCATATCGACCAGCGGCTCACGAACAGCGGTAGCTGAACAGTCGAAAGCCAAGAGCCAGCTCACCGGCGTTGTGGGTGCGGCTCTGGTCGTGGTGCTTCTGCTGTTCCTCAACTCGTTGCTGGCCGACCTGCCGCAGACGGCACTGGCCGCCGTGGTGATCGTCGCCGCGCTGTCATTGATGGACGTGAGCGTCCTGCGTCGCTACCTGCGTGTTCGCAAGAGCGCGTTCGCGGTGTCCCTCGTCGCAACCGCCGGTGTGATCCTGCTCGGAGTGCTGCAGGGCATCGTCGTCGCCGTCACGCTCGCGATCCTGCTCTTCTTCAGGCGCAACTGGTGGCCTCACGGCGCCGTCCTGGGCAAGCTCGAAGGCGAGGACGGGTGGCACGACATTGACACCCACCCGGACGCGAAGCAGATCCCGCGTGTTGTCGTATACCGCTGGGAGGCGCCACTGTTCTTTGCCAACGCCGGCGCCTTCCGGCTGCAGATCCGCAAACTCGTCCGTGATAGCAGGCCCCAATGGGTGGTCCTGCAGTGTGAGGCTGTCACCGACGTGGATGTCACCGCTGCCGAGATGCTCGAGCAACTCGACAACGAGCTCAATGCCGCCGGGACTCACTTGGCGTTCGCCGAGATGCGCAGCCGCCTCCAGGACCTCACGTTGCGCTACGGCCTCCTGGAAACTCTCGATCGCGAACACTTCTACCCAACGATCGAGGCTGCTCTCGAGGAGATCCAAGCCCACGAGCCCCTGCCCGGGCACCCACAGTAACGAAATCTGAGGTACCGACCCAGCTGTTCGGCCGCGAGCGTTAGGTGTGGCGCTCCTGATCGAAGGGGTCTCCCGGGGCGCCGTTGGGCGCTTGCGCTTCGAGGCGCTGCTTGACTTCGAGCAGCGTCTCGCGCTGTTGCTTAGTGACCGGTGGAAAACGGGGGTCGATCTCCATCAGCACATCCACCAGTACGGCCGACGCTCCGACCCGCGCGAACCACTTGCGGTCGGCGGGGATCACGTACCACGGCGCCCACTCAGTGCTCGTATGCGACAGCATCTCCGAGAACGCCCGCTGGTAGTCATCCCAGCGCTCACGCTCGTTGACGTCAGCAGCGGAGAACTTCCAATTGTGGTCGGGAAGGTCGATCCGGCGTAGCAAGCGAGTGCGTTGCTCCTCCTTTGAGACGTTCAAGAACAGCTTGACGATCCGCAGCCCGTTGTCGGTGAGATAGCGCTCCCAGTCGTTTATCTCGCGGTAGCGCCGCTTCCAGATGTTCCCCGTCCTCGACGCCTTGGGCAGCTTCTGGCGATCGAGATTCTCTGGATGTACGCGAACCACGAGCACCTCCTCGTAGTGGGAGCGATTGAAAATGCCGATCTCGCCGCGCTCGGGGAGACGCTGCGCATAGCGCCAGAGGAACTCGTGATCGAGCTCCTCGGCCGAGGGCGCCTTGAAGCTGTGCACAGCCACGCCCTGGGGGTTCACCCCGCTCATCACGTGGCGGATCGTCCCATCCTTTCCAGCGGTGTCGAGCGCCTGCAACACCACCAGCACCCCCCACGCGTCCTGAGCGGCCAACCGTGCCTGGTACTCGGAGAGCAGCCGCACGCCCTCGGCGAGCAAGGCGACCCCTTCCTTCTTCTTCTTCACGCCTCCCTTGAAAGCAGGGTCGAAATCCTTGGCAAGGATCACCTCCGACCCGGGCTTCACCCGGAACGGCTTGATGAACTCCGCAACCCGTCTTTGACGCTCCTCAGCCATCCTTGCTCCATTCTCCTGACGCATAAAGCGTCGCTGGCCAATGAAAGCTATCCGTACCGCTAGCCAGCACATCCGTAACACCCCACAGACGACGTGACGATGGTCGCGTCGAGGACTGGGGACTATGTATGTACGCACCTTCCGGTGCGGCAATCTACTGAAACGGCTCGGATAATTACCGATGCGGTCCGGTCTCATCGGATTACCGTTTGAAGGATCCATTGGCAAACTGAGTCTTGAGCAAAGGGAGGGTCGCATGGCTGATCAAGGAGAGTTCACCCCTGCGCGAACACGGGATAGGGACGGTACGGTCGAAGGTGGCGGCTGGCTTTTGTTTGCCTCGATCATGATCGCGATCGCGGGCGTGCTGAACATTATCTGGGGGATCGCCGCAATCAGCAACTCGAAGTTCTTCACCCAGAACACGACTTACATCTTGAGCGGCCTCAACACATGGGGTTGGATCATTTTGATCATTGGAGTACTCGAGTTGTTCGCTGCGTATTCGATCTTGGTCGGCGGACAGTATGGTCGGTGGCTGGGAATTGTTGTGGTGAGTATCAACGCGATCGCAGCTTTGATGTCGATCCCCGCGTACCCGTTCTGGTCGCTGTGCCTGTTCGCGATAGACATTCTGATCATCTACGGGCTAGCCGCCTACGGCGGGCAACACAAGGACGTCGTCTGAGCAGCCGACAAACCCACGAGAAGCCGACCCGGCATGGCGCCAAGAGCGGGCCTCTTGGCCTCAGCCGGGAACGGCGCGCACGAGACCGTCCGACGGCTCGATATCGGGTAGACGCAGCATCCGGAATGAGTTGAAGAGACCGAGCCCGCTCGCGAGCATCGGAATGAGCAGCGCGACCTGCAAGGCGAGGTTGGTGGAGTCGCGGTTGATCTGGAGGACTTCTTGTCGTACGGACGGGCGCTCATGGCCAAGCATCTCCTCTAGCTGGGTGTTGCTCACGACCTGGGCGTCGTGCTCGAGCGTGTCGGCGATCTGATCCTGCTGGACGGGGCGGATCACCGTGCTCGATTCGGTCTTGTTCGTGAACGCAAGCGAGAGCGTCGCCAAAAGGACGCCGCCACCGCGAGCCCGAAGGAAAGCCCGAACGATCCACCCGCCGAGTTGACCCCGGCAGCCTCGCTCACCCGCTCCTCCTCGATCGGCGCGAGCGTGTAATCGTTCAACTGCGAGACGAGTAGTCCAAGCCCGGCACCGGCGACCATCAGGGGAACTAGGAGATACCACCCCGAGTCAGCTCTCGGGACGATCGGTATGAGCAGAAGCATCCCGGCAGCGCTCAGCGCGAAGCCCACACGCACAATGCTCGCCGGTCTACGGTCCCCCGCTCGCCGCCCCGCGAGCATCGCGAAGGCGAACATCGTCAGTGAGAGCGGGGCAAGCGACAAGCCGGCTTGCATAGCGCTGTACTCCAAGCGAATCTGCAAGAAAATGGGCAGCGTAATCATCGCGCCGCCGAGCGTGACCTGCTGCAATGTCTGCTGGGTGATCCCGATCCGAAAGTGCGGCAAGCGGAAAAGATCGGGGTCGAGCACCGTCACCTTTCCTTCACGGTGGCGGCGCACGAGCCACCGAGCCAACGCATACAAACCAAGGGCACCGGTCCCGATGATGAGGCCCACGTACTCGCCGCCCTCCTGCCAAACGAGAATCCCCAGGACCACACCACCCATCCCGAACACGGACAGCAAGGCCCCCACCGGATCGAGCTTGCGAGGACCCGTGTAGAGCACGTCGCGGATCAACCCGAGCTGTGTGAGAACGATCGCGATTACCACAAGCTCGAGCATGAAGCCCACCCGCCACGACAAGTAAGTGGTGACGAAGCCGCCCAACAGGGGCCCAACCGCTGCCGCAATCGCCGCCGAGGCGCCCACCAATGCATAAGCCCGCTTTTGGGCCGCACCCTCAAAGTTGCCGTGGATCAGCGACTGCATCGCCGGCAGCAACAGCGACGCCCCGAGCCCGCCAACGATCGCCCAGAAGACGATGATGGTCGAGAGGCTTTTAGCGAGCGTCATCGCGAGCGCACCGATCGCGTAGCCGATCAGCCCGATCACAAAGGCCCGCTTACGACCAATGAGATCGCCGATCTTGCTGCTGATCAAAATGAAAGCAGCCGATACCAGAGCCTCCAGCGCAATCGCCGACTGCACCCCACTCACCGTCGTATGCAGATCATGGACCACCGCTGAAATCGACACATTCATCAACGACGTGTCAACCACCAGCACGAACATCGCCATCGCGAGCACCACCGCGAGACGCGTGCTACCAGACGTCACAGTCTCCTTCCCGGGTCGCGCATCAGAGGCCACACAAACAGTGTCGCGCTTAAAGCAGCGCCACCTCTGCTGGTTCCTAGCCGGTACTTCGGCGTGCTACAAGACGCGCACGGCGAGACGACGGGAGACATGTATGACGATTGGGATGTCGATCAGCTCGCGGCCACGATGGCCGAAGCGCTTGACGGCGACAGTCCGACCGACAATAAGCCCACTGCGAAATCGTTCCCGTCGAACTCCAGAAAACCCTGCAAAACCGCATTATATACCGCCAACGGGATTCGAACCCGTGTTACCGCCGTGAGAGGGCGGCGTCCTAGTCCCCTAGACGATGGCGGCCTGTCTAGTCGTCGTCGAGGCTAGCAAAGCGGAGGGCAGAACGGGGGTTGGAGCAGCGGAGCGCTGCGACTACAGGCGATACAGATCAGGGCGAGCGGTTCGCTCCCCTCCCCGGCCCTGGTGCGATATCGTCGCCTGCCCCGACACGCGGATGTGGCGGAATTGGTAGACGCGCGGCGTTCAGGTCGCCGTGTCCGTAAGGACGTGGAGGTTCGAGTCCTCTCATCCGCACTGTTGCGTCGAAGTTGGAACCTTCGGCGCGGTCCCGGGGTTGCACCCGGCTCCGCGTGGACTCCCCGTCAGCTCATCTGGCTCCTCTCGGTGTATGCTGGCGCCAACAAAGAATGCCCGATAGATGGAAGTGAGCCAATGATCAGGCAAGTAGTCGACCGGGACGAAATGCGCCAGTATGTCGAGGCGCTGCGCGATCAACTCGACGCGCCGCAACTGCGGGATAAGGCAGCACAGGCCGCCGACACGTTCGAAGGTATAGGCGATCCCGTCCAGAAGCTGCGCGAAGCCCTCCCTCCTGTGACCGAGAAGCTCGCCTCCTCCGGGGCCGACGCCGCCGACATCGCTCCCTTCATCTCGCGCGATCCGATCCAGAGCCTGCTTCAGAGCACGCTCGAGGACAAGTTGCGCGAACGCGGTGTGCCAGGCGAGGCACCCAAGCGTCCTGGCTTTCTGGCCTGGCTGCTGCACCTGATCGAGTCGATCCTGCACCCGGTGCGCTTCGGGCCCGACGATCCCAACTGGGTGATCGACGTCGCCGGGGCCGTGCTCGAACGCATGGCCAAGGGCAACCATCCCTTCAACCACTCACCGGCCGAATACGAGATTGCGGACAACGCCCGCGTCGTGATCGTCGGCGATTGGGGCACCGGATTGCCGCGCGCGCAGGAGGTGGCGAAGTTCATGGCGCAAGAGATCTCCGAGGCGCTGACCGAAGGCCGTGAGGCCCACGTCATCCACCTCGGTGACATCTACTACTCGGGCCTGAAGGGAGAGGTGCGCCGCCACGTTCTGGCGCCTGGGATGTGGCCGGTGAGCGCAGAGCAGGCAAGCGCCGGTGTCACCTCATGGTCGCTCAACGGCAACCACGACATGTACAGCGGCGGCTTCGGCTATTTCGAGACGCTGCTTGGCGACGAGCGCTTTGCCAAGCAATGTTCGTCCGACGGCAAGGCCACGAGCTTCTTCAGGCTGCGCTCCCCCTCCTGGGATTTCGTGGCGCTCGACACCTCCTGGGATACCGACGTCCTCTCCAGCGGCTTCGTCGGCGTGCTGCAGGACCCTCAGGCGGAGTTCGCACAGCGTGTGGCGAACGAATCGGCTCGCAAGCTGATGCTGCTCAGCCATCATCAACTGCTCTCCGTCTATGACAAGGAGGACCTCGGGCCGACACTGGGCGACAAGCTCGACCCACTGCTCGACAACGATCGCGTAACCGCTTGGCTATGGGGCCATGAGCATCGCTGCATGGGCTTCGAGGAAGCTCGGAAAGTGAAGATCCCGCGCTGCATCGGTCACGGAGGCGTGCCGGTGCTGATGGAGCACAAGCCCGACCAACCGATCCCTCCCCCAGGCGCATGGGAGGAACGCGACTTCTCCGAGTACCACGGAGATCATTGGGGACGAATGGGATTCGCGATCCTCGACCTCACCGGGCCGCAGATCAAGGTGCGCTACCGCAACGAACTGGGCTTGACTTCGCGCGAAGAGACGATCGAATGACCCGATCGGCGAGCCGTCGAGCACTATGGTTCGGCCGCTTTCGCAAAACGGCTCATCGAGGCCAGGCCCCGACGAACGCCTTACGGCTCGGCCACTTGCGCGCCCGACTGATCGAGTGCCGGATCCCGCGGCGGCGTGAGCCACTCCTGGCTCTGGCCCAATCCGACGACGCTCTCCATGCCCTCCGGAACAACACTCGGCGCCGTCGCGAAAGATAGGAACCAAGAGTCGATGTGATCGTCGAGGATGCCTTCGGTGGAGGGGAAGTAACCACAGAACAGAGGGCGTGAGGAGATCTCCAGTCGCTTGAGCATCTGGACGCGCGGGTGCTCGCCGATCTGTAGTCGCGCAGAGCGCGTCAAGGGCAGGTTGAAGCCGGCGCGTCCACGAAAGGAGATGTTCGACTTCATCAGCATGCCGCGGAAGGCGCAGTAGTTCGACGTGGCCAACGACAGTGGCAAAGCCTCGAAGCGGGGACGATCGACCTCGATGCGCACACACAGCTGGCCATCGAGGTCGTACTGGCTCCAGACTTTGCGCGGGGCGATCACGAAGTCAAGGTTTGCCTGGTGCTTTGGCATTCCCCAGATGCCCTTGCCGCCCTTGACCGAGACTTCGCTTGAGACGGGCAGATCGATCACGTACTGACCGGTGCCGTAAAGCCGCTGGACCAGCGCCGGCGTCAAGGCTGGTGCGGGGCGCGCGCCGTGAGTACATGCGATCGCAACCGAGAACTCGATGTAGCGGCCGATGTTGGTGGAGCGGTAGTCGACCACCGAGATCAACAGCAGCGCACGCTCGCCCCACAGGCGCAATGGATGGACCTCGTCGCCCGGCAACAGCTCTGCGGCCTCGTGTGCATCGATCGAGAAAGCCGCCATCAGAGCCGGGCTTTCGTGTGAGGCGACGGGCAGTGTGAAGGGGATCCCATCCACGAGCGCGTGCCGACCAGCCTCGCGGCGCAGACGGCTAGCGGGTTCACCTCGAAGACAGTTGGCGATACTCAAGCGCCTGCCTCCAGCTCCGCAAGGATCGTTGGAAAGACATCGCGCGCGGCTCTGTCGCCCATGAACATGTCGAGATGGCCGTAGCCCTCGAAGATGTGCAGCGCGGTGCGCGCCGGAGCTTGGTCCGAATACCAGGCGTGCGAGAGACGCTGGCTCTCAGCCGTGAAGCAGCGGTTGACGGCACCGGCGATGAACGCGATGCGAGCGTCGGTCTTCGGCGCCTGGGCGGTGAAGTCGTGCGGCAGCTCCGGATGATCTTCGACGGTGAGCAGACGACGTGCTCGCACGCAACGCAGGATCTGCGAGAAGAAGGTCAGTGGCACAGCCGCGAACTCGCCCTTGAGCCATTCATGGGTGTGCTCGTTGAGGTTCTCGTGGCGCCACAGCGTCGGCTTGGCCGCACCGTAGGTGTAGCTCGACCACTTGCACACGCTGTTGTCGCACTCGTGATGGTCGAGCTTGATCCAGGCGTCGACGAGCTTGGGCAAGATCCACGGTGCGCCGACTCTGCCCCATTGCGGGTCGAGGTAGCCGAGCACCCTTGCCGTCGCGGGGATCATGCTGCGCAGCTTCAGGTTCGCAAGCCGTGGGACGACGGGGTGGATCGAGACGGCGTTGGAGACGATCGTGCTCACTTGCGGCACGAGCCCCGCGAGCGCGCTCATCATGAAGCTGGTCGAGCCCTGACAGTGAATCACCGCCTTGATCTCGCTGGCGCCGGTCTGCGCGCAGACGGTCTGCACAGCCTGCGGGTGGTCATAGACGGCGGCCTGGTCGAGCGTCCAGTGATTGTGGGGGATTTCGATCGAGGCGCGCCAGTTCTCCAGCCATACGTCCCAACCTTCGTCGACGAGCAGATCGACGAGGTTACGCCCGCTCGGAGCGCGGAAGATATTGGCGCGCACGCCCGCGCCGTGGACGAGCAGCACCGGGCCCTTCTCCGGGGTTTGCTCGCCGCGCACGTTGATCACATTGCATCTCAGGCCGTCGCCGGCGGTGAACTCGACCACGCGCTCGGCCTGCTCGCTCATCGAACGGTCTCAGGCATATCTCGAATGCTGTGACGAGCGTCGCTCACGCTTGGGCCCCTGACCCGTACACGCTCCACAGCTCGCCGGCAAACAGCTCGCCGAAGCGCGCGATCGCATCCACGCGATGCGCCGGGTCGGTGCGGAATGTCGTCATCTGACGCGCGAAGTCGAGCGGATGAATGTGCAGGATGCCGCTCGCCACCAACTGCGCAACAGCCTCCCCCTCGGGCGCTACATGACCCTCGAGCACGCGCGTGAACAGCGTCGTGGTCTCCGACCAGACGCTGAAACCGTGGTTGTGGCGGACCTCCTTGAAGCCGGTCATCGTCAGCGGGTGTTGCTGGGCGTCGGCGAACTGCAAGCGGTAGAGCATGCGCTTGTACCCGGGGCTCTCCTCCACGAACAGATTGAAGACGCCTTCGCCGACGGCTAGCTTGCCGCCAAACGCGTCGGAGTCGATCCAGCCGTCGGCACGGGCGGTGTGGCGCGGGTCGGCTATGAAGCGGTCGATGTCCTCCGTTTCGATCGTGAGGTGAAACATGAAGGCCGTGCCCGCGTCCTTGCCGGCGCGATAGCCACGGTCGAAGTCGGACTCGCCGAAGGTCACGTAGCCCTTCATCTCCTCTGTAAAAGCAAGCGAGGTCATCTCAGTTGGGCCCCTTTCCTTCGTCCAGTATCGCGTCGGCAAAGCGGTCGGCGAGCGCCGCGATCGTCAGCGATGGATTGGCGCCGACCGGCCCGGGCATGACCGAGCCATCGGCGATGTGCAGGCCTGGGTGCCCGAAGACACGGCCGAACGGGTCGACAACGCCTTGCTGCGGCGAGCGGCCCATGCGACAACCTCCCAGCGAATGGACCGTGATCACTCGGTTCACATGCCAGATCGGGTTGTCCAGGAAGTCGGCGCCGAGCTCGTCCGCGACTTCGCGGGAGACCTTGCGGACGCGGTCGAAATAGGGGGCCGAGCGGCCGTCCTTGGACCAGTCGAGCTCCAGGCGCTCGTCCTGGAGTGTCATTTTCCCGCCTGGGATGTCGCGGCCCATGCCGAGCAGCGGCAATAGACCTGATGACAGGTCGCAGCTACCGAGCAGCGCGGAGGCCAGATCGCCGACCTCGCTGTGGCGCTGCCCGTGGATCAACGACCACACATAGTGCGCGAGCTTCGGCAGCGCTTTGGCGATCGCCTCCGGCTCCTCGAGCATCTCCAGCATCCAGCCACCGAACTGGGGAAAGCCTGCGTCCTCCAGATAGAAGCCGCGTCCGTCGCCGCCTTCCAACTCGTCGGGCATGCGAATCGCGCTCGTAATCACAGGGCCGATGCCCGGTTCGATCTCGCGCGCAACCTGTTTCCCCTCGACATTCTCGCGCTTGGCGCGCACTGCGAATGTGAGCAGATCGCCGTTGCCGGAAAAGCCGAGGCCCAGCTGGTCGGAGAGCCCGGGCAGGGCGGCGCGGTTGCGCAACATCAGCCAACTGGTGCCGAGCGTGCCGGCCGAGAGGATCAGGTGCTTGCAGCTGATCCTCTGGAGCCCCAGCGAGGAAGTGTCGACAGGCTGGCCTTCGGAGGAGGCCGGGTCGTGGTGGACGTAGTGAACCGTGTAGCCACCGCCCTCGGCGGGCTCGAACGAGCGCACCTCGCAGAGCGTGCGCAACTCGGCACCCGCCCGCGAGGCATATGTCAGGTAGTTGTAGTCGAGCGTGTTCTTCGAGCCGTAGTTGCAGCCTATGTCGCACTCTCCGCACATCTGACAAGTTGTGCGCGTGCGTCCGTGCAGGTTGGGCTCGGCTTCGCGGATCGGTTCGCCCGGCACTGCCTGCGAGCCCTCGTTCGCGAACGTCACGGCAAGCGGCGCGAGTAACCAGTCGAGCCCCAGGCGCTCTGCCGCTTCGCGGTAGGCGAGCACCTTTGGGGTCTGGTCATACGGCGACTGGTCGATTGGAAAGCGCTGCACCCCGATGCGCCTTTCGACCTCGTCGTAGTGAGGGTCGAGGTCGGCACGGGTCACCGGCCAGTCTTCATAGCCGCCTTTGGCCAGGTCTTCTGTGACGAACCAGCGCTCGTCCTTGCGCAGGAAGACGTTGGCGTAGATCAGCGACCCTCCCCCCAGCCCACTGGCGCAGAGTGCGTCGATCCCGCTGAACGACCAGAAGTCGAACATGCCGTGCAGGCCTTCGCTCGGGTCCCAGAAGTTGCGCTTCATCGCAAGCGGGCTGCGCGGAAAAGTCGTCGGCGGATAGGCCTTGCCGCGCTCGAGCACGCATACGCTCCAACCCGCCTCGGCAAGACGGGCGGCCGTCACCGAGCCACCGAACCCAGAGCCGACCACAATCGCATCGAAATGCTCGGGAGCGCCACCCACCGATGGGACCATGTCGGAATAGTACGCGTTAATGGATTTTCATCGAGCCCCCTCGGCCGGCCTCCGCCGGACTGGCTACTCTTCATCCCCGTGACTAAGACAAGGTTCATCGCATTGGCCTGCGCGCTTGTGGCCTCAGCGGGCATAAGCGCGGCGCAAGCCAGCGCCACGGCCACAGTCTCAGGCGCCGCCACGCAGACAACATCGGCCGACTCGACGACGACCACCACGACCGGCCAGAGCACCCCGAGTCCGGCCACGGGCACACCCTCGACTCCCCCCAGCACGCCCCCTGCGACGACGCCGAAGCCGGCCGCGCGCACGCGCCTCACCGGCCTGCCCTCAGGGGCGATCGCGGACGGGACTGCACAACTTGTGGTGCGCCTGTCAGCGGCGCCGGCGCCGAACTCGCCGGCGCCGCTGCTCAGCCCCAGCCTCGCCGGCACATGGAAGTCGGTTGGCGATTCCGAGACCTTCACGCCGAAGTCGACGCTCGAGCCCTGCAGTACCTACACCCTGACCGTGTGGGCCGGCACGGACGCACTCGGGCATCCCCCACTTGGTACGGCGCACAGGCAGACGCTGCGCGTCGCCTGTCCGTCGCTGCGCGGACTCCAGCAGGCGCTTGCGCGCTTGCGCTACCTGCCCTACACGATCGATGCCGCTCACGGCCGCAACAGTGGCGCGCGAGCCGAGAGCCGGGGCAGCGCCGCACACTATGCCTTCGACCCGCCCGCGGCAAGGCTCGCGGCAAACGAGTCCGATGCGCCCGGACTTGCCTATGGCTCGCTCGATCCGACCACGCGCGGCGCGCTGATGGTCTATCAGGCAGCTCATGGGCTGTCCGCCACCGGCGTACCGGACGGCTCCACCTGGGCTTCGCTGCTGGCGGCCGAGACGCTCGGCCACGTCGATCCGACTCCCTATACGTTCGTTACCGTCAGCGAGTCGAGTCCCGAGACGCTCGAGGTCCACCGCGGCGGACGCGTGGTCATCTCCACTCCCGCCAACACCGGTGTGGCAGGGGCGGAAACCGAACGCGGGACCTTTCCGATCTATGCTCGTTACGTGTCTACGACGATGACCGGCACCAACCCGGACGGCTCGCACTACAGCGATCCGGGCGTGCCATGGGTCAACTACTTCAACGGCGGCGACGCGGTGCACGGCTTCCCGCGTGCGTCATATGGCTTCCCGCAGTCAAACGGCTGCGTCGAGCTGCCGATCGGAACAGCGGGTCAGGTCTACCCGCTGTTGGCGATCGGCGATCTCGTTGTCGTGAGCTAGGCGGCTGAGGGGCAAGCAAGACAAGGACGCACCGACCGAAGTGTGCTGAAGCACACGAGGGAGGGAGGACGCCGTATTGCGCCGCCCATCAGTCGCCTAGCGCCCCGCGCCCTGACGGCGGCGCTGTGTGACCAGGATCGAGGCGCCCATTGCCACCAGCAGCACGCCGCCGATCACGATCCATGTCAGGTTCAGGCCGGTGAAGGGCAGCGTTTTGGCCGCCGTGGTCGCTGTCGGTTCGGTGCTCGATTTGGCCGGTTCGCTGGTTTTGGCCGGTTCGGTGCCGGACGCCGGCGTTTCTTTGGGAGTGCTCGACGTTTTTGTCGGCGCCGTTTCCTGTTTGGGGGTCGGCGCGGTCGTTGTTGTCGGCGCGGGCGTTGTCTGGCTGTAGCCGGACGTCGGTTCGGCTGCCAGCGCCGTGCCGGGCGCGATCAGCATCAGGGCGAGCGGAAGGGCCAGCAGTCCGCGCACCGTGCGGCGCCTGCGCGAGCGTGCGCGGCCGATCGAGGTCGCATTTGCCTGCTGTGGCCCTTCGCAGGCCGTCAAGTCGTTTCGCATGTTGCTATCTCCCGCGTCCGGTGGTTCGCTTGGGCCGCCCTGAGAACAGCCCCTCATTTCCTTTGAGAGCTTTGCCAATCGCTTGGCGATGCTGCGAGCGCATCAGTCTATCCGAGACCCTTTTTGCTCGGGCGTCCATTCTCCTGCATGATTGCCCGCAATCCGGACGGGTCATGCGCCCGGCGAGCGCCTCAGGCGCGCGGCACGCCTCCGCTGCCGGCAAAACGCCGGCAAAGGCCCCTATGCGCCCAGCTTGACGCGCCCCTCGAGCGTCCCATCCCGCAAATGCGCTCGCAGCACCTTCTTGTCGAACTTGCCTACGCTCGTCTTTGGCACCTCCTCGACGAAGGCAAACTCATCCGGCAGCCACCACTTGGCCACACGCCCACGCAAGTGCTCGCGCAACTCCTCGGCCGACAGCGATGCGCCCTCGCGCACGACCACACAGCACAAGGGCCGCTCGGCCCACCTCTCATCGGGCTTGGCGATCACGGCGGCCTCGATTACGTCTGGGTGGGCCATCACCTCGTTCTCAAGCTCGACCGAGGAGATCCACTCGCCGCCGGACTTGATGACGTCCTTGGAGCGGTCGGTGATCTGGATGAATGCCTGCTCGTCGATCGAGGCGATGTCGCCGGTACGCAGCCAACCGTCGTGGAAGCGCTGCTCGCCTGAGTCGTCGTTGAAGTAGCGCGCGGCAATCCACGGTCCACGCACCTCCAGCTCGCCGGTGGAGTCGCCGTCCCACGGTACCTCGGCGCCATCGTCTCCCACGAGCCGTGCCTGCACCCATGGCAGCGGCTTGCCCTGCTTGGCGCGCATGTCCCAATAAGCGTCATCGTGGCCGGCGCTCTCATCCGGGCGCGAATAGGAAGCGACTGGACTTGTCTCGGTCATGCCCCAGGCCTGGAATATGCCCACGTCATGGTGCTCCTCGTAGTCCTTCATCAGCTGCCGCGGTACCGCGGAGCCACCGCAGGCGGCGTTCTTCAGCGAAGAGAGGTCCACATTGTTTGTTTCGGCATAGCGCAACACGTCGGCGAAGATCGTCGGAACTCAACCCATGATCGTAGGCCGCTCGGCCTCGATCAACTTCGTCAGGGGCTCGGCTCCCAGGTTGCGATCGGGCATGATCAGGTCCGCTCCGGCAAGAGCGGCAGCGTGTGGGATACCCCAGGCGTTGGCATGGAACATCGGCACCACCACGAGCGCCCGATCGCGCGTCGAGAGGCCGAGCGCGTCGGTCATCAGCGAGGCCGAGGAGTGTAGGGAGATGGAGCGGTGCGAGTAGAGCACGCCCTTGGGGTTGCCGGTGGTGCCGCTTGTGTAGCAGAGCGCTGCCGCCTGGCGCTCGTCGACCTCGGGGTAATCGTAGGAGCCCGGGCCAGCCTCCTCCAACAGTGCCTCGTAGCGCAGAGCGTTCGGCAAAGAGCCAACCGTCCCGTCACCCATCACCACGTAGTTGCGCACGCCCTCGAAAGTAGGTGCAAGCTCTTGCAGGATCGGCACTACCGAGTCATCGACGAAGATGACGCCGTCCTCGGCGTGGTTGACGATGTAGGTGAGCTGCTCGGCGAACAGCCGGATATTGAGCGTGTGCAGGACAGCGCCCACGCAGGGCACCGCCATGTAGAGCTCGAGGTGACGCTGGTTGTTCCAGGCGAACGTGCCGACGCGATCGCCCTGTTTGACGCCCAGCCGATCGAGCACGCGCGCCAAACGATCGACGCGCTCAGCCACCTGGCCGTAGCTCGCGCGCGTGAGACCGCTGTCGGTGAGCGTGACCACCTCCGCGCTCGGATGGACCGAGCGCATGCGATGCAGCGGGTGGTGCAGCGTCAATTGGAAGTCGTCCTGCATCAACCCTTCGAGCATCTCCCCTACTCCCTCTTGGTTGCTTCTCTGCGTGGTAGGACATCACTGTAGATCGCGTGCGTGCGCTGCGCGACGTCGCTCCAGTCGAAGCTGAGCACATGCTCTGAGGCCTCGGTGACGAGGCGATCGCGCAACTCGACGTCGACCAGCAGGCGCTCGATCATCACACCCAGGTGCTCTGGATCGCCGCCGTTGAAGCGCAGGCCGACTCGCTCGCCGGCAGGGACGACCTCGCGCAGGCCGCCGGTATCGGCCACTATGCACGGGCAGCCTGAGGCCATTGCCTCCAGGGCCACGAGCCCGAACGGCTCATACAGAGAGGGCACCACGCACAGGTCGGCGATGCGATAGAGCGAGTGCAGCGCGTCGTCGCCGATCCAACCGAGGAACACGCCGTGCTCTGAGAGGCCGAGGCGCTCGGCCTGGGCCTTCAACTCGCCCTCGTGAGTGCCACTGCCGGCCACCAGGAAGCGCACGCCCGCGACTTTCTCGATCACGCCTGGGAGCGCGTCGAGCGCCAGCTGAAAGCCCTTCTCGTAGACCAGACGCCCGACTAGCAGGACCAGCTTCTCCTCGGGCTGAGCGAACTGCAAGCGCAGCGCGTTCAGGTCGTCGACCGGGCGCAGATCGCGTGGGTCGATGCCGTTTGGGATCACCGTGATGCGACGCTCGTCGATGTCGTAGATGTCAGCTACGTGTCCTCGCATGTAGTGCGAGCAGGTGATCACAGAGTCGGCGCGGTGGGCCATCCAGCGCTCGATCGCGTGGATGTCGGACTGTGGCGATTTGTCGACCCAACCCTGGTGGCGGCCGTGCTCGGTGGCATGGATCGTTGTCACATAGGGAATGTCAAGACGTTCGGCCAGAGCAACGGAAGCGTGCGCGACGAGCCAGTCGTGGCCGTGCACGAGGTCGTAGGCGTGCTCCTCGGCCAATGCGTTGCCGGCGGTGAGCATGTCGTCGTTCATCCGCTGCACCCATCCGAGGAAGCGGTCGAGATCGAGCGGGAAGCGGGGCTCGCTCACGCGGTGGACGATCACTCCGTGTTGCTGTTCGCACGCTGGGGACTCGTCGCGCCCGCGCGTGAGCACATCCACGGCGACTCCCTGACAGACAAGCTCCTCGGCCAGCTTGCGCACATGACGAGCCAGGCCGCCCTCGATCACCGGGGGGTACTCCCAGGAGAGGATCAGGACGCGGTCGGCCACCGCTTAGACCCTAGCTGTAGGCGGCGCTCCATGACCTCGACGGCCTCTGGGTTGGAGTCGATCAGCACGTAGCGGCGGCCCAGCTGCGCCGCAACGGCGCCGAGCGTGCCCGAGCCTGCGAAGAAATCGAGACACCAGTCGCCAGGGCGGCTGCTGGCAAGCACCATGCGCCGCACGATGCCCTCAGGCTTCTGCGTCGGATAGCCGGTCTTCTCGGCGCCGTTGGTGGGCACGATCGTGTGCCACCACACGTCGGTCGGTAGCTTGCCGCGTGCTGCCTTCTCAGGCGTGACCAGACCGGGCGCCATGTACGGCTCGCGGTCGACCTCTTCTGCGTCGAAGTAGTAGGCGACCGGGTCGCGCACGTAGACGAGGATCGTGTCGTGCTTGGACGGCCAGCGCCGGCGCGAACGCGCGCCGTAGTCATAGGCCCAGATCAGCTCGTTGAGAAAGCACTCGCGACCGAAGATCTCATCCAGCAACAGCTTGCAGTAATGAGCCTCGCGATAGTCGATGTGGAAATAGAGCGTGCCCTCGCGCGCAAGCAGCCGGTGTGCCTCCTCCAGACGCGGAGCCAAGAACGCCAAGTAGTCATCGAAGCTGTCGAGATAGGAGCTCTCGGCGAGTAGTCGTGTCGCATAGCGCCGTCCCTCGAAGCCGACCCGGTCGCCGGCCTCATCAGAGACTGTCTGCAGCGTCTTGCGCTTCTGCGCCCGCCCCGTGTTGAACGGCGGATCGATGTAGATCAGCTGGAACGAACCGTCGACAAAGCCAGGCAACAACTCCACGCAATCGCCGAGCAGGATCTGATCCTCCGAGGGTGGCTTCGGCGGTCCACTCACGTAGTGCCCCCAGAGACAAGCAGAATCGCCGCGAGCGTCGCCGCGCCGCCGTCGCCGGGCGCGAGATCGGCGCCGGCACGCGAGATCGTCAACGTATGGCCTCCCGCGTCCAGGCGTGTACGGAGTGGAGTGAGGACGTTGACCACGAGTGAGTTGCCGTCGAGTTGCCCGCCGAGCGTACCGAGCTCGAGGCCGTCGATGCGAACATTCAGCGCACGCATGACGTCGCCCTTCAGCCACAATTCCCACACACCGGCGTGGGGAAGAACGAACCTGGCGCTCAGGCTTCCCGCGCCATTCATAACGATGCCCTTGCGCGAGAGCCTCCAGCCAGGCGGGCGCAACGTACGCGCAAGAGGCACCTTTACGAGCCGGGCAAGACGCGCTCCGCCAGATGGTCTTCCGCGCGAGGCATTCTGAACGCGACGCCACACCTGGTAGTAGACACCCTGCCATAGCAACCGATATGCGGCGGGCGGAGGAAGGGCTGTCGGGTCGCGGCGGGTGACGATCAGCGGGTAGGACGCAAATGCCGCGGGAGCGATCTTGTTGAGATCGACCGGGTCCCCGTAGCCGCCGGCGGCCGCGGCGAGCGCGGGCGGCGGATAGACGAAGTCAGGCCCGCCGACGTCCATGTCGCGCAACTCGTACAAGGAGTATTCGTCGAAATCGGTGAAAAGCGTGGGCCCACGTCCGGCAAAGCGTTTGTTTATGGACGCAAGCTCTTCATAGCGCGCGGTGGGTGCAAGGTTCGAACTGTGGTAAAGCAGCACGGCGGAGCCAAGCACCCCGCCAACGAGCAAGGAGGCCACAAGCGCAGCAGCGATGCGAACACGCGAGTTACGCAACGCCGCAATCCCAGCCCAGGCCATCAGCATCGCGGCGGGCGAGGTCAGCATCAGCGTCTTCGCATTTGCCCAGGTGCTGGCAAAGCCCACGAGCGCGAGCCACACGATCACCATCCCAGCGAACCAACCAGCCAGCGCATACCGACGGGAACGAACAAGATTCCCCACTCCCACCACCACAAGGACGAGCACGAGCGCGATCAGCACGACCGTGAACGTGAGCGCTACGCCGGTTGGCAGCAGTTTGTAGCTACCGCCGAGCCACACGCCCAAGAGTTGGGATGGACGCAGCGGCGAGTGCAGGTTGCCGGAGTTGGAGGTCGAGGCAATCGCCTGCGCGACTTTCAACGAGCCGGAGAGCTGGGCCCATGTCGGCCAGGCCGCTACGAGCAGCACGAGCAAACCGGCCATGAGGAGCGCGAGCAAGCCACGCGTGTTTGCTTCACCCGACGCTCCGCCGACATCCGCCGCCAGCGGATTCTCCTCATCCCGGCGGAGCGCCTCTCGATCGCGTAGCTCGGCGAGAGCCACACCCGCGAGCACCAGCGATGCGGCAAGCGCCCATGCACCGAACGCGACGCCGAGCGCCGCCACCCCCGCGGCGACCACGAGCGCGAATGGGATCGCCGCGCGCGCCCCTACCCACAGCCAGCGCCGGTGATCCATGACCAGCGCGCCCATGCACAGGATCAAGGAAAGCGCCACGATCTCCTTGACCGAGCCGATCAGCTCATACGCGTACACCAGCGCCGGCAGCGTGATGGTGAGCGTCGCGACCGCCGCCCAGCCGCCGCCCAGGCCCACTCGCCTAACGAGCACCCAAGCTGGGCCGGCAGCGGTCGCGAGCATGAACGCGACGAACGGCTGAAACGTCCAGATCAGCGGCAGGCCGAGCAGGAACGAGCTGCCACCAAACAGTGTGTCGGCGCCCGAGGGATAGCTCGACCCGTAGTAGCTGTGAACGAACAGTCCGTAGGAGTTGTGCAGGTCCAGGTGCGAGTAGTCCTGTCCGTGGCGAATCAGGAAGTCCGCGCCGAGCATGTGCACCGCGGAGTCGGCGAGCGCCATGTAGGAGGAGAAGGTCGGCCGTCCCGCAAGCAGCACCGGCGCGAGCGCCAGGGCGTAGGCGAGCGGGCATACGAGCAGTTGCCAAATAGATGTGCGCCACGCGCTCGCGAGCGTGCGTAGCCGTTGCCGCCCCAGCAGCAGCCCCGCGAACGCGAACGCCACGAGCAGGTAGGGAGTCGCGGGTGCGAGCGGCGCTATGTATGTGCTCAGCTGTGAGAGCACGATCAATGCCGCCGCCCCGACCGCAGGAAACAGCATCGACGGCAGGAAGCCGCCACTGGCCCGGTCGACCACCAGCGCCCCGCCGAGGCACAGCAGCGCGAGCACAACCGGGTAGACCAGCGTCGTGAGCACGATCATCGGCGGCG
>DATHMQ010000098.1:0-2038 GCA_035486935.1 Solirubrobacteraceae bacterium
CAGCGGCGAGACGTAGACGATGCGCGTCTCATCGGGCAGCGCGCCCTCGATTCCTTCCCGCACCAGCTGGTCCATCGCGGCGAGGAACGCGGCAAAGGTCTTGCCCGATCCGGTCGGTGCGGCCACCAGCACGTTGCGTCCGGACTGGATCGCAGGCCACGCCTCCACCTGTGCCGGGGTCGGCGCATCGAAGGTCCTCGCGAACCACGACGCGACCGCGGGATGGAAGGAATCGAGAACGCTCGCCATCGAGCTACTGGCCCTCGACGTTCTTCTTCAAGGTCGACAGGCCCGCTTGATAGACGCCCGTGATCGCATCCGTCGCGGCTTTGTCGTTCTCGTTGTCGCCGGGGCTCGGACCTAAGTTCTTGCGCTTGAAGCGGCCGGACCAGGTCACCGTCGACTGGCCTTTCCCCCTGGATTTCACGACGAATATGGAGGTGTAGTGGCTCACCGGCAAGACGCTCTCGACGATCTGGTAGCGGAACGTGCGGCTGGAGGGGGTGTACGCGAGGAGCTTCTCTTTGACGGTGCCGCCGTCCTTCAACGTCAACAGGCGCACCGCCCCTACGGTGTTGTTCTGACCTGCGACGATCTCATCCTTGGCGACCGGCGGCAGCCAGGTGTTCAGCTGATCGAAATTCTTGGCCGCGTCCCACACCTTGCCCGCGGAAGCCTGGATATCGACGGTCTGACTCACGTGCAGCCACGGCGCGGCGGCAAAGGCCTGACCCGCGGCCACGACCAAGCCCGAGGCGAGTGCGATGGCATTGATTATTTTCACGCGTTCTCCTTGATTGTTGCCCCCTCGATGTCCGCCGCGGCCGAAGGCCGCAGCCAGCGAGCCGCGAGCGGGGGTATCAGCAGCAGGCTCACCAGCGTAGAGGATACCAGCCCGCCCAGTATAACAACCGCCATGGGCCCTTCGATCTCGTGACCGGGCTGGTGCAACTGCAGCGCGACCGGCAGGAGCGCGAGCGCCGTGAGCAAGGCCGTCAGCAGCACCGGCGTCAGGCGCTCCTCAGCGCCTCGCATCGAGGTCGCGAGCGTCCACGGCTCGTGCTCCTCGGCCACCAAATGGTCGTAGTGCGAGACCAGCAGGATGGTATTGCGCGCGGCCATGCCGAAGAGCGCGACGAATCCCACCATCGCCCCGAGCGTGAGGGTCCCACCCGTGACGGCGACCGCCGCCACGCCGCCGATCAGGGTGCTCGGCAACGCGAGCAGCACCAAGAGCACGTGACGTGAAGATCCGAAGGCCAGCGCCAGCAGCAGCACGATCAGCACGAATGCCGCCGCGGAGTGCAGCAGGAGCTCGCGCGCAGCCGCCGCCTGGGCCTCGGCCGCGCCGCCATAGCGCAGGTAAACCCCCGGCGGCAGCGGCACCTTCTCGGCCACCGCCTTGCGCGCCGCCCGCGCGAAGCCGACCTGGTCGGCGCCCGTGGGCGTCGCCACGACGATCTGGCGGCGCAGACCGTCCTCGTGATCGACGAGGCTGCGCGCAAGCTCCGTCGTGATCTTGGCGACCGCCGACAGGCGCGTCACAGCGCCGTCCCGTCCGCGCAGCAACAGCGCGCCGACCGACTGCGGATCGGCGCCGGTGCCCGAGATGCGCACGGCCACCGGAACGCTACGGTCCGCCTGCTTGAGCTCCGCGGCCACGGTGCCGTGATACGCCGCATTCAGAGTCTCGAGCACGTCCGCCGCCTGCAAGCCGTTGGCGGCCAGCTGCGAAGGCAGGAGCTCCACGTGCAACTCGGCCTCGCGCGGCGGCACGGTCAGGCGCACGTTGCCGCTGCCCGGGAGATGCTGCAGCACCTCCACGATCTGGGCGCCGACGCGGTCGTCGGCATCGAGGTCGGAGCCGATCACGCTGATGGAGAACGGCGCCGATTCGCCCGACAAGGTCTCGCCGATTCGCTCCGCCAGCACGGAATAGATCTCGACGAGCTGGTTCGGATAGTCGTCGAACACGTCGCGGATGGCGGCATCGATCTCGGCGGCATTGCGCAGCTTCGGATCGATCTGCACCTCGAAC
>DATHMQ010000099.1:0-2898 GCA_035486935.1 Solirubrobacteraceae bacterium
GTCGAGCGAGACAAGCCCGACGCTCCCGCCGGACCGATGACCCTGTCTGGGTAGACACCCCGCTCGTTGAAGCTCGCACCCTCGTCTGCCAAGGTTCGCCTTCTCTCTTGTCCCGCCCAACAGCCCGTCTTCCGAAGCACACAAGTTGAATGGTTGCGCCAGACACCCCGTCTTTGAAGCGTGGACGTGCACCCGCTCCACGTGACAACCCGGGCTGCCGAACATTTCGGGTCTCGCGTTCGCGCGAGAACCTTTCGTGGTCGCGACGAGACCATCCACCGTCTCGGACGGCGCGACACCACCATGATGTTCTTGAGGCCTGATCTTCAAGCAGGAAGATCTGGGTGTAGAGGTCGACATCCTGGGGTTCGAAGCTCGAATGGCCTAGCACTACCTGGTCAGATTTTATGGGGGTGCGAGGGCCCGCACCGGGAGGCCGCATCGCGGACAAGGCGTAGCGAGATGGAGGAGTAGCCTCCGACGAATCGCCGGAAGCGTGAGCCGGTGCCCGTCGCCGCTACGCCGCGGATTTATTTTCGCGTAGGCGCTCGTGCTGGAGGAAGGAAAAGCAGATCATGGTCATGAGGGCGTGACGGTGGAGGCCACGCCAGGTTCGACCCTCGAAGTGGTCGAGTCCGAGTTCTTCCTTGAGCTGTTGGTGGGCTTGCTCGCAAGACCAGCGGGCCTTGATGGCGGTCGCGAGCCTCCTGAGCGGCGTCTTCGGGGGGTGATTCGTTAGGTGATATTTGATCTCTCCGGTGTGACGTCGCTCGGCGACGAGCCAGGCCTCGTCTCCGGGCAGATGGACGCGGTCGCGCGTCTCGGGGCCATCGGCTGCGCGCACGCGAACCGCGATGAACTCCGCTTCGAGTGGACCTTTCGTACCGTCGCGCCAGGAGATGCGACGCCAGGCCCGTTCACCGCGGCGGGCGATGATGTCTTTGGCGGTGCGGCGCGCGTGCGTAGGCAGCGGGTGAATCCGTCGTGGACCAAACGCCGCCGGTCGGGGCATTCGTGTACGTGCATTGACGGGGTACAGCTTCTGCTCCGAGATGATCCCGACCGCCCAGAGCAAGCCTTCATCGGTGAGTCCGCGTCGAAACTCGCCGCAGACGCCGTAGCCGGCGTCCGCAAGTACAGTCCCGAAACGCATGCCCTCCTTCTTGAGGACGCGCACTTCATCGAGCGCGATGCGCCACTTCGGCCGGAACGTGACGTCTTCAGGAACACCGACTTTGGCTCGCCGTTCTCGGTCGGCCGCCCAAGGCTCAGGCAAGTACAGCCGCAGGGACACAGGTACCGGAACCTCGTCATTCGCGAGCGTGAGCGAAACGAGACTCTGGCAGTTGGCGTTCTTGCCCAAGGCGCCACAGTACTGGTGCGCAACGCCTACCGAATCGTCCCCCTTCTTGGGAAGCGCTGTATCGTCGATGATCAAGTAGGCATCTTCGCCTCCGAGCATTTGGTCGGCTCGGTCCCACAGAACCTGCTCGATCGCGCGCTCGTCCCACGCCGATTCGCTGACGAAGTGCCGAAGCTCCTGGTCGTGCCCCGGCGCCACACGCGCTGCGAGCGGCTCAATGCTCTTGCGCTCCCCCGGAAGCAGTAGCCCGCGCAAATACAACGGTGCCCAGTGCCGCCGTTTCTTGTGCCGCCACGCTTCAAGAAACGGCTGCACGAACCTGTCGAAGCGCTTTTCCCAGCCAGAGGCGTTTTCCACGACCCTCTATGGAGACCATTTCCTTGGCGATGGAAAGAAAAATCTGACCAGGTAGTGCTAGTCGGACTTGCCATAGACCTCTTCGATGACGCGGCGGAGGCGCACGCCGTACACGATGGCAAAGGTATCGCGGCTTCCCGGGAAGAGCTCCTCTGCGCGAGACCCCACGGCATCGACGATGGCTTCTGCGTCGTCGCGCGATACGCCGCCCGCGCGGATCGTGATTTCGGCCCAGTCGACGGCGCGGCCGAGGAGGTAGACCCGCTTCGTTTCTTCGCGGCCCTCTGGGCTGCGGAGAATGCGGATGGTCTCCTCGAGCGTCATGCTCGATTATAGCGAGCGGCGGTTCTCCGCGCGAGCCGTCGCCGTGCCATCGGAGGCCGTCGCGAAGGCGCGGCGCCGGCGGAGCGCGTAGCGAATGAGCAGCCGGGTCAGCGCCCCGAACTCGATGCCGACGGCGGCCGCCGCGCGGGCCATTCCCGCAGTCGGCGCCAAGTCACAATTGGGATTCACGTCCACGACGTAGGGCACGCCGTTGGTCGAGAGGCGAACGTCGACCCGCCCGTAGTCGCGCACGCCCACGGCGCGGAACGCGTCGCTCGCGGCACGCCGGACGCGCGCGGCGATGGCCGTCGGCAGCATGGGGTGGAGCACGGGAACGGTGCCCAAATCGTCTTCCGAGCCGCTCGTCCATTTCGCGTCGTACGAAACGACCCGCGGTGCGTCGGGCGGGAGCTTCCCGAAGTCGATTTCACTGAGCGGCAGGACCCGCGGCGTCGGATGGCCGAGCAGCGCCACGTTGAACTCGCGTCCGTCGATGAACTGCTCGACGAGACAAGGCTGGCGCAGCTTGGTGACGGCGCGGTCGACGGCGAATGCGAGATCCTCCGCGTTGTGCACGACGCTCGTCCGCCAGATGCCGACCGAGCCGTCCTCGCGCACTGGTTTCACGATGAGAGGAAACGGGAGGTCACATGCGTCGTTCTTCGACGTCAGGACCCTGCCGGCCGGCGTGGGGATGCCCGCGGCCTCGAGGCGCTTCTTCACCCGGTCCTTGCGCAGGCCGAAGCTCAGGACCTCGGGTGGCGACCCCGTGAACGGAATCCCCAGCAGCTCGAGGAGGAGGGGAACGGCGCTTTCGAGGCGCGCGTCGCCCGCGAGCGACTCGCACAGGTTGA
>DATHMQ010000100.1:0-8616 GCA_035486935.1 Solirubrobacteraceae bacterium
AGCCATTACTTCACGGAATATAGCGCCGTCTGCGCGTTGCGACGAATCGCTCGGATGAGCCGAGCGCGGACGGGCGACGAGCCAACACGATCGTCGCGGAAATCCAAGTCCGATCTCTCCCGTTGAAGCGGACCGCCAGGCGAGGTTGCCGCCCCGGCTATGAACTGGCCAGATAACCAATATGCTGATAGCGGAGATGGCAGGGGACTTCGACTACGACTGGCTGGTTATCGGCTCCGGCTTCGGCGGCAGCGTAGCGGCGCTGCGCCTCTCCGAGAAGGGCCACAAGGTCGGCGTGTTGGAGTGCGGTCGGCGCTTTGCCGACCACGAGTTTCCCGAGTCAACCGCCGACTACAAGCGCTACTTCTGGCGCCCGAAGATCGGCTGGAAGGGCATCTTCCGCCTCACCACCTTCAAAGACGTCTCGGTCGTGAGCGGCTGTGGCGTCGGTGGCGGCAGCCTCGGCTACGCCAACACGCTGTACGTACCGCCAACGCCGTTCTTCGAGGATCCCCAGTGGGCTGAGATCGCCAACTGGGAGTCGGAGCTGGCGCCCCACTACGACGAGGCGCAGCGGATGTTGGGCGTGACGATGAACCCCCATGACGACCCCGCCGACCAGCTGTTGCGCGAGTTGGGTGAGGAGCTGGGTGTTTCCGACACCTACAAAAAGACACCCGTCGGCGTGTTCTTCGGCGCGGAGGGCGAGGCCGGCAAGCGCGTGCCCGATCCCTTCTTCGACGGCGAGGGGCCCGATCGCACCGGCTGCAGACTGTGTGGGCGCTGCATGGTGGGCTGCCCGCACGGCTCGAAGAACACGCTTGTAAAGAACTACCTCTACCTTGCGGAAAAGCGCGGCGCGCGCGTCTCACCCGAACGCACGGTGATCGACATTCGCCCACTCGGCGCGGATGACGGCAGCGACGGCTATGAGGTGGAAAGCATCCGCTCGGGTGCCTGGGTACGCAAGGAACGCAAGGTGCAACGCGCGCGCGGCGTGGTCGTCTCGGCGGGCCCACTGGGGACGAACACGCTGTTGCAGCGCTGCCGCGTGGGCGGCTCGCTACCGCGCATCTCCGCACGCCTCGGCGAGCTGGTGCGCACCAACAGCGAGGCAATCCTCGCCGTGACGGTGCCAGAGGACTATCCGGAGAACCTGATCAAACGAGTCGCGATCACCTCGAGCATCTACCCCGACGCGCACACGCACATCGAGACCGTCACCTACGGCAACGACGGCGACTCGATGAGCCGACTGAACACACTGCTGACGGGCGACGGTACGCGCGCGACGCGCCCGTTGAAGCTGCTCGGCCAGATCATTCGCCACCCCAAGCGCTTCGTGCAAGTTGTGCGTCCCAAGAACTGGTCGCGGCGCACGATCATCATCCTCGTCATGCAGACGCTCGACAACGCGATCGCGCTGCGCCCCAAACAGGGCCCGTTCAAAACACTGTGGCTGAGCACCGAACAGGACCCCGAGCGCCCCATCCCTACCTTCATCCCGGTCGCGAACAAGGCAGCCGAATGGTTTGCCGAGCGTACCGGCGGCATCGCGCAGAGCTCATTCACCGAGGCGGCATTGAACATCCCCACCACGGCCCACATCCTCGGCGGAGCGGTGATCGGCGCCGATGCGGAGCACGGCGTGGTGGACGCCCATCAGCACGTCTTCGGCTACGAGAACCTGCTCGTCTGTGACGGTGCGGCCGTCCCGGCCAATGTGGGCGTCAACCCGAGCCTGACGATCACGGCGCTGGCCGAGCATGCGATGAGCCATGTGCCCCCGGCAGGCATGACGGACATCGAGTCCACCTCAGAGCCCGTCGCGGCATAGCAGCATAGGCCGCACACGGACGTGCGCCGCGCGGCGTAGCGGCGCAAGGGAAGCGGAATAGCTGCATTACAAAGCGCCTGGGGTCCGAGGCACCGATATAGGCGCCGAGACGAGCTTCCCAGTCCGTAGTCGCAGACGCGCAGGACCGGTCAAGCGCAGGAGCCGATTGAGTACGCCATAGCCGTTGGCGTGTAGGAGGGCGATCATGTCCCACCGCCCTCCGCGCCCCTGACGTTGCAGGAGAGCGAGTTGGCGAGCGTGCGTCAGCAGCGCCCAAACGCGCACTTGCCGCCGGTTCACGCGCAGCGGATCGAAGGGCAGCGTAAAGCCCTGGAGAAAGCGCTTGGGGCGGGCAAGCGCGGTGTTACCACCGGGCCCCGGAACATATAGCCCGGCTGGTCGCGGGTAGAGGTTAATGCTGCCATCGGGTGAGGCCAATGGAGTCCCGCCGTACGGGTCGATCAGGAACTGCCAATCGACGAGGCTCACACCGGCCACCCACAGGCGATGCAACGCTCGCGAGACCCAGGCGGCCTGCAGCGAGCCAGGCACGCCCGTCGAGCTCGGAGGAGAACTCTCCCAGTTGAGCTCGGTGACCCATACCGGGTGGGACTCTGCGGGTAGGACCGTGTGCAGACGCTCGGCCTGCGCCAGCAACCCGGTGATCTTGGCGATGTCGGAGACCGCCACGTCAAGTCTTGAGACCGCCGCTACGTCTGGGTTGAAAACGGACAACGGATGGAATGCCAACACGTCCAGGTGAGGCTTTTCCGGGCAACTTGCCTCAGCCGCGCCCAAGCAGAGCAGATCTTCCAGGAAGGTCACGGGCGCCATCGCCCCCACACCGGCGGGTTCACCCTCGGGCGCGATGCCGGCGGCGGCGACCGTGTCGCTGGGCTGAACCGACTTGACGCCCGCGTAAAACCCGTTCAGCAGCTGACGGTACAACCGTGGCGAGAATGCGCTCCAGCGCCGGCCGACCGCCACCCACTGGGGCTCCAGGTAGCGCGCGAGGTTGGGCTCGTTCCAAGCCTGGAACAGGCGCACACGCGGCAGCGCGGCACCGGCGTGCAGCGGATCGGGGAACGCGCCGTCGTAGCGACTAGCGATGGCCGCCGCGAATTCTTCCAGCGCCGCCGGGCTCGGCGCCCAGCTACCCGGGTATGCGTAAGGCCAGCGGTGTGGAGCTTCGGCGAAAGCAGGCGCGTGAGAGACAACCAACAGGGGCTGCAGCCCGCCGGCAACGGCGCTGCGCACGGCCGCGTCGAGCTGGGCAAAGCGGTAGGCGGGACTGGCCGGATCGCTTGCCTGAAAACCGGCGGGCGGATCGGCTTCCACGACGTTGCGCCAGTCCACGGGGATGCGCGCCACGCTTCCCCCGAGCGCGCGGATCCTGCTCATCGTTTGGCCGCGAACGTCGGTGTCTTCGCTCAGCATCAAGTCTCCGTCGGAGACGCCGCGTGCGAGCCTCCCCTGCGGAAAGGGACCGTAGAGCAGGGAATGGTTCTGCGCACGTACCAAGGACGGTGGGGTATTCGAGGGTTCGTGTCCTGCCGGCGGCTCGACTCCGAACGGCCGCGGCGGACCATCGGCGCCTGTGCGCGAGGGCAGGGGAAGCACAGCGGGGGGCTGCAGCCAGGCGATCGTGCTGAGCAACACCGACGCGGTTTGAAGAGCACGTTTCAAAGGCCCTCCAAGGCGTGCGTTGGGAACCTGGAGTGCCCTCTGGTCAATCCCCTCGAAACGGCCCCTTCCAGCGCCAGGAACGACAGGTCAAGGCCGATATCCGCGGTTGCGCCAGCTGGAAACGTGGTTCTAGCGGTGAAGCGTAATGACGCGTCGTCCAAGCGCGAGCTTCGCGCCCGAGCTGGCGGTGAGCGTCGTGATCAGGACCGCTTTGACGCTGTGTGCGTGCTTGAGCAGGCGCCGGCCGACGGAAGTGAGATGCATCGTGACTGTCACCGTGCCGGGCGCTTTGGCGGTGGTCGTGCCCCGCGCAAGCAGCAGCGCCTTGGGCTCTTTGCGAGGTCGCTTGGTTTTGCTCCTCGCCGCGAACGCCGGCAGGATGCCGCTGTGCTGGTAGAGGTCCTCGACAATCGTCCCGGGCTGGTTGATCGTCACGTGAGTAGTCCATCCGGAGCGAAGCAGCTTGGTGAGCGAGACACGTGTGAATTTCGAGAACGCCCCGGCAAGCGCGAGTGGCGGCGGAGGAGGCGGAGGTGGTGGTGGCGGCGGCGGACAACCGCCGACCGGGCGGTCGTACTCGCTGGAGTAGGTGAACGTTGCGCCACCCGCGAGTGGGGAGGTCAGCGACTCGACGGCGTAGACGGTCTCGCCACTGAGGAGCGGCGCGAGAAAGTCGCCCCCGAAGCTCGAGCCGGTGAGCACTTGTACCTGAGCCAGAGTGTGTGCCGAGTGGTAGATGTTGTGTTCGATTGGTCCCACAGTCACGGTGTAGTAGCCGCCTTCGACCGTATACCCGGCGGTGCGCTGACCCGAGAAGTTGGTCGAACCGGCGCACACGGTGGGTTCAAGCGAGGGCAAGCCGTCATAGGTGACAGCCGTGGTGAAGCCCTGGGATTCGAATGTGACCACGTCTCCCACTTGGGGCGCCTGCGAGAGCCCAGTGCCGCCTTTGCCGCTCTGCTTGTCCACAACAAGCCCGTTATGGGTGATCGAGACGGCCACTTCGGCTTTCGAGTTGACACTGGCGCTGACGTGCTCGATCGAGTCTTCGGGCTGCGTGTCAGCGCCCTCGACGACCGACAGCGAGTATTCGGGCGCTTTGGACCGTTCGTCCGCGACGGCGGGCACGGCCAAGCTCGCCCCGGCGGCAAGTGCCGCAAGCGCAACGCACAGCGCGCCCACGAGGCTGCGCAAACTGAGGGGACGACCGGTTCTCACTGGCACGAGAACATAGTCGTTCGCCCGGTCGGAATATTTAGCCTTGGGCGAGAAGTTGGACGTTCAGCGCCCGCCGGCCATCGCCGGCAGGATCACCACTGTGTCGCTCTCGGCGACAGTGGTCTCCAGCCCGTCGAGCACGCGTACGTCCTCGTCGTTGAGGTAGACGTTGACGTAGCGATTCAGCTCGCCGTCAGCCGAGAACAACTGCTCGGCCGTGGCCGGATGCGAATCGGCCAGATCACGCAGGATCTCGCCGACGTTCCCGCCTGAGGCCGATACCTCACGCTCGCCTCCGACGGACGGGCGCAGCACCGGTGGGATCTTGATCTTGGCCATCTTCGAAGCGGAGGCTACCCTGCCGCCGCGCAGAATGCCTCGTAGTCCGGAAAGACGCCCATCTCCTCATCGGAGATCTCATCTGGCGGGCGGGAGCAGATCGGGCAGTCGGGGTCGCGGTGGACCTTGACCTCGGTGAGCGTCGCGGCCAACGCGTCGTAGAGCAACAGACGCCCGATCGCCGGATCGCCGATGCCGAGGATCAGCTTGACGACCTCGGTGGCTTGCAACAGGCCCATCGTGCCGGGCAGCACCCCGAGCACGCCGTTGGCGCCGCAGGAGGGCGCAAGCTCAGCCGGCGGTGGCTCACGGAACAGGCAGCGATAACACGGCCCCTCATAGGGCTTGAAGACCGACAACTGGCCGTCGAAGCCGAGGATCGAGGCGGAGACGACCGGGATCTTCAAACGCACGGTGGCGTCGTTGAGCAGGTAACGCGTGGGGAAATTGTCGACGCCGTCGACAATCACGTCGTAGCCCTCGATGATCTCCATGATGTTCGAGGCGTCCAGACGCACGGGGTACTTGACGACCTTGACGTCGGGGTTGAGCCCGTGGATCGCCTCCTCGGCGGAGTCGACCTTGGGGATGCCGATGCGCTGGGTGGAGTGGATTACCTGACGCTGCAGATTGGAGAGGTCGACGACATCGTCGTCGACGATCCCGAGCGTGCCGACGCCGGCGGCGGCCAGGTACAACGCGGTGGGCGAGCCAAGGCCACCGGCGCCGAGCAACAGGACCTTCGCGTCGAGCAGCTTCTGCTGGCCCTCGTTGCCGATCTCGGGGATCAGCAGGTGGCGCGAGTAGCGATCGCGTTGCTCGGCCGACAGCGTGCGCGGCACGTCGACCTCATAGCCACGGTCCTTCCACAAGGTGATGCCGCCTGTCATCGACTCGACGTGCTCATAGCCGAGATCGTCGCGCAGAGTGCGTGCGCCGTAGGCGGAGCGGTTGCCCGAGGCGCAGTAGAGGATCACGTGGGCGTCGCGGTTTGGCACTATGCCCTCGATGCGCGTCTCCAAGTAGGAGCGCGGCACATGCTTGGCGCCCGGCAGGATGCCGGAGGCAAGCTCCTCGGTCTCGCGCAGATCGATGATCACCGCGCCCTCTTGCAAGAGCTCCTTGACCTCGGACGGGTCGACCTCGTCTATTTCGCTCTTCACCTGGCGCAACAGGTCCGCACTCGACGGGCTCATCTGAAATCTCCTGAATTGCGGTCGGAATTCATGGAACTTCAAAAAGTATAGCGCCCGTCGCTCGACATTTGAATAGTTGTCCGAGCCGCTCGTCCCCGACGTTCACGGCCATCTTCAACGGTCTGCCTGCAGCCTGTGCGTCGACTGGTCCCCTACCCTTGCCTGCCGGTGCGCTACCAACCTCGCTTCGTACTTCCGGTCATCTCGACCATCCTGGCGATCACGCTTGTCGTGGCGATCGTCCTTGGCGGCGGTCACGGCCCCTCCTCCGGCACACCCAACGCCAACCACAACGGCAACTTCGAAGGTGCGGCGTTTCCGCCCGGCGTACGGGCGCATGACTTCACGCTGACAAACCAGCGTGGCCAGCGCGTATCGCTGAGCGCATATCGCGGAAAGGTGGTGGTGCTTGCCTTTCTCTTCTCCAGCTGTCGCACATGCGTGTTGGTCGCCAATCAGGTGCGAGGCGCGCTCGACGAAGTCGAAGGCGCGCCCGGTGTCGCGACGATCTTCGTCAGCACAGACCCCCATGCCGACACGCGTGCAAGCGTCAGCCGCTTCCTGAGCGAAACCTCGCTGAGCGGACACGTCGAATACCTGACCGGCATACCACAGGAGCTGCAACCGATCTGGAAGGCTTACGCGATCCCCCCGGTGAGCGCCGGCAAGTCCGCCTCCGAAGAGGGGAGCACCGTGTTGCTGATCGACCGCAACGGCGCCGAGCGTGTCGGCTTCGGCCTGGAACAGATAACCCCCGAAAGCCTCGCTCACGATATTCGGCTGCTTGCGGGCGCCTGATACCCTAGCCAGCAGGTAGGTATTCAGACGATGATGTTCTCAACCAAGGCCGAGTACGGCGTGCGCGTGATGGTGGAGCTGGCTCGGCGAGCCGGCAACGCTCCCGACGGCGCCGAGTCGGTCGTGCCGCTGGCCGAGATCGCCGAGCACGACGGCCTGCCGCTTGCCTACCTGGAGCACCTCGTCGCGCGCTTGCGCAAGGCGGGTCTGATCGACAGTCGCAGAGGCTCACGCGGCGGTTACATGTTGGCGCGTGGCGCCGAGCAGATCACGATGGCCGAGGTCGTCGAGGCATTGGAGGGGTCTATCGCCCCGATCGAGTGCATCTCTCAAGCCTCCGACGGGCGTGTGGTGTGCTCGCGCGAGTCCGATCCCGACCATGTGTGCCCCACCAAGCTGCTGTGGACACGCGTGCGTTTCTCGATCGTGCGCACGCTTCGCGAGACGACCCTCGCGGACCTCCTGGTGGGCAACGAAGCACAAGTGCTACTTGCCGCCACAAACGGCACGGCCGGCGCCGCATCCACGCCTCTCCCCACTACTCCCTCGATGCCTACCTCCACCCCACTCCCTTCCGTCCCCGCCTGACACCCAGTTTCCGTCCCCGTCCCCGCTTAGAGCAAAGGAACCATGGCCGACCTCGAAATCACCAACCTGCATGTGCGCACCGAGGATCGCGAGATCCTCAGGGGCGTCGATCTGAACATCGACAAGGGCGAGATCCACGCGCTGATGGGCCCCAACGGCTCCGGCAAGTCGACGCTCGCGAAGACGCTGCTGGGTCACCCCTCCTATGAGGTGACCGAGGGCAAGATCGTGTTCAAGGGCGAGGACATCACCGAGTCGGAGCCGCACGAACGCTCGAAGGCGGGGCTGTTCCTCGCCTTCCAAGACCCGGTGTCGATCCCGGGGGTGTCGGTTGCGAACTTCCTGCGGATGGCGATCAACGCCAAGCAGGACGAGCCGATCAAGGTGAAGGAGTTCGGCACGAAGCTCCAGCACGCGATCGAGCTGCTGGACGTGGACCGTGCGTTCACCTCACGCCACCTCAACGATGGCTTCTCCGGCGGGCAGAAGAAGCGCGCGGAGATCCTGCAGATGGCGATGCTCTCACCCGATGTGGCGATTCTCGACGAGACCGACTCGGGCCTTGACATCGACGCGTTGCGCACCGTCGCCGAGGGCGTGCAGAAGCTGCACGACGAGCAGCAGCTGGGCGCGCTGATCATCACCCACTACCAACGCATCCTGCACTACGTGAAGCCCGAGTTCGTGCACATCCTGATGGACGGGCGCATCGTGCTCGAGGGTGGCGTGGAGCTGGTGGAGCGCCTGGAGCGCGAGGGCTACGACCAGATCCGCCAGGAGGTCGGCGCGAGTGCCTGACATGGCCGGCGACACCAACGGAGCGGCGACCACCGGCGAACGCGCGCGCGTCGTCGACGGGGTGACGGTCAAGGCGGGGCGCCACCGCGAGGCAAGTCTGTACCACGCCCTGGCAGGCGCCGGGGCGGGCGACGGCCGCTCGCTTGCCGAGCTGCG
>DATHMQ010000101.1:0-45266 GCA_035486935.1 Solirubrobacteraceae bacterium
CACTTGATCGTATAGCCGGGTGTGCCTTTGCCACCCGAGGTCATCACGTCACGCGATGTTCCTTCGGAGAAGACCAGTTCGGAATGCCACGGCAAATCCATCGCAATTACTTCCGCTCTCCCTGCTTCACACTTCCCACCCGAAACAGGAGCGCATTTCGACGTCGTCCATTTCGTCTCTTCATCCCCCACCCCCGGATCGACAGACCCTTCACCCGAATCTTCGCATTCCACCTCAATCTTGTATTTCGCCCCAGCTTCCCCTTCAGCGGTAACCTTGAACGTTCCCTTCGATTTCGTCGCCACCGCTTCAGAAAGAGACATTCCGCCTTGACCCCATTCTGTTGCCGTGGAAAGAAAGTCTCTGTCCGCGCCATATGTGATGGTTCCTGTCGCGTTGATCGCGACCAGTCGGTAATGATAGGTGATCTCGGATTCGAGACCGCCGATCGTCTCACTGACTTTGGTATTGCTTTCGCCGCTGCCGGCGTCGGCGCCTGGCTGGACGGGTACGCTCGTCCCGTATGATGTCGTCTTCCCATATTCGAAGTAATAGTGCGTGTCATCTCCCTCTGGATTAACGCTTCCCTCCAGAGTGCTCCCTCCTGTCGATACGCCCGATACGCCTTCCGTCGTCGCCACCGGCGCTGGAGGACCGGCGTAGTTCTCTGCCAAAGCAGCGTAGAAGCCATTGGGAGCATACCACCCGACGGCAACACAGGCCCCCGAGGACGCGCACGATACGCCAACAGCCCGCCCGTAGCGGCGCCCAGCTTGACTCGTTTCCTGGATCGACCACTCCGTCCCATTCCACCGTAGGCCAAACGGTTGGGCTTCATATTCAAATTTTCCTTCGCCGCGGTCCCGCCCCACCGCGGTGCAAGCCGTTGGCGACGAACACGATACATCAAAGAGTTCGCTGCCCTCAAACTTTGGTGCAGGCATCGACTGAAGAGACCACACGCCGCCGGTCAACCGCTCGGCAAAATAGGGGAGCGAGCCCGATCCGAATTCGGGATAATCACTACCGACAGCCACACATTCCGTAACCGAGACACACGATATCCCCGCCAACCAGCTAGTGGACACTTTACTCGGTGACGGTGTGGCATCCAAAGCCCATCCCGTGCTGCTTGTCCAACTCTCCACAAGGGGGGAGGAGGATTTTTGTTCGTTTAGCTGCTCTCCCGCGGCGACACACACCGTTGTCGATGCGCACGACACACTCGATAGTCCGTTTTCTTCGGCTTCGTTCGGCGTATTGATGTAGGTTTTCTGCAGAGACCACGTACCTTCACTCAAACGCTCAGCCAAGGGGCGACCATAACCTGCCTTGTTTGCATAAACCCCCACGGCCGTGCACACGGTCGAGGACGAGCACGACACCCCGTGGAGCAAGACAAAATTAGATTCAACACCAGATTCAACCGGCTTGGGCACCACCTGCGGCGGCAACCATTCGCTGCCGTTCCAGTGCTCAGCATAGCTGACCACCGTCTTATCTTCCCGGCTAACTTCACTGTAACCTACAGCCGTGCACGAGGTGGCGGACGAACAGGAAACGCCGGTAAGTTCGCTGAGAGGATCGGTGCCTTCTTTTAGATTGGGGGTGCTTTGGATCGACCATTCCGTTCCATTCCACCGCTCAGCAAAGTCATAGAATTCACCATACTCAGGTTCATAGCTGTATGTTCCAACCGCGGTGCACGCCGTGGATGACGAGCACGAAACACCATTCAGCGAAACATACTCTGCGTCCGTGACGTTGCGTGTGTGCGTAGCGCTCCAGAACACGGTCGCAAACGTGTGGTCTTCGCCGTAGATCGTACCCGCGCCGCTGGTCGCGACCAGTCTGTAATGATATGTGGTTTCCAGCGAAAGACCGGTGAGTGACTGGCTGACCGGCTGGTTCGTGGTGCCGGAGCCCACGCTCGCTTCGGGCACGGGGATGCTCGTTCCGTACGAGGTGGTCGGCCCGTATTCGAAATGGTAGTGGGTTTCCACACCTTTCGGGTTGACGGTGCCCGTCAGCTTGGCTTCATGGAGCTTGACGTTTGTCACAGGACCCGTGACCACGGACGACGCGCCGCCCAGATCGAAGTCGGGGGTGCCGTTGCCCGTCGGCCCGTCATAGCCAAGTTCGGCGTTGCAGAGATATTCGTCTTCGCTTGGCGGAGCACAGAAGTTGTCGAACCCGTTGCTCCCAAGGGCGACATCGAACAGCGATCCTTGCGGATCTTTATAGAACGCTTCCGGGCCTTCTGAGCGGAACGTGCTGCTCGACAACGCCTCGACCCCCGCCATGAATGGGCTCGACACGCTCGTGCCGCCCACCACGAGCCACCCTTTCGAACGCTCAAACGAGTCGTAGATGGATACCGGCGTTTCCGGTGCCGCGACAGCCGACACGTCGTTGTCTACCCGGTGCGAGCAGCCTTTCAGTTTTTCCTGCCATTTCGGCTTTTCCTCATACACGCCGCAACCACCACCCGTGCCTACCCAAGCTTCCTCAGACCATCCACGCGTACCCGAGGATTTCACGAGAGCGGTCCCGCCGACAGACACAACATGAGGCGACGCGGCCGGGTAGGACACCCCATAGCCATCGTCGCCCCCGGAGACCGTGGTGACTATACCTTCATGCTCGAAATACTTTTTGTCGTCTTCGGTCTCGCCGGATTCCTCTATCGAGCCCCAGCTATTGCTGATCTCCGTCGTCTTCCATTTTTTTCCCCCTTCTTCTACTTCCCATTTCGAGGCGGCTTCCTCGGCGTCATACAGATTGACTGTTTTTTCGGCATTTTCCACTTCATTTTCTGCCTCGACCAGCACGATCCTACATTCCGAGCAGACGGCTGACACCATGTCCATATCGAGCGACATCTCAACCGTCCAATCATCGAAGGGACCCGGTTCTTTCGGATAGTTCTTTTCTTCGCCTTTTTGGTTGATCTTTTTGAAACAACCGTTTGCCTTCGTGCATTCTTCAAGGCCTTTGTACAGCACTTTGTAGTGCTTCCTGTACACGTTCAAGTCGGCTTCCGCGTTCGGGTCGTCATACGCATCGACGATCGCCACCGTCTGCCCGGAACCACCCGTTTCAGGCAACTTGTAAGCAGACCGCAGATCACTCGGCGAGAATCCTCCTTCTTCGCCACTGCCTTCAAAATCAGGGATAAACGCCGGTTCTGGACCCTGTTCAAACAGGTATTTGGCCTCCTCCGACTCGACCTCCGCTCGGCCGGGCACGGCGATCGCCATGCATTGCGCTCTGCCCTTTATGGCCGGAGGGCATACAGCGTAAGGTTCTGTCTTGGACGGCGTCAACGAATAACCCAGTCCCTTCGCGACCCCCGCCCTTTCTGACGCTCGCGTATGCGCCGCAAGCGCCTGCCCCGCGCAGGCGCCGAGCAGCAACAACGCCAGCATCGCAGCCAGAACAACCTTCCCCTGCACTCCATGCGCCCGACCGCCCATGACTCCTCCTCGCCAGAGATCGCTCTTGTGCCTCTTGGTGCCTATTGAGGAAGACTTCTATAGCCACTACTCGCCCTCGTCAAGAGTTAACATACGAGAAAATATCCCTGATCACAAAGTTACCGGTCCGCAATCCCACTACCCACTCGAAAATATGGTTCCGGCTGTGCGTAACTCGACTTTATCGCAGCGCCCGCGCCACCTCTTCACCCCGCGCCGTGAGCCACCATGCATTGCGCTTGCCCCTACCCTCAGAACGCTTGGCCACAAGGTCCTCCCGCAGGAGATATGCGAGCAGCCTCGAGATGTGCGATTGGTGGGCGATATCGATACCCAAGGCGACCTCACGGTTGCTCGAGGCCGGATGCTCCACGAGGAAGAGCAGACATTCACGCGCACGACGGGCACCCGGATGGCGCAGCATCGCCGGGACGACCGCGCCCTGCTCCCCGCTCTGCCCCGTGCCTCGCCCCGGGTACTGTACCGACAGGACCCAGCGGGAGTCTGTGGCCAGGATCGACCGTGCAAGCTCATCTCCCTGTGCGATCTCTCGCTCGACGCCCTGAACGCCTAGATATGGCGCCATGATCAGACCCATCAACGGGCCCAGCAGCTCGATGAACGGGCCGGGCTTCCCCGTGACGATGTGCGCGTGCATGATCCCGAGCACCGAGCTCATCGCCCCTTCCGCCGCCAGCGGCGGGATGTTGGGCGCCTCCCTTTCGATCCGCTCGACGACCGGCGCGCGAAACACTTCGGTGAGGCGCTCTCGATGGGCTAACACGACCGGACCCCCCGCCAGCGTCTCCACGATGCACGCACGCGCCAAGTCGGGGTCGCGATCGAAGTAACCCAACACCGCGGCAAGCGCCGAACGCACACCCTCCTGCCAACACCCAGCGCCCTGAAGCTCGCGCGAAGCAAGCGCAACGACCTGCTCCAAGACACCGTCCATTATCGCAATCAGACACTCCTGCAGGCCATCGAAGCACCGATAGAACGTGCGTGTCGAGACCCCCGCCCGCGCGACCACAAGTCCAACCGTGGCGCCCGCGAACCCACGCTCGGCAAGGACCTCCACCAACGCCCGAGCGATCCGCGTGCGCCTATCTGTCGCTGTCACCGGTGGCGCTTGCCACTGCGGGCGCCCGCTTTTGCCTTCTTCTTGCTCTTCGCCGCCTTCTGGCACCCACTGACGTCGATCGGCGTGCTCTCTTTGATCGTGTCGCCGTTCTGAGCGACGAACAGCGTCGGCATCTGTAGCGTCCCCGCGACCGCCTGCGTGACCCGGCGCGTGACGGTCTTGCGCCGGCCTTTGACGCGGATCGTCTCCTTCTTCTTGACGGTGACTGTGTTCGTGACCGCACACAGGTTGCCGTTTGCCGCGAGCGCCGAGTACGGCCCCTCGGGCAGCGTCAGTTCAAAGCTACCCACAGGCTCATCGGGGACCGCGTGGAATGTGCTGCTGGTGATCCCGGCTTTGCTGATGAACGTTTCGCCGTGCAGGTCGATCGTGAACCCATACCCCTGCAGCACGATCACCAGTTCCGGGAACTTCGCCCCGCCGTAGCTGACGAAGTACGCGGGTCCTTCCAAAGGAACGGGCAGGATCGGTGTGATCGCCTTGCCGAACCCGACCCGCGACTGCGAGGGGCAGTCCGCCGGGTTCGCCTGGAACGTCGCGGCGGTGCAGGCCTTCTGCAGCGTCGTCAAACGCGAGGGCAGTTGCCTGGGCAAATCGACCTTGACCTGCGCGATGTTCGCCTGCGTGCCCATCGCATTTGCGGGATAGGTCAGCTTCGCCGTCAGGCTCGCGCCCTGCGTCCTCGATGTCTTACCCGATGTTGTGACTTTGAACCCCGGTTTGAACTGCAGGCTGGAGCAGTCCGCGGCCTGGAACGGCGCGGAGGCTGGGACGGTCATCTGGTCTGCCACGTTAGCCGGGTCCGCACCGGCGCCCGTGATCGACTCCGAGATCGTGGACGGGTTGCACGTCGTCGGGTTGAGAATGAACTTTTCGCGGCTGATATACGCGCGAATATCGCGCACGTGCACGACGATCCCGTCGATGATGTGCGGGATCGGATCGGAGTTCGCCCCGTTGATTTCGACCTGTGCCGTGATCGGGTTGATGCTCAGCGCGAAGCGAATCACGACGGTCCCGAGGTCGAACGGACCGACCTTAGCCGCCGTGATCGACACGACCGACAGGGCAGACCCGTGATATGGCCCGGCGAGATAGATCTTCCCGGGCGCCTCTGCCAGCACGCTGCCGACGCCGGCACCGACGAGCGTATGCCCGATTTCGCTTGCCGCCGGACACGAGGGATGTTCAAGCTCCTGCGTCCCGGTAACGCTCCTGGATGCTTCGATGTCGGCTTCCGGACAGAACGGTATCCCCGACAGGTTCCCCGTCAATCCGGGCGGGAAGATCGACGTGAATTTCGTCAGCTCCTGTTCGCCGTCTTCGCGGACTATCCGCAGATAGAACGGGCTGTAGGAGCCCGCGGTGTTGTGTTCGGTGCCCGATATCACGCGCGGATTGAACGGCGGTATCCCGCCGCCCGGGCACGCACCGCCGGTGTTGCTGCTCGTGATGTCAAACGCGGGGCTGATATCCGTCAACGTCTGCGCCGGTTCTGACCACGGCACCAGTTCCGCCTTCACTTCATAGTTCCCGCACCCGGGCGGTGTCACAAGCGGCGAGGTCTCGCCCTGATGGAACTGGAACGTGAACAGGCTGAACGGCACTGGCGGCAACCCTTCCAATGACGGGCCTTTCAGCGCCGGCACCCCTTCGAAGGTTGTGACAAGCCGTCCGGTGATCGGGTTCGCCTCGACCTTCCCAGCGACCTTCACGACCACGCCGCGTACCGGGAACCGCGCGATCACATACAACGCCAGCAACGACCCGTTCGGATGACCGGGTTCTGAGAAAGGGTTGGAGTAGGGCGTCGCGAGATACACAGACCCGATGCCTTCTTCATTCAACGCGGGCGTCTTGATATGCACCGTCCCCAGCTTCGACTCGATCGGACAACCCTCACCAACGGGCGTTTCCAAGACTTCCGCTTCGTACTCTTCCCTTGTGCACGCACCCAACCCCGCACCGGCGGAGGGGTTGACCGTCATCCCTTCTGGCAACGTGACAACAGCCTTCTTCAGTGCGGACGCAGCGAGACCTTCGGCGTTTTCGTTGGTCTGGTGCACCCCCAATTCCACATTCAAGCCCGTCGGTGCGTACGCGCTAGTAGTAGTCGGTACCGCCGTGAAAGTAGACTCCAACCCCAGCCGGTCACAATCGTCAAGCGGCGCGAGCAACGCGACCGCTTCCGAGGGCTTTGCTTCCGGTTCCTGCCACGACACGCTCGAATACGTAGCCGGCAGCGCTTCTTCGCCACTGCACGAAGTCGGGCTCGCCAGATACGGCACCCGCGCGTTGGACGAAGACGCGCCGAACGTGCCAGCTTTAAACGATTTCAGCACATAACTCCCGGTACTAGGGCTCTGGCGCCAGTAATCGTGAGATTCCAAGGTCGGTACGCCCCAGATCGTGATCGACACGAAGTTCTGTTTGATGAGCGCGTCGATATTGTGAAACGTCGTCTTCAACTGATACGTGCCGGGCAATACCGTCACATCGGCCTGCACGTGCGCGGCGCCACCGGCCGCCATGAACCCGATCTTCGCGACGTCCCCCGGCTCGGGCTGTAGGTTATAAATCGGTTTGCGTTCCAGGTACTTGCCGAGCGGCCCTGCGAAGAACAGGCTCGCCAGCCCCACCTGTGTCGCGACCGGGCATTCTTCATCGGTGAACTTCGACACCGGACACTGCGGCGTGTCCACCAGATCTCCACCGAACCCGGGAGGCAACACCAGCGACGCTTCCTTCTGATCCCCCGCGTCCTGTCCTTCCCCATCGATCGTGTTATACCCGATCATGCTCGTCAAATCGGCGTGCGCTCCGGCTTGACTGTCAGACAACGTGACCAGCGCCGACCCCGGCGCGATCCCGTATTTCGCGAGCTTCGAGCTGACCAGCACCGGCGTGCTCGCGAACACGTCCGCGGTGCCCCCGGCGGACACGTGAACCACGTTCGTGACCGTCTGTTCGGCAAGCAGCGCCACATCGACCGGCACCCGCACAAGCAGCATTTCCTCGGGCTGCACCACCCCCGCGTACGTGCACGAGACACCCTTGCAGTCCAGCGGTATACGTGCTCCTGTTCCGGAGATATTCGTCGGCGCGAAGCCTTCCACGCCCAGCGTATCGAGCGTCACGCCTTCGGGCAGCACGTCGCTGATCGTGACCGTCCCGCTAGAGGGTTCCCCACCAGTGTTCTCGACAATGACATTGAAGAACTGGTCCCCGCTTTCATCGCCAGGCACCAGGTCTGTCGGCGCCGAGACCGCCGTCACCGTCCACTGCGGCCCGCCCGTCACAGCCAGCGCCGCGGACGCGTACAGCAAACACGCGGCGCACACCACAGCAGCGAGCGTCACCGCAACAAACATGGGTTGTTTTATCGAGCTGCGCATGATCACTTACCCCCCTTACGACGGCTTGACTTGCGGGCACTGCCCTTCCTGGCCGCCTGTCTGCTCGCCTTGGCCTTCACGCATTTGCCCTTGCGCTTGACATACCCCGCCCTGCATTTACCCGCCTTCTTCGTCACGGTCTTCGTTTTCGACTGTGCCCTCGCCGCGACTTCGCTCGCGATGTCGCCGGGGCCGCTGAAGCTCAACGACGCTGGCGTCTGATCCATCGGTGCGGGTGACGGGTTCTCGCACGCGTCGCCTTCGCACGGGCCCGCCCCGATCGGCGCGGGGAACCCGCCTCCGATCCGCGCGTCGTACAAGTCGCCCTCTTCGTCGTTGTCCGCCGGCACGAGTTTGGAATGCGTGCCAAAGAACACGTTCTTGCCATCCGGACTTGAATCCAAGAAATAATCGTCAGAAGAGGACTGGCCGGTACTGATCAGGCTCAGACAACCGCCGATTCCTTGCTGACAAGTACCGGTGCCTTCGATCTCCCACTCGTAGACGTCGATCTTGTCGTTCGTCGCCGCCGGCAACAACGATTCCTGGGAGTCGAAGAACACGTAATCTCCGTTTTCAGAGATCGGCCGCGGCGCGGTCGCCCCGGGATTGTCCCCAGTAACCGCCGAGCGCGTGAACCGCGCGGGATAGGACGGCACCGCGCCCGTCGGATCGCACGACACGCACACCACCCTCCCACCCGACGGCGATCCGGGTTCATAAGTGTAACGGTACAGCTCTTCCCGGCCGCCCGAATCGTAACCAGTGATGTTCTGTGTCGAGCCGAACACCAGATAGTCGCCGTCGCCCGTCGTGTAATAGCTCGCTTGCGCAGCAAGACCCGCATACGGTGTCTGCGGACTGGCGTTGGCACCCGCCAGCACTGTCGCGTACCACGTTTCGCCGACAATGCCCCCGCCAGTTTTATTCTGTGGCGCGGGATAGCCGGGGCTCGGTGCGACGTACATCGTCTTGTGAGTATTCGCGTCGTACCGGTACAGGCCGCCGTCTGCTGGCGCGTCGCTCGTCAACTGTCCCGTCGCCGTGAAGTACACAGCCGAACCGTCAGATGACACTGCTACGGCCGCTTCCACCATCGCACCCGCGACGCGCCCGGGAGCACCTTCTTCGCCCGTCGAGACCCGTGTGACACGCTGCCCTTCCGGCGCTTTGCTGTCGTATTCATACAACTCCACATCGTGCAACCCCAGTTTCACCGCTTCTTCGCTTAGCTCCGTCCTTGTCATGAAGAACACCCTCGACCCGTCCTTGGATGCCCCCACATAGATCGCGGGTTCCGCGGGGTTAGACGGGTCGCCCGGAGCCTCTTCGACCCCTTCGTCGGGTGCTGAGAGCTCGACCGTGCTTTCCCCGTTCACGCGTGCGTACACCTCCGGGGGATTGCTCGCCCCTTTCCAGCAACCGCTACCGCTCCCGTGAGGGTCCGGCGCGGTGAAGATAACTCTCGACCCGTCGGCAGACACCGCGCCGTGGACACCGCCTTCCGGCTTTTTCTGTTCGCCGTCCTGGCCGAGTATCGCACCGCACTTGAGCAGTTCTCCCTGCGTGCCGATGTTGGCGAGCCGCAGCCCTTCTCCCGCACTCCATTCGTACAACGCATCACTGTTTTCGTCCTGCTTTTCGTTGTTTGGCGCAGGCGCCAGTTCGTGATCTGCGCTTGCTAGGACCACACGACCCAGATCTTCGGAGGCACCGAGCATGCTCGCCGCCGCCGTGGAGTTTTCTTCCCCCGAATCGATCGTCGTATACGGACCGCCCGCCGGACCGACCAGGTTCAGCACCCGTCTATGGACTTCGCTGCCCGTGAACTGAAAATCTTTAAACCCGATAGCCGAGAAGTTAAGTGGATCGTACACCGCCGCGTACCCCGACTGAACACCCAGAGTCGGTGAGGCGCCCGCCCGCACAGACCAACCATCCGCCCCACGCGAGAACACATACGAGTCCTCACCCGAGGCGGGAAACCCACCGAACGCCGCCGTAGTCAACAATAGGAAATGTTCACCATCTTCAGAGGAATAACCACGATCATAATTGGTCAGGTCTTCGTGATTGGTTTCCGCTTCGACGTTCGGCACGCCACCAAACAGGTTTTCCGCGTCTTCCTTGTTAGGCGGCGTGACCATCTCATATGCACGACCATCCGCCGACGCCCCCGACCCCACAGCCGGCGACGTAGAGAACACCCCGTTCCCACCGTCGAATACACCCACACCATTCGAGGCCACCACACGATAGTCGTAGCTCGTGCCCGCGCGCAAACCACCGGCCTGCACGCTCACGCTCACACCAGTATCGCCCGACCCCACACTCCCAGGCGAACCAGGCGCGACACCGCCCCCAGTATACGGATCGCCCGCAGACGGATTGTATAGAGACGCCCGCACATACTGCACCTGATAAGTCGTGGCCTCACCCACCGGATCGACCGTCAAATGAAAATCAGCCCATGAAGACGACACGTCACCCACAGACACGCCTTCCACGACCGGTTCCGCGGGCGCCGCGAACGATTCCACCGCCGCTTCTTCGTTCACACCACCGCGTTCCACTTCACCCGGTTCCGTCGCCGCCACCAAACGATAACGATACGTGCGCCCCGCCACCAGGCCTTTCGTGACTTCTGCGCTCACCGCATAGTTCTTTTCTTCCAACCGCTGCCCGACCAGACCCTGCGCACACTGCGCCCGCTCAACTTCTCCCGAAGAGAAACCGCCCTTACCTTCACTCATGCTCTGCGCATACGCTTCTTCGGACACATACTCGAAATAGCATTCGCTCAACGGTACATCCACATCCTTTATATTGTCCACCACACCACGCACCGTGCCATTCAACGTCACAGCCCCAAACCGCGCACCAGACACCCCACCGCTCACCACACCCGAATAGAACGCGCCTCTGCCAAACTGGTCCACAACGTTCTTTTCACAACCAACAAAGCCTGTGTCTTGGCCGGACGGCAGCTGCGGGTTGTACTTTTCGCAAACATGCGCGTACAAATCACCTTCAGAATTGAACGCGACGGTATCTACTATTCCTCCGCCTATTCCGTCACGGAGCGCATTTTCCCCGAAGAGAGCGTCCTTTGAGGTCCCCGTGATCTGACCCAGATATTTACCTTCATCAGTAAACTCGTCGATCCCTTCGCTTTCGCCGCCCGTACTCTTTGTTTCCGTAATGGGCACCACGACATCCCCACCGCTCGGATCCACCGCGATACCATGCAAGTTTTTATTTCCACCACTGGCATTAAAGGGCTTAGGTGGCGTCCCCGCTTCTGAGAACGACCTCAAAAAACACCCGGCTGGCGAAAACCGATCAACCTCCTCTATAAACGACCCATCGTGCAGCCCGATGTTAATGACATAGATATCGCCTGCGTATTCTTCACCACTACCGGAATCGACGGCGATACCATCTACTGGTGCTAGCAGTGTGTTTCCCGCGCCCCAGGGTTCACGAGAGTTACCGATCAATTCATTCCCATTCTTAATGTATTCCGGGGTTTTGCCCTGTTCCTTACATGTGAAATCGGCCGGTCCCCCACTTGAGTTTAGCCGACGCACAAAGCCACCGTTGTATATCTCCCCGCCAAACCCTTGTTCCGTATTATTCCCAGCGAAATAGACATCCCCCCGCCCTTCATCACGAAGGTTTTGCGAATCGTCGGCAGCCACCAACCCTCCGCATTCGAGCTTCCCGCTCATATCGTCAAAAGCCGAGTCCGCCGCACACCCATTGACATCCGGGATCTGTTCCACGAACGCGTTCGACGAGTTGAACACGTCGATCACTTTCGTTTCTGGCACACCGACATACACGTCCCCTTTACTTGCGGGATCGACAGTGACCGCAACACCCCCTTCTACACTCCCTTTTCCGGGGGGGTTGTTTGTAAATGCCCCTGCGGGCGTCCCCGTCAACTGCCCGATATACGGACGCGAGAACTCCGCGCGCGCGAGGCCGGGCACTAGGCAAACCACGCCGAGCATCACCGTCAACGCTGCAAGTGTCCTCATGCTTTGCCTGGTGGGTTTCACTGTGATGCCTTTCCTGGTGGTGTGCGATCTGAAACGAGATGTGCGATCCGAGTCGCGGCCTGCGACTCGGACGGCGCTGAGACCGTCCGAGCCTGCCTGTTTGATCCTAGTCGTCAGATATGGCCATATGCCCTGCAGCGTTATGGTGCCGGGATGGGCGCTGTGACGGCCCATGTGCCTTCGTCGGCAGGTTCCCCAGCGAGGAGCATTAGCGCTCCGGTCTTACCCACTCCTTCAACGAAGGTGGGGAGTTCTTCTGGGTTCTGGAATTTAGGTTCGACACCTTCTTTCAAGGAGCCCCCATATATGCAAAGGTACCCGGGTTCGGCCGTGGGTTCATTGGCTTCATCTGAGCACCCTTTACCAGTTTCTCCCCGTAGGACGAAGCGAACGTGGGTTACTTTAATTTCTAGCGGTATCGGGAAGGAGATCGGTATCCGAAGACCGCTCTCTTCACCTGCGTATCCCCAGGTGCCCGTCTCGGTCTTGCCCGCGGGCAGCGTTTCGGTGAAGCCCGTCTGTCCGTTCGCACCGGTTTTGCCGACTGGGCCTTCTTTGCCTTCTTTGCCCGCAGGACCTTCTTTGCCTTCGGTCCCGACACCGGCGGGGCCCTGCGGACCCTGCGCCCCTTTTTCGCCCGCCGCGCCGTTGGCACCGTTGCTGCCGTTCGCGCCCGCCGGCCCGGCCTTGCCGACCAGCGATTTGAGCACCTTCGGGCTGATCTGTTTGGTCGAGGTGATCAGGTATTTGCTGGCAGCGTACGCGCCGCCGCTCATCGCGAACACGAGCGCGAGCGTCGCCGCGACGTTTGCGTACGTGAGTCGTCTGCTTATCTTTGAGAACATCTGCTTCCTCTCCGTTCCTTTCTGAAGTCGGTTCAGGCGCATCGCGCGACCTGCCCCCCGTCATCCGCGCGGGCGCGGATCGTTTGTGCGATCTGAAAAGCTCTCCGGCGCGAGCGTCGTGGGCCGTTGCACGCGATCGTCCTCATGCGCCCAACCCCCCGCCGCCCATGCCCACGACCCGCACGACCTGCTCGCCCTCGGCCGTAAGCCGCCAAGCGTTCGCCGCGCCCTTGTGCACCGGGCCCGTGTTCTTCAGCAGGCCGAGGCCCTGCAGCCGCGCCAAGAGCTTTGAGACCTGGCCCTGGTCGGGGATCCCGGCGGCGTTGCCCACGCCGCGGTTGGACAGGCCCGGCTCGGACGCGACCGCTTCCAGGACGCACGCCGTGCGGTAGGTGAAGCGCATCGCCACGCCGTGCAGCGGGTCGTGCTCGGCGCTGAGGATTTCCCCGCTTGCAATGCTGCCGTTGGCCCTGGCGCCGCCCGCCGCCGACGCGATCGGCTCCGGTGCGGGCCGGCCGCGCTCCGCTCGCGCCGCCGCCGGGCCCAAATATGGCGCCACGATCATCGCCATCAGCTCGCTCTGCAAATCCCGCAGCGGCCGCGGCCCGGCCCGCACCAAGCGCGTGTGCAGGATCGAGGCGACCGCGCCGACCAGGCCCTCGGCCGTCAGCTTCGGGCAGTCCGTGGCGCGCGCGGTCGTGGCCCTGCCCTGGTCGATCGCCTCCGCCAGCTGCGCAAACAGATGCTCGCGCAGCTCGACGATGCTTGGACCGCCCCGCGCGGACTGCACCACACACACCCGCGCCAAGACCGGCTCTGAATCCAGGAAGGACAGGATCGCCCACAACGCCCCGCGCACCCGCTCGCGCCACGCCAGAGCCCCCAGCTCGCCGAGCGCCAGCTGCTTGCGCGCCTTGGCCAGGATCTCTTCGTACATCGCCAACATGCACTCTTCGCTGTTGGGGAAGAGTTCATAGAACGTGCGCCGCGAGACATGCGCCAAAGCCGTGATCTCGCTGACCGTCGTGCGCGAGTACCCATACTTGTCGATCGCCCGCATCGCCCCCGCCAAGAGGCGCGCCCGCTGCACCTCGGCGACCCGCGCTCCCGCGGGCGTGGCCAGCCGAGCCCGCGAAGCGTAGAGAGACGCAGAAGCAGCGCTCTTGCTCGGCGGCCTGCCCCGCTTCTTCGCAGTCGCGCTCACAGCCGCACTGTCCCCGACGTGCGCGCTCCGCTCGACAGGGGCGCGGTCGTCTCTGGGAGGCTCGCCAGGCACGTGAGGCGTACCCGCGACCCTACGCACGCAGGCCGCACGCGCAGCCCTACGCACGCAGGCCGCGACCACGACCCTATGTCAAGCGTTCCGCCGGCCTCACGACCGGTGTCCGCGACCTTCCCCATTGCCCCGCTACTCCCCTCCATCGACTTTCAAAACCCCAACAACCCTGCTTGACCACTTATCAACGACCTGGACCTAATTGTCGTCCATGCATAAGAACAGATTTTTACGGGCTTGTCAAGAGCGAACCGAAGAAGCCCGCGAAACCGGGCCTCCACCCTCGCGTCCTGGCGCGTCCGCTCCGCGCCCAGCGACCTCCGCGCCAAGCTCCGTGAGTGGGCGCTCAAGCTCCCGCTGCGCCGCCTCCGAGCCGAGATACGGATGCACGATCATGCACATCAGCGAAGCTGCCAACTCCACCAACGGGCCACCTTCCGCCCGCAAGCGCTTCTGGATCCAGGACAGCGAAGCCCCAACCAAGTTCTCGGCTGTTGTCTCCGGCAACTGGTCAGTCGGCTCGCGCTCGCCCCGCCTCGGCTCAAGCGCCTGCGCCAGCGCTTCCAGCAGCTCGCCGCGGCGCTCCAGCACCTCCGGGCCCCACGCGATCGAGTCGATCAACAGCGCCCGGGCCGCCTCCGGCCGCTCGTCAAGCGCGCGCAACAACGCCACGAGGCCCGCCCGCGTGCGCTCCAGCCAACCGTCCGCCGCCCGATACGCCGGCATCGCTAGCGCGGCGATCTCTCGGGCGACCGCGTCAAACGCCGCCAGCCGCTCTTCCCCCGAAGACAAAGCCCCTGACGAACCTCCAACATCAAGCATCCCGACACCTCGCACTCGGCCTTCCCGGCGGAACATCTGCCGACCTACATAAAAACAGATTTTTATGTCCGTGTCTAGCATTGTCCGCTGACAGCAAGAGATAGCCTGCCTTCGCCAGCCTCCCCGGCCGGTCAATTCACGAGCTGGGACCCCTACTACGGTGCATACGCCCGTACGGCTCGGCCAGCCTCAGACGTCGCGCGATCGCGGCTGGCCCGCGCCACTCCCGAGCGGGGCGCTGTCAGCCGATCACCCAATCCCGATGAATATCACCGAACGAGATGTTTTTCCTCCCTGATGGGGACTACTGGGTGGAGCTCACCGATGATTTGCTTGCCTCATCCGAAGGCGAGCGCTGGATGGACCTCCTCGAGCGCTTCGAGCCCGCGCGCCCACGACGCTGGAGTGGAGATGGCCGACTGGCTCCGGCGCGCTTGCGGACGAGCACAATGTGGCGCTGTTCGTTCAAACCCGCCAACCAGGCGGTGTCGCGGATGTGGAAGGATCGCTACCACTTCAGGCCGATGCGGCAGGGGCCATCAGACACTGCGGACGTCCTGTGGTTCCCGGTCGATCCCTGCCCGGAAGGCGAACTGATCGCACCCAAATCGCGATAGCCGACATAACGAATGCCACCGTCCAAAACGCGTGCCTGCGCACAGAACCGTCCCAAGCGAGCCGTAACCTCCCACCGGGCGAGATAACACCGGCGCAAGGAGGCGCAGATGGGCACGAATCTAAACCACGTCACGCTTAGCGGGCGCCTGACCCGCGACCCCGTCCTCCAGACGCTTCCCTCCGGACACATCGTCTGCGATATGCAACTCGCCTGCCACTACCGTGCGCGCGACAATCACACTGGGGAATGGCACGAGCACACCGACTTCCTCCCCGTCCGAGCCTTCGCATACCAAGCCCGCACCTCCGGCGACCATCTGCACAAGGGCGACGAAATAGCCCTCGCCGGCCGCATCTGCTCGCGCAAGGTCTCGTTCCCCGACGCGCCCGCGCACTGGATCACCGAGGTAATAGCCCAAACGGTCCAGTTCACCAGGGGCGCGCGATGAAATCCACCTCGAACTGCATACCCCCTCGCGCACGGCGCACCACCCAACTCCCTCGTCAGAGGAGCAACCTCGCCCCCTCCCCTGAGCATCGCCATCACCCGCTCGCGAGCTTGGGCACGCACCCGAACCTGCAAGTGGCCGGCGGCCGCAAGCGCCTCGAAAGCCTGCTCGCACAACCCCGCGTGGCTATCGTCGGCAGCCGCCATTGCACCTACTACGGGCGCGAGGTCGCCGGGCGCCTCAGCCGAGACCTCGCGAGCGCCGGCATAACGATCCTGGCCGGCCTAACCGAAGGCATCGAAGCAAGCGCCCACCACGCGGCACTGACAGTACGCCAGGCCACCCTCGCCGTCACCCCAGGCCCACCGCACCATCCCTATCCCGTTACCCAAAAGCACCTGCACGCCCAAGTCCTGTGCCGCGGCTGCGTGGTCTCAGGCACGCAGCCGCGGAAGACCCGCCCACCACGAGATCCACTGCAGGAACGCAACCGCCTGATCGCCGAACTCGCCCAGGTCGTGATCCTCGTCGAGGCGACGGCGGGTGCCGCCGCAATGGTGACCGCCGAGACCGCACTCGATCTCAACCGAGACGTGGTGGCCGTGCCCGGCCGAATCACCGACGAAAGTGCGCGCGGCCCAAATCAACTGATCCGCGACGGCGCGACGCCCGTCCTCGACACCAACGACGTCCTCGACCTACTCCGCTGAGACATCCGTCCCACCGGCGCCGGCTGACGCCGGTTCGCGCCGTCTAGGACGACAACGGGCTCGCGAACAGCCGCGCCCCTCCCGAAAGCTCGCCCGCCTCTCGAACTCGGGTTCGGGGCCGAGGCCGAGACGGCCCCGAACCCTCCGCTCCTCCTCAAAGCCCCCTCCAACTCGCCAGTAGCTGCAACGACGCAGTTACCCTCAAAGCTCGCTCGAACCGCGCCCCTGGCAAGAACAGCGCAGTTACCCCTCAGGTGCCCCTCACAGCGCGATGCAGACTATACGCACCGATGGTGCTGTGACACGAGTCTCCCTCTCCGAGAAATGTTAAGAGTAAGCATCTCAAATGAGCTGACCCATCCTGAGTTTCACTTTCAGCCCAAGCCTCTTGTGTCGTGGTTCTGTGATACGTACGTTCAAAACCATGCAGACGACTCACAAGGTGCAGGGCAGTGATGCCGGTAAATACGCGTCCTATCTGACCTCGACCTCTGAACGAGGCGATTACTACATCGACCCTGCAGATGAGAGCGGCGAGGGCGCCGCCGGCGAATGGCACGGCCACCCAACCATCCTCGCATCGCTCGGCCTCTCGGCTGACAGTGTTGTGCAGCGCGACCAGCTCCTCGCGTTGATGAACGGCCAGGCGCCGAACGATGGGCGCGAAATCAGAGCCGTCGGCGGCGACGGCACGCGGATCGCGGGGATCGACATGAGCTTCAGCCCACCGAAGGACGTGTCTGCGTTGTGGGCTGCGTCCTCATCTGAGTATCGCGAGCGGATCGAGGCCGCGCACAAGGACGCCGTCACAAGCGCGATGGGCCACCTCGAGCGCGATGTCGAGCTGGTGCGCGTGCGCGAAAGCGGCGAGTTGAAATGGCAGACCGCGAAAGGCGTCCTAGCCGCGACGTTCATGCACAACACGAGCCGATTGACGGCGACCCAGGAGAAAGACGGGGTCCCAGACCCACAGCTGCATACCCACGTCGTCGTGTTGGCGGCCGAGCGCCACGACGGCAAGTTCGCGGCCGTCGATTCCCGCCAGGTCTTCTTGAGTGCGCGTGAGAACGGCGGCTGGTATCGCTCAGTGCTCGCACAAAACCTCCAACAGCTTGGGGTACAGGTCGAGCCGGGGACCGGCAAAGACGAGCGCTACTTCGAGGTCAAGGGCGTACCAAAAGAGTTGGCGGAGCGCTGGTCAACCCGCACCAGCCAGATCCGCCAAGCAGCCCGAGACTTCAGAACCCAATATGGCAGGGAGCCCAACGCGCGGGAGCTTGCCGAGCTGACGACCGGCACCCGAGGCACCAAGTCCTCGCTCGCGCCCGAGAAGGTCGATGTGGCCTGGCGGGAGATGGCGGCCGAGCACGGCCTCACCCAAGAACGAGCCCACCATCTCTTCAACACACCCGAGAACACACGCACACCGAACACGACCGTCCGCCAGAGCGAGGGCCCGCCCCTCGGTTTCTCGCACGAGCTTGTCGGGCGTGTGACTGCGAAAAGCTCGACTGTCAGCGAGCGCGAACTCTACGCCACCGCCTATGAGGCATCCGCCGGCATCTGCCATCCAAGCGAAGCCCAAACCGTCGTCAAAGACCTGGCGCGCTCCGGGGAGCTGATCCAACTCCAAAACGGAAAGTGGACAACCCGACAACTGCGCGAGCGGGAGCGAGGGACGATCGCGACCGTCAAGGACCGCACTGGCGAGCAAGCAGCACCGGTCAGTGATCAATCTCTCCGCGAAGCCGAACAGGAGGTGGCGCGCGAGATCGGAGGTCCCCTCAGCCAAGAGCAACAGCAAGCCCTACAGACCATCACCGGCGAGGGCGGCGTCACGACTCTGATCGGCCAGGCCGGGACCGGCAAGGGCGTCGTCCTGCAGGCCGCGACGAACGCATGGCAGAAGGACGGCTACACCGTGCTCGGAACCGCAATCGCCGGCGCGACAGCCGAGCGGCTTGGGGCCGACGCAAAGACCAATCAATCGCTGACGACCGACTCGCTGCTCGGCGGTGTCGGGTCGGGCATGCTCGACCTTGACAAGAACGCTGTCGTGGTGATGGACGAGGCCGGCATGGCCGACACCAACCGTCTCGCCCGGCTCGTAGCCCAGACCGCTGATAAGGAATCGAAGCTCGTGCTCGTCGGTGACAGCGCGCAGCTCTCTCCCATCGGAGCCGGAGGTCTGTTCGACCACGTAACGGACTGCGCCCCCAATGCCCAACTAACCGAGGTCCACCGCGCCGAGAACCAATGGGAGCGAGAAGCCTGGGCACAAGTACGCGCCGGCGACACCATCGCCGCGCTCGCCGCCTACCAAGCCCACGACCGTCTACACATAACCGACACCCGCGAGCAAGCCGCTACCCAGATGGTCGCCGCCTGGAACGAGCAACGCCTCGAACAACCCGAGGGACGAACCGTGATGTTGACCGACAACACTAACGAGGAGCTCGACCGTCTCAACAAGCACGCCCAGGAATACCGCGACCTCGCAGGCGAGCTCGGCAACGACCGCGCAGAACTCCCCGACGCGCCCTACCAGCTCGCCGCCGGCGACCACGTCATCTTCACCAAGCCCTTCTTCCAACCCGGCGGCCAAGCCCGCGTGGAGAACGGGACGCTCGGCACCGTCAAAGACATCCAAGACCAACACAAACTCACGATCGACACCCATGGAGCAAAGCAACGCGAGGTCAACGTCAACACCCAGGAGTTCAAGGATCTACGCCTCGGCTACGCCCAACACGTATACAAGGCCCAAGGCCTCACCACCAACACCGCGTTCGCGCTCATCGGCGGCTGGCAAACCGACCGCGAGCGCAGCTACGTCGCGCTCAGCCGAGCCCGCGAGCAAACCGACATTTACGTGAGCAAGGACAACCTCGGCACCCAAGGCATGGACCCCGAAGCAATCCAACGCCTCGCCGAGAAAATGCAGCAAAGCAACGCCCAACAAGCCAGCATCACCCAACAAACCATCACAACAAACCGCACCGCAGACCGCGACCACAGCAACACCCCCGAACCAAACGCCGAAACCACCCCCACACCCCAACCCGTCGGCCAAACCCTCGAAGACGGGGTCGGGGCCGCCGCCCCAAACGGCCCCGACCCCTCAGCCGAACTCTACGGGCGCGAAACTAGCGAAGTGGACCGCGAACAACTGACGGACCGCGAGCCCGATCAGATCACCCACGAACAACACGACGAGCGCGACCTAGAACAAGACCATGACTTCGGGCGGGAGATTGGGTAGAGATGAGGAGTAAATCGCCCACCGGCCAGACATCCACCGAGCCGCCTTCTCGTCTCGCCACTACGGGGACGGAACCGACTACGGCACGTAGATGTCTAGTTAGAAACGAGGCGATTCGTATATCTCCGCCGTCTTCGGTCCGCCGTGATGACCGGCACTCGACTGTGCGCGCCGACAGCAAGCTATCCTTGCACGCGTGCCACAACCATATGTCGAGGAAGTCTTCAAGATTTCGGGTGTGCCGACTTATACCTTTGTAAAGCCACATGCATTTTCACGGCTCGCGATCTCGTTGAGATCACCTGGCCGGGGCGTCGTAGTCGAGGGTCCATCTGGTATCGGCAAGACAACGGCAGTAGCACGGGCCCTTGAAGAGATCTCGAGCGGAGATCGGTTCCAAACCTTGTCGGCCCGCAAGCCCGAAGATGTTGATTACATTCAGCTCCTGCCAGAACTAAAGAATTTTGGTGTCGTGATTATTGATGACTTTCACGTGCTCGCGGCCAATATTCAAGCCAACATCGCTGACCTACTCAAGACTCTCGCTGACGAAGAGATTCGGGACTGCAAGTTGGTCGTCATCGGTATCAACCGAGCCGGTGACTCGCTTATTCGCCACGCCCCCGACCTGAACAATCGAATCGACGTCATAAAGTTCGAAATCGAGCCAGCCCCAAAGATCGAAGAGGTCATTCGGCTCGGCGAAGGAGCACTCAACGTCCGACTGGAGGCAGCGCAGCAGGTTATCGACGCCGCCGAAGGGAGTTTCTATCTAGCCCAGATGCTATGTCACGAACTATGCGTCGAGGCAGGTGTGTCAGAGGCCGTTGTGGGCCCCCATCCCAGACGTGTTCAGTCGTCATTTTCAAGCGTAAGATCGCGCGTGATGGAGCGACAGGAGAGGCGATTTGGTGAGGCGGTACGCAAGTTCGCGAGAGGCACAAAGTTCCGTCCGAGTGGCCGCGCGCCTTATCTTCTACTCCTAAAGTGGCTGGCCGAGTCACAACGCTGGGATATAGCGCTCCGGGACGAGATTCCGAAGCATCCAGAGCATCGCGCGTCCGTAAGTCAGATCGTGGAGAAGGGTTATCTCGCGACGCTAGTTGAGAGCGAAGATATCGCCAAAATAGTCCACTATGACGAGCCCGGACGCGTCCTTTCCGTAGAAGATCCTCACCTTATCTTCTACCTACGAAACCTCGACTGGCGAAGCTTTGCAAAGGAGGTCGGCTTTACCAAACTTGAGATCGAGGATCCGTACGATTTTGCCCTCTCCTTTGCCGGAGAGGACAGGGCATTCGCAGAGAGGCTCGCCGTCCATCTCGAAGATTCTGGATTCGTTGTGTTTTACGATCTAAACGAGCAACATCGAATTGTGGCGCGGGATCTGGAAGAGTTCTTGGGCCCGATCTACGAGTCGGGTGCGACATTGGTAATCGCGATTCTCGGGCCCCAATACGGCGAGCGCCGTTGGACACGCTTTGAGTCAGACCAATTCAAGGACGGTTTTTCCGAAGGTCGAGTAATCCCCATATGGTCTAATGCGGCTCCCAGCTCGGCCTTTGATCGCACAAGGGAGATCGGAGGACTTAAGTACGATCCCGCAGAGGATATTGATGAACAGGCTAGGGCCCTAGCTAAGGTATGTGCCAAGAAGCATGATGACCTAGTTCAAGAGAACGGTCCCCAGATCGAGATAACCTTCCCATCCGAGACCTAAATCGTCCCAGTTCTAAACTGTTGCGACACACAATAGAGACGACCCTGTCACGGCCCAAATTACGGGCCCTGCATTACACCAGTTGAAATTCGCTTCCACGGAAGCGTCCGGTGCCAAGGCGTCCGGCGGATGAGCCCCCACCGCGTCCCCTGCAAGTGCAGCGCGCGCCCGGGCGGCAGCTGTGCGATCTCCCCTGGTGAGAGCACGCGTTGCCGACTGGTGTGGTAGGCGACGCTCTCTGTCTCAGTCGGCTTCGGAGCATCAAAGAACTCCGGCTCAATCTCCGACCGTCCCAACGTATGGGTAACAAGCTGCCGGTCGTATTCGCCGAGACACAGTGAGATTGCCTCTAGCGTTTTGGGGTCGGCGATCCCGTTCAACACGACCTTCGTCTGAAACAGCGAGAGGAATCCGTCAGCGCTGTCATCGCCCCAGCGTTTACGCGCTTGCGAGAGGTCCTGCAGGCAGACCATCACGTGCAGGCCCTGACCGCCCGCTTCCGAGACGAGCGCCGGCAGGTCGTGGATCGGGGCCATGTTCGCAACCTCATCGAGACACATGTAGACGGGCGGCCGTCGGCGGTCGATCGCCGCTGCAGCGTGGCGGTAGGTGGCTTGTCGGATCTGCTCGAGCAGGCCGATCACCAGTGGTGCACACAATGCTTGCTTGTTTGCTGGCGCGGTGATGTAGAGCGTGTCGGCAGACCGGACGAAACGCTCGGCATCGAAATTGGGGTGTGCCGCGTTGCGTCGCGTGGCATCGGCGTTATAGGCAGACAGGACTCCCGCGGTGGCCGACAGGATCGAGGAGCGCTCCCGCTCATCAGTTTTCGCGATCCCGGCCAGCACGTCCGCCGCGACCTGAGCGCCATGATCTTCCAACGCTTTGCGCGCTGGCTCCAACTCCGCTCGCAGGACCCATGTCAGGACCTGTGTGATCTGCCGGTCGGTAACGAAAGCGGCGTGCAACAACGGTGCGAGCAATGCCGTGGAGCGCTCGCGCCAGTGCTGTTCGTTGGTCGTGCCCTTCGCGGCCGATCCTCCGGCGGCCATCGCGCGCGCCATCAACAACGCCCCGTCCCAACTCGCAGCCGCGGGCACGGGAGACCAGCACAATCGCCGCACGCCCCGCGGCCATACCTCGCGCTCGCCCGAGGGGTCATACAACCAGACCTGTCCCACCTCGGCTCGTGCGTGCCAGGTCGCGTCCATTACGTCGGGCTTGGTCGCGGTCGAGACAACCGGTCCCGCTGCCGCGAGCACCGAGGGGATCACGATCGAGGCCGTCTTCCCCGACCGTGGCGGCCCCAACACCATCACGGCGTGCTCGGGGTCGGCCGTGACCCACCGTCCCCCGGGTCCGAGTCCGAGGTAGGCGCCGCCGCCGAGTCGCGCCGACTTCGCGCGCACCGCCGCAGCGTCAATGACCGGTGTTGGTGCTGGCGGGGGCGTGTAGCTACGGGATCCCCACAGGGACTGCAAACCCCGAACAACCAGGGCGAGCACCCCGAGCCCACAGCCCCAGCGGACCATCGTATGAGCCGTGAACGCGGCCGCTCCTACTCCGCCGTCGCTGAGCGCATGGTGAGCAAACAACTCAAACGCGACAAAGCCCAGGCCGAGACTCCAGGCCAACACATGGTGTTTGCGCCCGCGCGGCGGTGGCCGGTACTGGTGCGATGGACCCCAAGGCTGTCCTGATATTGACATAAGAATAATAACGTACTATGCTGTTCTTATCTTTGCAAGTACGAAAGTAAGGGGATCGACCAATGGCCGATAAACGCTCAGGTGTTCGCGGTGTACTGGCCGGCATCGAGGATGAGTTGGCCCGCGTGAACAAACAGCTCGCCGGCTACGACGAGCTAGTAGCCGAGCGTGGGCGACTGCTGGCCGCGCGTGCGGCTTTGACGAGCGAGCGCGGTGAGAGCATCGGGGCATCCGGGAAACGCCGGATCAGCCAGGACGAGGTCGCCGCCTATCTCGCCGAGCATCCCGACTCCTGGCCCGCCGATATCGCCCAAGCACTCGGGGTGCCCGTGACCAACGTCTCCGCCCATCTACATCGCGGGAAGGACACACGGTTTTTCAGGGGGGGGTCTGGATGGCAGCTGCGACGACATACCTGAGAACACTTCCCGTCACCTGAGCAATCAAGGAGGAACGATGCAAGCGCCACGGACCGGCGAATACCTGATCTCACCGAAAGAGCTGTCCCCCAGCTGGCTACTGCTCTACCTCGCGACCTTCGCCCTACAAGTCCCCTGCGCCGCAATCAGGGGGTTCGTCGCATATCCCGTCATCTGGCTGTTCGTCAAACTCCTCGGCCAACCCACCACGCCCGTCCACCTGATCGCGCTCGTAGTCGGCTACGGGCCACTTGCCCTATCGCTCGCCACCCTCGTCTTGCCGCTCGGTAGCTGGTGGTGGGAGCAACAAGCAGGCGGCCGCTCACCCTCCGAGCGCGAGCAGCTGATCTACCAGGACGCCCTCGCCCAGCTCAGAAATGTTGATCCCGGACTGCGTGAGCCGCGACGCTGGTTCGTGCTCGACGAAGAGGACGAGGGCGCCGCTGCCTACGCCGACACCCTCATGGTCACCCGCGGCCTACTCGACAGCGGCTACCTCGAGACCGTGCTTGCGCACGAGTTGGGACACCTCAATACCAGCGACGGCAGACTCACCGCCGCGCTTTGCCGGATCACGACACCACCCCGCGGCCAAGTCCACCGCGGCCTGAAAACAATCTCCTTCCTCGCAACCGGCGCGATCGGCATGTGGCCACTCCGCGCAGCCTGGGGCGGCTACTGGCGCAGCCGCGAGCACCACGCCGACCACTACGCCGCACACCTCGGCCAAGCCGGCAACCTCGGCGAGTTCCTCGACGAGCGCCGGACACTCATCGACCTACCCGTCCCCTTCATCTGGCTCAGCGAGCACAGCCATCCCCCGACAGAGCACCGCGTCGAGCGCCTCACCCGCGCCGCCACACACCACCCCAACACACCACACCCAACCAAGAACGACACAAGGCCGGGCGTCGACCAACAGACCCGCCCACAACAATCCGGCCGCCAGTCGACCGATAGGCCAACAAGAAGTCACCTCGCGGACGCCCGCGCGGCGACTCCCGCCACCAGTCCCCGAACGCACAGGCGCCGAATAGCGGACCGCTCAGAACCTGTCAAGGGAACCCCTTCGGGGCCGCCTACGGCGGGTCCTGACGGACTTCCCTTGACAGAACCATGACCGGCCCGCTGATGGGCACCCAGGTCGGCAAGGCCGACCTTGCCGAATTGACATTCGACCAGCAACGAAAGGACGGGCAAGATGCGAACCCTGACTGTGATCCCCCAACCCAAGGGGCAGCACAAACGCCTCAAAGACAAACACTCGGACACGACCGAGGCGGGGAAGAACAACAACACCAAGAGCAAGACGCCACCGCCAATCAACCTGCAAAGACACCCAAGACCACACACCCACCAAAAGTTCGCCGGACGCATCGGCAAACACATCCGCCGAGCCTTCACACCCCTGATCGACGCCAAGGCCGCAAGCCTCCTCCTCGGCGTCCCTTACACATGGCTCCTCGCCCAAGCACGCACCGGCAACATCCCCCACCACCGCCTCGGCCACTACGTCAGATTCGACCCCGACGACCTCGCACACTGGCTACACGAGGAACGCATCGAGCCGAATCCGAGCGCGGCCGCGTCGGCGCGCGCACCCCGAGGCCCCTCGGTGAGCCGGTCACTGTGAAAAGCGCGCGATCCTAGTCCGGCTCCTCGACTCTGAACGCCTGCGCTACCAGCCTTGCGTCCTCCTCGCGCGGGGCGTAATGCAGGTAGCGCATCGTGGTTTGAATATCGGCGTGGCCCATCCACTCCTGGACGCGGCGGATGTCGGCGTGGGCGATCATGCGCGTGCCGAACGTGTGGCGCAGGTCGTGGAAGCGCAACGCCCGCAGCGAGGCGCGCTTGAGCGCTGCCTGATAGCGGCGGCGCAGTGCCGAGCCGTCCAGATAGGAGCCGGCCTCGCCGACGAATACGAGGTCGTCATCGTCGATGAACAGCTCGCGCTCACGGAGCTTTTCCAGCGCGCCGGCGACCTCTGGTGCGAGCGGGACGGAGCGTACCTTGCCCGACTTGGGGGTGGTCAACGCCCCACCCGCATAGCTCGCGCGTACCCGTACGACCGAGCCCATGAAATCCACATCGCGCCAACGCAGCGCGAGCAACTCGCCCCGACGCAGGCCCGTGAAAGCAGCCATCAGATAGATAGCGCCGTCTTGGGCACTAGTAGCAGCGCGCACGAGCGCCAGGACCTCCTCTGGACTGAATACTTCAATGTCGCCGGCGATCCGCACCGGATGGCGCTCGACACCCGCGACGGGATTGAGCGGCAACGCATAGACCTTGCACGCGTGCGCGAAAATGCCGTGCAGCAGCGTCAGGATGCGGTTCTTGGAATTGTTTGCCAGCAGCCTCGGGTGGCTTTGGTCAACCCCATCGGACTGCGAACCCTCCCGGCCCTCCACCCTCGAACGCTCGCTCGTGACGCCGACGAGCTGCGAGCGCCACAGCTCTACCTCCTCGGCCGTGATCTCCTCGACCGGGCGCGTGCCGAAAGCCGGGATCAGATAGGCGTCGATGATCGAGCGATAGCCGCGCAACGTGGACGGCTTGAGTGCGCGATCGTGCTCGACATAGCGCAGGAACTCGCTCGCCGCATCGGCGAACGTTGCCCCGGTGCGGACCATGCCCTGGAGCGTGCCCCGACGCGCTTGATCGAGCAGTTCGCGCAACCAGTCCTCGGCAAGCCGCTTGGTGAAGTAGCCAGCCGGCGGACGGCCCCGCTCACTCCACGCCGGACCCAACTTTCGCTGGAGCTGGCGCCCATCCGGCAGCCGGTACTTGGCATACCAAGAGAAGCCCCGCTTGCGCTCAACACGAAACACATGCCCGCTCGGCTCCTGCACTGGTGGCCGACGCCGTACGCGTCGGGAAGCATCCGAAGCCAAAACCGCGACACTGGCACCCTGGGACATGTCCCCATTCTACCATAATCTCGGGACATATTCGGGACATACTTGACGTCCCCGTAAGAAATACCAAACCCCAAATCGGCTTATTTACTGAGGATTCTTACGCGCCCTGAGAGATTCGAACTCCCGACCTTCGGTTCCGTAGACCGACGCTCTATCCAGCTGAGCTAAGGGCGCAGAGCCGCCTAGTGTAGTGACCGCGAGCGAGCATCGAGGCTTTCGTTCAGTTGCTGGTCCGCACGCTCGGCGTCTCGCGCTGACGATCCAAGGTGGAGGCAGGCGCGATCAGCTCTTCCTTAGCAACGTTAGACGCACATTGACATGACCCGCTTCGCCGGCATCCGCCCACTCAGCTGAGTGAAGGTGACGTTGCCCAACACCCATACGGTGATATAGATCATTGCTGGCGTTCGACGCAGTCTCAACTTGAGGAGATCGATCATATGGCGGATGAGTTCAGCGGATCGGCAGTGATCGATCGACCCATCGACGAGGTATTCGCTTTCCTGGCAGACGGAACGAACGACCCGAAGTTCAGCCCCAGGATCCAGGAGATTCGCAAGACCACGGACGGTCCAATCGCCGTCGGCACGATCTTCGAGAGCAAGGTCAAGGACGCCGGATTGACAACCCACAGGCAGTTTGAGCTGACTGAGTTCGATGTACCGACAAAGATCCGCTGGGCGGAGCGATCAAAGAACATCATCACCGTTTCCACCGGTGGCTACGATCTCGAACGGGTCAGCGATACCCAGACGAAGGTCACAATTCACAACACGTTTCAAGGTCACGGGTTCGGCAAGGTCATCGTCGGCTTTGCGCTGAAGGCAGCCATCAAGGACGCGCCGGCATTCGCGCAGCGCATCAAGTCAGCCGCCGAAGCTTCCTGACAGGACAGCACAAGCCGAGGAGGAACAGCAATGATCATCACAACCATGAACGACCTTCCGGGCTATGTAATCGAGGAGGTACTGGGCGAGGTCTTCGGGCTCACTGTTCGCGCCCGCAACGTCGGCTCGCAGATCGGCGCTTCCTTTAAGTCGCTGGTAGGCGGCGAGCTCAAGGGCATGACCAAGATGCTGGCCGAAGGGCGTGAGCACGCCCAGCAGCGCTTGGTTGAGGCTGCCGAGGCAAAGGGCGCCAACGCCATCGTCGCGTTCCGCTTCGACACCTCAGAGCTTGGGAGCACCTGGACAGAGATCTGCGCCTACGGCACGGCTGTACGTGCCAGCAAGAGCTGAGGCACAAGCAGCGCCAATCAGGACCCACCCGAGCCCAGACTCCCTCACTTCCGGGGCTTGGGCGGAGTCTGGGGACGGTTCAGCGGGGGCGAAGATCCTCACTTGTGCAGGGCGAGTCCGGTAGCTCGAGGATCTCGGGATCGCCGGTGAGCAACACGAGTCCGTGGGCAGCAGCAGTCGCGACTGCGAAGCAGTCCCCGAGCGCGATCGATGCACGGGCCTTCAGACGTGCGGTCTCGATCATCCGTGCGGTGCCGGGAAGATCGAGCGAGAGGACGGCCCGCAGGGACGCGAGCGTCTCGTCAGCGGCGATACGGCCATGATCACGCTCAACGCGGTAGTAGACCTCAATCAGGTTCACCCAGCTCACGGTAGGCCTGGTGTCGATCAATCCCTCGACGCGTGAGAGCGCGTGCTCCTCACCATCAAGCCAAGCGAGAATCGCCCACGAATCCAGGCAAACGCTCACCGAGGCTCGCGCGCCCGATCCTCAAGCAGACGCGCGGCCATCCCAGTGTTCCTGAACCGACCACCTAGCCGAGCGGGAACCCTCCGGGCAACAAGCACGATCTCCTCGTCGCGCAACTCAAAGTCGACCTCGTCGCCTGGGTGCAGATGCGCGCGATCACGCAGCGCCTTCGGAATCACAACCTGGCCCTTCGTGCCAATCCGTCCTGTCATACCTGACAAGTATAACGTCCTATTAATCCCAACACTACCGAGCGTAGGAGTGACCAAGGCTTCGAACAAGGGGCGGACGGAGAGGGAGGGATTCGAACCCTCGAACGAGGTCAACCCCCGTTACGCGATTTCCAGTCGCGCCCATTCAACCGCTCTGGCACCTCTCCATCGCCTGCGTCGTGTGCGGCGACCATAGAAAGGCTACGACACGCCGGGCTTCGCCGCCGTGTAGGCCTCAGACCTGTGCCGGGCGCAAGCCACCTCGGTCTCGCTAACAATCTGCCGGGCGCGTGCCATCGGCATGCCTACAACACGCAGTCCCTGCCCATTGGTAGGCTTCTTCCCACGCTTCCCCGCGCGCACGCACGGGCATCGCGCCAAACGAAGACACCCAACCCTCGCCAACAACCCGGAGACGAAAGATGCTTCTTGCCTCAAGCGAAGCCGTCAGCAAGGACATCGGCCTGATCGTCACCTTCATCGGGATCGGGATCCTCGTCAACATCGTCATCGTGCTGATCGCGATCCAGGTGCGCGGCGAGCGCCAGCAGAACCAGCAGCACCTGCAGAGCCCGCGGCAGAAGTAGCCTCCCGCGCGATGCTCGCCGTCCAGATCAGCGAGCTCAACGGGCCCGACGCCGTGCGCGTGGTGGATGTGCCCGAGCCTGAGCCCAGCCACATGCTCACCCCGGGTGAGGGCGTGCTGATCGACGTCGCCGCCGCCGGCGTTTCCTTCCCGGAGGTTCTGCAGACACGCGGGCTCTACCAGCTGAAACCCGACCTGCCCTTCATTCCCGGTGCGGAGGTCGGTGGCACGGTCATCTCCGCGCCACCCTCCAGCGGCCTGCGGGAGGGCGACCGCGTGATGGCCTTCACCGGCCTCGGCGGCATGGCCGAGCGAGCCGTGGCCGCCGCCTACCTGACCTTTCCCCTGCCCGACTCGCTCGACTTTCCCCAAGGCGCATCGGTGATCCTCAACTATCACACCGTCTACTTCGCGCTGAAGCTGCGCGGGCAGCTCAAAGCAGGCGAGAGCGTGCTCGTGCACGGAGCCGCCGGCGGGGTCGGCACTGCTGCCCTGCAAGTCGCCAAGGCGCTCGGCGCCTCCACGATCGCGGTCGTCTCCACTGAGGAGAAGGAGCGCATCGCGCGCGAGGCCGGAGCCGACGAGGTCGTACGCTCGGACGGGCCCTGGCGCGAGCAGGCCGTCGAGCTCAGCGGCGGCGGCGTCGACGTCGTGCTCGATCCCGTCGGCGGCGAGCGCTTCACCGACTCGCTGCGCTCGCTCAAAGAGGAGGGGCGCGTGGTCGTCGTCGGCTTCACCGAAGGGTCGATCCCGGAGGTCAAGGTCAATCGTCTGCTGCTGCGCAACGTGTCGGTCGTCGGGGCCGGCTGGGGGGCCTACGCGCTGCTGAACCCTGAGCGCAATCGTGCCGCCGCCGAGGCCGTGCGCAAGATGATCGACGACGGCTTTGTCAAGCCGATCGTCGGAGCGTGCCTGCCCCTTGAGCAGGCCAGCGAGGCGCTGCGCATCATCGACGAGCGCCGCGCCGTCGGCAAGGTGGTGCTTGGCATCTCCTGAGGTCTTTCAGGATGATGAGAAGGTCGTGCTCAGTCTTTGCCCGGCGCCTCAGGTGTAACGATCGCGAATACTGGGTCCCCCTCGTCCAGAAGCCCGAGGAACTCGCCCAGCTTTGCCCCGTCGCCCTCCACGGCGATCGCGCCACTGGCGAACAGTTGCGGCCCGTCACCCTCACCCAGCAGGACCGCGTCGAGGGCCGCACGGGTGAGCGTCACCTTTGCGTGGCAATCCTGCACCAGGCGATCCCTGATTGCGCTGAGCGCTCCGTTTTCGACGGTGACGCTCCAGCGCTCCTGCACGTCTGTGAAGTCCCACGCGAGCTTGATCGTCGTGTTCCAGGCTCGCGGTCCGTCCAAGCGCGCGCCCATCGCGTCCCACAGTTGCTCGAGCGACAGAGCCTTGGCCACGTCGGCGCTTGCCACTCGCCTGTTCCGCGGCGCCGGCGGCGGTCCCTCACGCAGCTCGTGCGCACCGACGAGATACAGGTTGCGCCATACGGCGCTCTCGGACTGATAGCCGAGTTGCTCGAGCGCGGACGCCTGCAACTCGCGCGCCTCCGCGTTTTTGTGCTCTGCGAACACGGCATGTGAGCACAGCTCTGCCGCCCAGCGATAGTCGCCCTCATTGAAGGCAGTGCGGGCTTGAGCCAGCAGCTCGTCGATGCCGCCGGCCAGCTCCACATAGCGCCGGGCCGCCTCGGCGGGCGGATACGGATCCAGATGCGCGGGGTTGCCGTCGAAGAACCCCAGGTAGCGCTGGTAGACGGCGCGCACGTTGTGACTGACGGTGCCGTAGTAGCCACGGCACGACCACGTTTGCTCGAGGCTCGGCGGCAGGCGCACCTCGGCCGCGATCTCCGTCGGCGTGAGGCCCCTGTTTGCCAGGCGCAGCGTTTGGTCGTGCAGGTAGCGGTACATGTCGCGATGGCGTGCCAGATGCCCGACGATCCGGTCTTTACCCCAGCGCGGCCAGTGGTGTTGGGCGAACATGACATCTGAATGCGCGCCGAACAGCTCGATCGCCTCTCCGAGGTACTTGGACCAGGCCAGCGAATCGCGTACCAGCGCGCCGCGCGGGGTCAGTACGTTGTGCATACAGTGGACGGCGTTCTCGGCAATACAGAGCACGCCCAAATCCTTAAAAAAGAAGTTCATCTCCGCAGGGGCCTCGCTGTCGGGGACGAGCTGGAAGACGATCGGCACGCCGTCGATCTCCGCCTCTTGGCCGGTGTGCGTGACCTCGTGCGTCGGCGGGATGAGGGTGATGCTGCCGGTCGAGGTCGTCTTGCCGATGCCGGCATCCACCTGGCCCCGCGGACCCCGCTCCAGAGCAGGCGCGAACATGTAACTCGCACGCCTGGCCATCGCCCCGCCGGCAAGCACGTTCTCCGAGACGGCGTGCTCCAGGAAGCCTGACGGGGCCCAGATCGGCACCTCGCCCACCTGCACCTGCTCGAGGCTGACTACGCCCTTCACCCCGCCGAAGTGGTCGACGTGGCTGTGCGTGTAGACGACCGCGCTGACCTTGCGCTCGCCGCGATGCTTGCGATACAGGGCCAAAGCCGCCTCCGCGCACTCGGTCGAGACCAGCGGGTCGATCACGATCACGCCCGTATCGCCCTCGACGAGGGTCATGTTCGAGATGTCATAGCCGCGCACCTGATAGATGCCGGGCACGACCTCGAACAAGCCGTGGATCCCATTCAGCTGCGCCATGCGCCACAGGCTCGGGTGGACCGTGTCGGGCGCCTGCGATGTGTCTTTGGCGGACTGCCCTTCCGAGTCTGCCTCCGCACCTTGTGGGGGTGCGTCTGCCTGCGCACCCCCACGCCGGGTAACGACCCCCTCTCGCTGCTCCACAAACGCATAGCTGTCCATGTCCCACACCGTGCGCCCGCACGCGTCGCGCAGCACAAGGCTCGGGGCGCTCTCGATCAAGCCGCGCCGCGCGTCCTCGAAGTCCTCGCGGTCCTCGAAGGGAAGCTCCTCCGAGGCCTGTGTGTGAGCCGCACGCGTGTGCGCGCTCGCGGGGCCAGGGGCGCTCACAGGGTTGCTCCGAGTACGCCTCTTGGTGCACGCAGGTGTCGGAAGCTGGGACGGATCGGCTGATCGGAGAGGACGGGTATTGTGCGGCGACTATGGCAAACGCCTACGACGGCACGCTGCTGGCGCGCGGAGATGCCGACTATGAGCAGGCACGCCGCGCGGCCGTGTGGAACGCACGCACGCCCGAGCGCTATCCGGATGCGATCGTGCTTGCGAGCAGCGAGGCGGATGTCATGCGGGCGATATCCCACGCGCGCACAGAGGACATGCGCGTCGGCGTTCGCTCTGGCGGGCACTCGTGGGCGGGCAATCACGTGCGCGACGGCGGGTTGTTGTTGGACGTATCGGCGCTGCGCGAGGTAGAGCTGGACGCCGAGGCTATGACCGCCGTGGTCGGCCCCGGCTGCCACGGCGACGAGCTGCTTGAGCTGCTTGCCGAGCACGATCTCTTCTTCCCCGCCGGACACTGCCCGGGCGTTGGCCTCGGCGGCTATCTGCTGCAGGGCGGCTACGGCTGGAACGGCCGCGTATATGGGCCCGCCTGCATGAGCGTCGAGGCGATCGACGTGGTGCTTGCGAGTGGCGAGCTGGTGCACTCAAGCGAGCACGAGAACGCCGACTTGTTCTGGGCCGCGCGCGGTGCCGGGCCCGGCTTCTTCGGCGTGGTGACGCGCTTTCACCTGCGCCTGGTGCGCAAGCCCAAGCTGGTCGTCAACAGCGTGTTCCTCTACCCGGTGGACGTGCTCGAGCAGGTCTTCGGCTGGGCGCGCGAGATCGGTCCGCGAGTCGCGCGCACGATGGAGCTGATGGTCTTCATTCACCGTACCGAGGAAGGCGAGCTCGAGATCGCCGTGACCGGGCCGGTGCTCGCCGACAGCGAGCAGGAGGCGCGCGAGGCGATCGCCGTGCTGGAAAGCTGTCCCGTGCTCGACCGCGCAAAGCTCGCGCTTCCCTATGTGCCAGGCGAGCTGGTCGATTTGTATGCCGGCGCGCACGCCGCCTATCCCGACGCTCATCGCTATTCGGCCGACAACATGTGGACGCACGCCACCGCCGAGGACTTGCTGCCGGGCTTGCGGCGCATCGCCGAGACGCTGCCGCCGGCGCCTTCGCACATGCTGTGGATGAACTGGCAGCCCGGGCCCACCCCCCAGCCCGAGCGTCCCGACATGGCCTACAGCGTCGAGGACGACACCTACATCGCGCTATACGGCGTTTGGCAGGATCCGGCCGAAGACGAGGCCAACGTCGCCTGGGCGACCGAGCGCATGCGCGAGATGAAATCTTTGGCCAGCGGCATCCAACTGGCCGACGAGAACCTTGGCAACCGGCCTGCGCGCTTCGTCGGCGAGACGCAGATGCGGCGCTTGGACGAGCTGCGCGCCAAGTATGACCCGGACGGTCGCTTTCACTCGTGGATGGGACGACCCGCAGCGACACGATGAGCGCGGACACTCTCAGCGACTACCTCACGCGCCCAATAAGCCTCCCCGAGCAGGAGACGCTCACTGCGATCGAGCGCGGCCCCATCGATCCAAGCGACGCGCTCGTGCTCAGCGCGGTGGATGGCCTGCTCGATCCCACCCCACTGCCATGCGAGACCGGCTGGTGCTTGCTCGACGACGGAGTGGCCTACGTGGCCGTGCGCACCGCAATGCCGAACGTGAGCGGCGAGATGGTCGACTGGTGGTTCGATTGGCATCCGCGCGATCCGCTGCGCTACCGCATCTGGCATCCGACCGCGCACCGCGACAACTCCCTGCAAACCGCTTCGCGTGCATACGCAAAGGCCCACTGGGGCACCGTGCATCATCCAGTCGAGGACGTCGGCACCGGCGTCGTACGCGCCCGCATCGAGTTCAAGGCGCCCAGCGAGATGGGCATGTCAAGCGACGCGCTCGACGATCCGCGTGTCGCGTCGATCGTTTGCGGCTACGTGGGCGACGACCGCCTGCACGTGCGCCACTCCCCCATGTTCCACGTGTTCCTTTATGAGGGCCAGGACCAAGGCCACGGCGACAGTGGGCGCACAGGTAATGACGCGGGTAGTCGCGCCGACGACCACAGCGAGAAGGCAGGCGACAGCGTGGGCGTCGTGTTGCGTAGCCGCTTCTGGCTCGGAGCCGCCCTGCGCCCCTACGGACCGCTCGGCGGCCTCGCCGAGCCGCTGCTCAACAATCCCGTCGTCCGCCGCCGCGCCCTGCCCACGGGTCTTCCCCAAGCGCTTGCGACCCACTGCGCCGAGGAGTACGCCAACCTCGGGGCGCTACTGCCCGAACTGTACGAACGCTTCGGGCCCGGGGCTACACCTGCATAACGCGATCTCAACTCAAGTGCGGTGTGAGCTCCAGCCCCGCACGTCCCGAGCCTCAAACAGCCGGCAAGGCAGAAATTCCTACCGTGGTGAGATTAGCCTATGGCAAGTCAAAAGCGATCGATTTCATTCGAGGAATCCGTACTGCACGAAGCTGAGCAACGTCTTGCTGAGTCCGGTCCAGCTCGAGGCTTTGATTAGGCTCCTGGTGGAACCGCAGGCGGGCAAGCTCGAAAGCGTGCGGCAGAGGCGAACCAAGCGCCAAGCCTCCAATAATGACGAAACGAACATCGGCCTGGACGACACGAACGAGAAGCTGATCGAACGACGGCGCACTCAACGGGCACGCCGCGCGGAATCGCGCAACTCAAACAGCTTGCGAGTCAACGAGATCGTCTCCCTGAGGTTCACGACAAGCGGTCGCTGCCCATCCGCTCGCAACCTCAGCCGACGCATCCGCTCTCCCTCGGAGTCCCACAACTGTTGTGTGAGTTGCTCCGCCATCAATCCAAACATTATCGAGCCCATGGTAGGAGAACCAATAAGGCATACATCGAACGGCCACCAGCCAGCATATGACAAGGCGGAGACTGAGACACGTTCGAAAGCTGACCTTGTCCGGCTGCGCATCTGCGAGCCGACGCTCCAGCGCCTCACCACGGACGTATTGCACGGTAAAGCAGACCATCGCGCCCTCTGACGGCAGTATCAAGATCCGATCCGCCTCGTCAAGCGACTCCATAGGCACAAGCAGACCGTTGTCGAGAAGCGATACTACGATTCCTCGGATATTGTGACGTTCAATTGTTGGGCATCCCACCGTGGACGATCGTGCCGGTAATCGCGGGGGCGGTGACAGCGGCGTTCGGGTTGGTGACATGGTTCGTCAACGGCGTACGGACCGAGCGGACCCGACTGCAAAAGCTGTACGCCGATGCATACTCGGCCGTCATCTCCTATCAGGAGTTCCCATACGCGATCCGTCGGCGCCGTGCGCCCAGTCAGGAGCAAGAACAGCTCGGAAACGAGGAGCGCCTCCGCATTTCGACCGCGCTGCACACCGTTCAGGAATCGCTCAACAACTACCTGGCACAGATCAGCACGAAATCACAACCGGTCTACGAGCGCTACGCGAAGCTCGTGGCAGAAACCCGCCGCGTTGCTGGGACTTACATGCACGAGGCATGGCACGCGCCGCCGCTTGACAACGACCCGGGCATGAACATCAGCGTGATCTACAGCGACCTCACCGAGCCACAGCAGAAGTATCTCGAGGCGGTCAAGTCCGACATGACCTTCTGGCGCATAGCCATTCCCTACATCCGCAAGGACTGAAGAGCGCTAATCCATCAACGGTTAGGAAGCGGGGCCAACGTCGCACAAGCGGCATTGTCCGTCAGGGCGTCGACAAGCTAGACGACGGGCCTCTCTCCGCGGCTCAGTGGCGGCCACAAAGGGATTACGCCGCCTTAGATTGCGTCCTCGAGGTGCTTACGGACCTCGCTTGCAAGCCGCCTGAGGCTTGCAAGCGTCCGGAGGTCTATCTCGCTTGTGTCGACGTCGATCCTCGGACATCGGTCCCAAGAGAGAGACCAAGCCTCGTAACGCTCGGTGAGCCGCACGATGTCAGAGAGCTTGTAACTCTCCTCGCCTGGTCGCTGACGGGCGCGAATGCGCGCGAACAGCTCTGCCGGACTGGCGTGGAGCATTACGATGACATCCGGGACGCCACACATCCCCTCGCCGATTGCCACAAGCCGACCGAGCAGTCGAACCTCATCCTCGTCAAGGAAGCTTGTCTCTTGGAGGTCTTGAGCAAACACGCCGAACAATTCGACAGCGGGTCGCTCAACAACACCGCCTAGCGGGCTCGCGCGAGCGGCCGCGGCATCCTCGATCGCTCCGAGCACAAAAGCCACCTGTGCTCTGAGCGCCCAGCTACCACGATCCGCCATGTATCGCAGGAAGAAGTCGTTCTCGTCAACCCGCTCATGCCACGCCCGTAGGCCGAGCGCTGCTGCTAGGCCGCCAACAGTTGTGCTCTTCCCGGCGCCTGTTGCACCGCAGACACCCACCAGCACCCCGCGACTCGTCATGTGCGCATCGTCGCATGCCATCGCATCCCTTGCCCCGCAATACGGGCGTGCGCAACAGGGCTTTCCGGTCTGACCGGGCAATAGTCCAGGCACTTTGCGGCGTTTCGTTCGTCCCTTCCCGGTGATAGGCGGCCCAACGACCGGCGCGCGCGCTAGCGTAACCGCATGGCAAGGTTCGCAGCTGCGGAGCGGCACGACGTGGCGCCTTGGTACGACAGCCGACCACCGCTCCGCGTCTTTCTCTCGGGCCCCATCACCGGCCTCTCCTATCGAGGGGCTTGCGACTGGAGAGCAGACGTTCGTGCCCGCCTCGCTGACGCGGCACCGCACGCCGAGTGTGGCGACCCAATGCGCGGAAGAAAGCACCTAGCTGATATCGGGCCCATCGACACCGATAGTCATAAGGCGGGCCTCGTAGACGGCCACGCTGCCGTCGCACGCGACTTGTGGGATGTTGATCGCTGCGACGTTCTATTGATGAACCTGGCTGGCGCGTACAGCGTGAGCATCGGCAGCATGGTTGAGCTCGGGCGTGCCAGCAGCAAAGGAAAGTTCGTAATCGTCGTCCTGCCAAGCCACGAGTCCGGTGGGGAGGCAGGTCCGGATCGCAATCCTCACGACCATCTCTTCGTCTACGAACTAGCGTCGGTTGTCGTTGACACCCTCGATGAGGCTCTTGAGGTCGTCGCCACCTTGTGAGCTGGGCGACGTACCGCCTGAAGCGCGCGCGCACGACGTGGCTGGGCTCAAAATCGCCCGCGAGCCCTCGCTCTACTTGCCGCGATTCGCTCAGCAGTAGCGGTATTCTCGTCGTCCGAGACGAGAATACCGCTATGTCGATCGAATCCACTGGAACGACATCTATCCGATCCGAGACATTGCCCGACGCGTGGGAGAAGAGCATCTGCGCCGTTCTAGACTCCGGCGCCCCGCTGGTAGACACCCAACGTGGGCTACACGCTCGGGAACTTATGGGTATGCGTATTGAGGTCACAGATCCAACTCGTGACCGCGGACTCCCTTTCCGCTATCCCTTCTCAGAACAATTTGTCGAGGACCACTGGCTCGCCATGTCCGACGCGACCATCGGAGTGGGGATCGCTAGCCGGATTAACCGTCCCGACACGTTGACGGAGCCAGGCTTTAACCAGCTCGAGGCGGTCATCAGCCGGCTCTCGGCACGTCCTGACTCGCGTCGCGCCGTGATTGCATTGTGGGACGGCGACACCGACGCTATGTCGGAGCATCCGCCATGCGCCTGCATCGTCCAGTTCCTCCTTCGCCAAGGCTGCCTCAATGTCTTTAGTTACTTTCGCAGTAATGACGCATGGACGGCTGCGTTCCCGGACATGGTCGCAATGGTGCGTTTGGGAAGTCTTGTCGCCGCTCGCCTCGGTGCCGGCGTTGGGACCTACATCCATTTCGCGGCGAGCTATCACATATACGAGGCCGATCTCGTACCAGCCCTTGCAACTTTCCGAGACCTCATCTGCCCAAGTGACTAGCAGCGTTTTCATCCCGGCTAGCGACAACAAGCGCGATCGACTCCTTGAGCAGATCTACAGGTCGCTTCTTACCTTCCATGACGTCGTCTACGTCAGGTCAAGTGCCGTGCAGTCTGATCGACTCGGCGACCGCGTGATAGCGGAACTCCATGATGCTGGCCTCGTGCGACTACTCGGGCTGGAGTCTGATCCGCCATCCCTCATCAGCGCATCAGACCTCGTCCTGCCGGCCGAAGTCCATCTGACGATAGCCAACTCGATTGCGGAGGCAATCTCGACACGTCCCTACGTCCCCAGTGACGGCTTGCCAGACCCAGAGCGCGCTTCACGCGTCGTTGAGCGCCGCGTGACCCTCTGGAATGTTGGCGTGGCTATGCACCTAGCGGCGGATCTGGGGCACTTTGCGCCACACGGCATTGTGACCGAGCAGGCCATACAGACCGAGGGCACCCACCTCGGCCTGCAGCTCGATGTGTCAGATCTTCTGTTCGCCGTGTTTCGCATCGCGTCACTGAGCGGCCTAACCGTCGACGAACTCGTTACCCTGCGAAAGCAGCTGCCTAAGGTTAGGAAGCAGATTCGGCAACTGATGGAGGGACATGCGCGTCTTTCTTCCGACCCTGCCGAGCGGGAACAATCTCTCGTTGCCATCGAAGAAAGTATTTACGAGTTGCAGAGCCAAGTACTCGACTCAGTGGCACGAAGCCGTGGCGTCGCGGGGCGGCTTCGTCTCGGCGCAGGACTGCTTCTCGACGTCGTTGGCCTCTTCTTCTACCAGCTGAGCATCGTGGGGATGTTCGCGGACCTCGCGGAGTTCCTCTGGGATGCACGAAAGGACCGCCTTGTCCTTTATATGCATTCGATCTCGAGAGCGCCGGCGCTTGAACCGGGTGAGCCGGTACGACTTCTGCGTACTGGCGCCCCGACGGAGTTATTGCAGGCCCGGCCGGAACATGACAACATAGTGGAATGATGATGAAGGCGGGGCGCGATTATATCGGAGTTGGAGTCGGGGCGGTGATCATCGACCGCGGAGCCGTGCTCCTTCTCAAGCGCAAGAAGCCACCAGAGGCTGGTCATTGGTCGATTCCAGGCGGGCGCGTCGAGTTCGGCGAGACGCTTGAGACGGCCATCGTCCGGGAGATCAAGGAGGAGTTGGGTTGTGACGCCAAGGTAGTCGCGTCGCTAGGTGTCACCGACCACATCGTTGAGAGTGAGGGCGTCCATTGGGTATCCCCGAGATTTCTAGTGACGATCACCGGGCAGCCGGAGAACCTGGAGCCCGAGACCCACGATGCCGTCGAATGGTTCGACGTCTCCGGTCCGCCAGCAAATATCACCAAGACAACCCGTGCTGCTTTGCTGGCGCTCACAGAGTCCACGGGTGAAGGCCCGGCGTCGTCGTAGCCGGCGGCGACAGACGGCCGATCCAGCTACTCTGGCACCGGAATCTAGAGACGTGACCGAACGTCGACGTCGACGCGTCCGTCGCTCGAGGTCCGACATCGCGTTGTTGCGAAAGACGACGACAGGTGATCCGAGCCGAGCTCCGGATGTCGCGCTCAATGGTTATATGGGACTCGGGCCTCACGGAATTGGGCTAGTCAAAAGGCCGCTCCGGTGTTACGTCTGCCATAGTCCATATTCGGTAGTAGATGATTTTTATCACGCCCTCTGTCCGGACTGCGCTGAACGTAATCGAGCGATGCGCGGAGCGTCTGCGTCGGTAGCAGGAATGCACGCTGTCGTGACCGGTGGCCGAGTAAAGATCGGTCATGAGCTTGCACTTAAGCTACTCCGAGACGGCGCCGAGGTCTCGGTAACCACGAGGTTCCCGCGCGACGCCGCCCGTCGCTTCGCAGAAGCCAAGGATAGCGGCGACTGGTGGCCGCGTCTCGCGATCGTCGGGGCGGACTTTCGTTCTCCGGCCGAAGTACTCGCGTGTGCTGAAACGATCGCGGGCAGGCGCGCCGTCGACATTCTCGTCAACAACGCTGCACAGACGATACGCCGCCCGGACTCGGCCTATGCTCTGCTCGCCAACAACGAGCGACAAACTGCGACGCCTCACCTCGATGCTGTGGTGATGACGCGAGGCTCACGTGTGCTTGGGTTGCCACCACCAACGTCCCAGCACACTGACTTGTTGCCTGACGACGCCCCCCCTCATGCGCTCGAGACAATCGAGCCGCTTGCAGTCGCAGAAGAGCTCGGAGTCGTTGATGCAACCGGACTCATGCGAGACGCTTTGCCAGACAACAGCTGGAGTAAGAAGCTTGGAGAAGTGGACGTTATAGAGATGCTCGAGGTGCAGTTGTGCAACGTTGTGGCCCCGTTCATGCTCACTTCTGCTCTCATGGCCCGGGCCTCCCAGCGAGGCGCCCGCTACGTTGTCAACGTCTCCGCTACGGAGGGTCAATTCAGCAGACGCTACAAGGGCGCCTCTCACCCTCATACGAATATGGCGAAGGCGGCTCTAAACATGCTTACTAGAACGAGTGCGGCAGAGTTCGCGGAGCACGGTATCTACATGACGAGCGTAGATACAGGCTGGGTGACAGATGAGCGGCCATTTCCAACACAGCAGAGAATGAAAGCTGGTGGATTTCAACCACCGTTGGATGTGGTAGATGGTGCCGCTCGTATATATCACCCGATCATTGCGGGTCAGGATGGGGCGCCTGTTTGGGGCATGTTGCTCAAGCACTATCGGAAGGTACGCTGGTGAGGCCTCCGTCGCACAAGTACCATGAGGCGACTCGGGCGGGCGTGGTGCGCCCGCCCGAGTGCCTGGCTGTTGAGGCGCTACATGTCGAGCCGGTCGAGGTGGGTTGCGGCGCGAGTGGCGAAGATGAAGCCGTCGGTGGTGAGGTGCAAGAGGCCGGCAGCGTGGAGGTTGGCGATCGCGTCGCGGGTATCCATGTCTCGTCCGGATGGTACGGACTAGTTCGTCGGTGGACCAGGGGCGTTGGTCGTCGTGGATGAGTAGCAGGGTCATGATGGCTGACTCGGTGCGGGCCTGTTTCTCGGCAGGCATCAGGGTAGGCTCAGAATCGGGCATGGGAGGGTTCCTTCCTCTCGTGTCTGGGCCTCGGCGCGGGCTCCAATTCTGTGTCGGGGCCACTCTCGTTTATGGACTCCCCAAAGGTAGGCACGAGCACTCCGGTAGGTCAAGCTGTGGACCGGCCCCCGCACGGGCTCGTAGACCGATGGTCTTATTGAGCGGTGGCGTTGATCGCCTCTATACCGCTGGCCTCGATCTGCTCGGCGCGGGCGAGTAGCTCCGAGGCGGACAGCTCGAGTCCGGCAGCCAAGCGTCTGAGGCTCCCATAGCTGGGGTTGCGCTTGCCGGTCTCGACGTTTGAGATCCAGCGCTGATGCAGCTCGGTGTACCATCCAAGCAGAACGCACCCCACTCTACGACGCACTCGCCACCCTCAACCGCGCACCCTTCGGCAAGCCAAGAAAACCCCGCAAACGGGCACGAAACGCCCCAGAACCACGCAGAATAAGGCCGTCCAGCCCAAAAAAGGAACCCGACCCCTTTTCTCGGGCCGGGTTCGTGCTTCAAGCAAATGGCGGGGCTGGAGGGACGACTCTCGAAACATGACCCGACCTGGGAGCGCATCAGGGCGCTTCACGACCAGCGGTTTCTTATGAGCCGCGCAAACCGCTGGATGTGACCCAGATCGACCAATCTTGCCGGCTCCTGGGCCTAACTGAAGCAACTAACGGTCGACGTAGTCCGGATTGAGGCGATGAAGGATCGAGTCGAGGACTCGGTCGATCTCAGCTGGTGCCTGCTCGGCCTTGACGCCCTGGCGAACCTCTATACCCGCGAACGCCAGATCGCTACTGATCCGAACCAATAGCTGCCGGGTACCGCTTTGCCTCATGTATTTCGAGGCTCTCAATTGCTCTTCCTCTACGCGCCAGCGCACAATCAAGCGCAGAGCCCCCAATAGCTGCGGCCAGTCGCGATGAATGGGGAGCGCTGCAGGGTCGCGCTGGAGGAGGGCCGCCCAGATCTCGTTATTGATTGCGTAGCGCTGCTCCCCATCGATTGGAAAGGACATGAGAACCTGTGCCGAAACCAGCCCGGCAAGCGCGTCGTGCACGTTTCGCTTGGAGTAGCCGATGGCGCGTGCCAGCATCTGTGAGCTAGCTGGAGACGGATGGCTGGTCAACATCACACGTATGAGTTCGGCGCGGATGCCCACGCCGAGGATCGCGCGCAGGCGAAATGCGAAGTTGATCGAGGTCTCAAGGTCAGGTGCGGTCGACTTCCAAGACGCAAGGAGTACGGATCGCAATAGCCCAGCAGCCGCAAAGTCGGGGTCAGCGTCACCGAATGGTCCACCTCCAAAGAAAAGTGGTTCAAGGTCCGTAAGTCCTGGTGCGTGATCCTCGCGCCGAGGTTTTAGCCGTGCTCGCGGTCCTTGACGTGCAAGCCAACCGATCGTTCCTGCCACGAGCTTCCGATCATCCTGGTCGATGCACATAGCACGTAGTCGGCGTACGCTAAACAGCGTCTCGTTCGCGAGCATCCAGTCGAGCACCTCATCGAACAACCGTGGATCTCGACGGCCGATCTCAAGCGTGAAGACGATCAACGCCTCAGGATCCTGTGCCCACGGACTGACGCAGTTAGGCGCCGTGAATACGCCCATCTGCGCCCACTCGTCCCACGCGAATGAGACAAGCTGCTCCGTAAGCAGTTCTGTACTCCTAAGCCGGCTCACGTCTGACTCCAAAATGAGCAAGGACTTCTTCGAGAACTTCGCGGTACCCAGCCGACGTGTCATGGGTTTCGCTCCACTTAGCCGCCTTAAGCAGCTCCGCTTCGGTAGGCGACAAAGCCTGTAGGTCATCCAAGTGCCTGCCGCCGCCTCGGTCTACGACTGCGTAGAGCTTGAAGTGGATTTGGTCGAGCCGCGAGGCGAAGACCACATCAAGGGCTATGCCATAGGCGTGCCTTTCCCCACGGGCGAGGAATCCCGGAGGCAGCCCGAGGTCGAGGAGCGGAGTGGGTCCGGAATTCAGCCAGCTTTCGCGGAGGCCGAAGTCATCCGCTACGAGCTTGACGGCTGCTAGCAGCCCGTTGGGTAGCGGCTCCGCCGAGACGAGTTCCTCATCCTGTAGCAATGCGACCACGTCTACGTCTCTGGTCGTTCGAGACACGAACCCAAGCACAATAAGAGCCGAGCCCCCGACGACGACGATCGTGTGCGCCTCGCCGCGAGCAGCGAGCTGCTCCGAAAGCGCAACAAAGAGTTGCTCCGCATGTTTAGCATCCCTAATCGAGACATCAGACATCACAGATCAAGATGTTAGACATCCCATCAGCGTCCGACCGATAACCGATACCACAGTGCTTCGCAGTGCTGCCATGAGCGCACCTGCCGCGAAACGGAGAGGGGGTGTGTGGTTTCAGTAGATAGGCGACATGTGTGTCGGGACATAGGAGACACCTATTTGAAGGGGTTTTCCTGTGGATATGGCGCGGTATCTGGTCGAGGCGCACGTGTTGGAGGGCCGTCGGGTTAGCGAACTGGCTGCGGCTCATGGGGTCCATCGCAACAAAGCTCTGCAACACTGGCTTGAGCACTACAACACGCGCAGGCCACACAGCGGGATTGCTAACCAGCCTCCCATCAGCCGCGTTCACAACCTACGTGGGCAGAACAACTAGAACCCCGTTCTCGTCGGCCACGCTCCTGCGAGCACCAGACGCCCACAGAGATAATGGAGGCGGTCCTCAAGCTGCGGGAGCAGCTGTCCCAGGAAGACCACGATGCTGGCGCGGCGACGATCGCCTACCACCTCGCCCAAGAGATCGATGAGGCACCGTCGATCTCTCGACGATCTGGCGGATCCTCAGACGACACGGCCTCATCGTCTCCCAACCTCAGAAGCGGCCGCACAGCAGCCTGATCCGCTTCGAAGCAGACCTACCGAACGAGACATGGCAAACAGACATCACGCACTGGCGTCTCTCAGGCGGGAAGCACGCGGAGATCCTGAACATGATCGACGACCACTCACGCCTGTTCCTCGCCTCCCACGCGTTCACGAGAACCAAAGCTCAAGACGTCGTGGACGTCTTCCACAAGACCCGCGAGCCTGCACGGACTGCCAGCGTCGCTGCTCAGCGACAACGGCGCCGTGTTCACCGCCACACCACGCAAGGGCAAGGTGCTCCTACAAACAGAACTCGAGCGACTCGGGATCGCCAGCAAGAACTCCCGGCCATACCACCCCCAAACCTGCGGAAAGATCGAGCGCCTACACCAAACACTCAAGCGCTACCTCACCCGCCAGAAGCCCGCCAGGAGCCTCGCTGAGCTACAAGCCCAGCTCGACGCGTTCGTCCACTACTACAACAACATTCGCCCCCACAGAGCGCTCCACGGCCGCACACCACTACAGGCCTACAACGCACGAACCAAGGCCAGACCCACAAGCGCTGGAGCGCTCCCAGCAACCCATTTCCGCGTACGCAAAGACAAAGTCGACAAGACAGGCCGAGTCACGCTCCGCCACAACAGCCGCCTACACCACATCGGCATCGGCAGAGCACACACAGGACAAGCGATCAAGCTCCTCATCGCCGACCAAAACATCCGCATCACCAACGCAAACACCGGCCAGCTCATCCGCGAACTCACCCTCGACCCCAACCGCGACTACCAACCAATCAACAACACCTGAACCGTCTACTATCACCCGAGACACCCGTCCAGGATGTCCCGAGACACAACAAAACGGAGAGGGAGGGATTCGAACCCTCGATGGAGTTTAACCCCCATACTCGCTTAGCAGGCGAGTGCCTTCAGCCACTCGGCCACCTCTCCTGGAGGTCGAGCCACCAGTGTAAAGCCTGGGATCGCCTCAGCGCCGTTTGGCTTGGGCTTTGGCCGTGTCAGCAGCGCATCCGCGGGTCGCCGCACTCGCAATGACTGCCGCCGCAACTTC